>WVZK01000037.1:0-272 GCA_011772475.1 Candidatus Aminicenantota bacterium | reverse complement strand
ATATATTTCGATAACTGGCATCTCCATCCCTTAAACAGGAATTGGAGTATTAAGAGATTAGAATCGTTCATTCGAAATAATTTCTCTCCGGATAGCAATAACCAAGGAATGGTCGTTTGTCTCGGCCAAAAGCTTGAAATCCTACATGAATTCACGTCGAATCTGGGGCAACTTCTCCAGGCTATAGATAATGTAAAAAAACACTCTGGCCAATCCCTTTTACGAACAAGAACCAAAGAAGATCTGAGAAAAGAGCTAAACAGCATAGTCTC
>WVZK01000051.1:224-8471 GCA_011772475.1 Candidatus Aminicenantota bacterium | reverse complement strand
TGAGTAGGGCTTTTTTGAACTTAGGATTAATTTTAGCTCCATTGGCCTCTGCAAGATTCAGGCAGTCCAGGGCTTCTTGATAATGCTTTGCCATATAATACAAATTGGCAAGATTATTGTATGCATCTCCATGTCCGGGATTTGCTTTTATCGCTAAGAGATACTGCTTCTGCGATTCTTCAAATTTCTTCAATTTAAACAAGATATTCCCGTGTATAAAAAAATAATCTGCTGGAATTTCGTCAGTGATAGCCAAGGGTTCTGTTAATCTGCTGTTTATGATGCTGATTTCATTTTCTAATGAGGAAATTCTCCGCTCGTACTCTCTTCTATCCTCTGCACTTTGAGCAACGGACAATTGGCTTTTAAAATTTTGGAGCCTGGATTTTAAATCATCTTTTTGTGTTCTGAGCTTGCTCTGGTATTCTTCGTAGGCAAAGGCAAACATCTTGTTCATAAATTCAAAATTGGCCTTGGCCTCTTCGATATGCTTCATCGCTTGGCTGCTATCCCCTTTTTCTAATAGAATGATGGATAGAAAGAAGTGCGCATTATTGTGCTTAGGGAATATCTTCAAACATTTTTTCATTTCCTTTTCTGCCCTTTTGTAGTTTTTTCTAGAGTAGTACCGCTTACCTTTTTCAAAACTTTTGATGGAAATTTTATATTTTTCATAAAGCTTCTTTTCATCCATATAAAAATCTTTCTGGATAAAGCTAAAACCACCAGCTATAAGAAAAATGAATACGATAGAAGTGACATAAATTTGCTTTTTAAAGAGTTTATGGTTTCCTTTCATCTTCTTCTCCCCATTTTTTATTTTATTATAAACACTATCATTTTGTCCATACTGTGTGAGCGAGCGTGTCCATGAGCTGTGAATAAGGCCTCGCTTGTAACATGAATGATCTGGTGAGCTTGACAGAACTCACTGCCGGAATGGGAAGTCTTTAAAATGTATTTATGATACAAATATTTTTGTAAGAACTGCTGAATAGACTTAAAGATTCGTCTCTTTTACCTCAAAATCAACCGTTTTCTTTAACGAACTTCCGCCTACTTTATCCTCGATATCCACATGAAGTGTGTAGGTTCCTGCTTCTAGATTGCGTTGTTCTCTCTTCTCGCCTTCTTCCGATTTGGTCATGACCAGCTTTTTCAGCGGCAAAGGTTGGCTGATAATAGGAGCTTCATAGTGGGCTGTTTGATAGCGGATGATTTTTTCTTCGCCTTTTGTAATCTCAAAGTTGACGTCAATATTGAATTTTCCTCCCTCTTCAGGGGATGCTCCAAAGATAAAGAAAAAGATATCCAAGTTGTCATCCATAGAGAAGAGATTCTCAAATTTGGGAGTAATTTGAAGAACAGAATAGATGAAAAACTCTTTTTGAACCGAGGCTGTCTTTGGAGGAGAAGGTATTCTGTTGATCGTTGAGATAAAAAATATGGGAGTGGTCATGAGTACCTCTGGGGCGGTAATGTCAGGGACAGAAAACTCGAAGTACTGAATGCCGACCTTTTCCAAATCTGAAGAAGCAATGGCCATTGAGAGGAGATAGTCCCCAGGAGGAACAGGATAGCCGGTCGAGTAGAATTCTTCCTTGTCGGGCTGGAAGGATTCAGCTTCAATCTCGAGTTTGAGAGGGATATAAGCTTCTCTGATGACTTCTTTTGGCCTATTGTCTTCAAAACGATTAAATTGAAGAAAAACGTGCCCGCTAGCTCGAAAGCGGGTTGGAAGGGGTTCGGTTGGAGAAAGTTTTTCCTTCTTCTCTTTTTCGGGCTTTTCTTCTTCGGTCTTAATCGGGAAAAAACCGAGATCGGCGTTTTTGACTTTAAAATAGAAAACACAGTGAAGGTTTTGCTGAGATGGAAGGTAGGTATGCCATATGAAAGAAAAGGGAATATCCAGGCGAGCTTCACGCGTTTCCATCCCTTCTTCGAATAAAGATTTGACTTTATCAGGAATGATGATGACGTCAGATTTTTCTTCTTCTTTCTTTTTTTGAAAAGCAGGGCAAAGCGAAGACAGAAAATGCAGGGTGAAAAAAAGGATTAGCACGAGGACTATAAAATGTTTCACTCTCATATTTCCTCCGCTTCTGGAACCTAGCGGCTCAAAAGATAATTTTTTGGTTCGCATCGAATCGTGATTTCTTTATTAATGATCTCCATCATGACTGCATTATTAATATAACAGAACGATATATTTTTTTCTACACGTATTTCTTGGAGTGAGCATCATTTTCCCTCTAGAAATAAGCATTACTGCCCAGCTCAGGTGGGGAAAAAAAGATTTTGACCTCTTTCTTCTTGGAGCGAAGAAATAAAGGTTCGAACTAAGAGCACTGGCGGAGNNCCGGCATTAACCGGAACAATCGCTTAGCAGGCGACCCTGATCGACCACTCCAGCACCTCTCCACAATCGCTTGAAAATCTATGTTATTCTAACACGTTTTTTTCAATATTTAAAACTTAAAGCCTATAAAATAAACAAAAATTGAACAGATTTTACCTCGAGTTGTGTCTCGGGTAAGTTTCGAATCAACGCACTTCTCGATATTTCCTTTAAATAAGAGCTAGAACTTCTTTAACCATTGGGCCATATTTTTTTATCAAGCGCGTTTTGCTGAGATTTGATTTCAAAATTTTCTTTATATCCAGGTTTGCTTTTTGAGCCCATTTTTTAAGAAAACGAAATCCTTCTTGAGGCAAACTGGCAACATATACGCTGATAGTAAACTCAAGACCTTTTTTTAGAATAGCGAATTCTTCACTTTTGCGTTCTATTCCATCTAATTTTTGCAGACCTTGAAGAATCTCATCTGCTATTCGGAAGCTAAAAATAGCATTTTCCTTATTGTCTAAAACAGGGGGATGAGCTAGTGTCACTAGAATGGCTCTCTTTTCCAACAAAGATGATTTCTTGATCCATTTGGAGAACATTTCTTTGATTACAGTAAAATTTTTCTCTGAAACCCGTTGAAAACCCATGGCAACTGCTTCTCTTATCCGCCATCTTCCATCGGAAGCAGAAGCTTTAATAATGTTGATAATTTGTTCTTTCCTTTTTTTGTCGGAATTATTATATAAAGAGCCGAGTGATAAGATAGCACAAAAGGGAAGGAATTCTCTCGGATCATTTGTGGGAGCATCATCAGGAGAGATTCTTGTCCACTCTAACAGCATCTTCCAGTGGCTTTCGCTGGCATCTACTTTTTCAAAGCAATCAGCCAGAGCAAATGCCATTTCAAGATTTGCTCTTTTCCCTGGCAGATTAGACTTTGAAACTAATGTGTTTTCTAGTCTATCTATTAAGGTCATATCCTTTAAAAAAGGTAGAATTATTTTTATGAAATCTTCCTTTTTCCCCATTTTTAAATGTGTAATCTACATAATCATATGTTTTTAATATTACAGGAAGAACGGAGGGAGAGGGATTCGAACCCCCGTCCCGGTTGCCCGGGAAGCGATTTTCAAGACCGCCGCCTTAAGCCACTCGGCCATCCCTCCAAGGATTTATATATTTTACCTTCTGGCCCGATAGCAAGCAAGTCAACAGTTTCGGCCTACCCTTCGGATTGTGCCTATCCCAATTAACTTAGAATGAATAGTAAAATTTTATTAAGCAAGGTGGGTTTGATGAATCAAACCCCTACAACGTAAATCAAGCCCCTACATGATATGAATATTTAGGTAATTTTATCCAGGCCGTCCATGTAAAGACGTAAAACTTTAGGAATGACAACAGAGCCGTCCTCTTGTTGAAAGCTTTCCAGAATGGCACTGACTGTCCTTCCCAAAGCTACTCCAGAGCCGTTTAGAGTATGCACAAACTCCAGCTTCGACTTTCCTTTTCTTCGAAAACGGATGTTGGCTCTTCTTGCCTGGAAATCCTCACAGTTAGTACAGGAGGAAATTTCCATGTATTTCTTTCGGGCAGGCATCCAGAGCTCCACATCATAGGTTTTAGCCCCTGCAAACCCCATATCTGCAGTACAAAGAACAACCACCCTGTAATGCAATCCCAATCTCTTTAAGACCTCCTCAGCATCCACGGTCATTTTTTCAAGTTCCGTGTAAGAATTTTCGGGTAAAGCAAAGCTCATCAGCTCAACTTTGTTGAACTGGTGCTGGCGAATCAGTCCTCTTATATCTTTCCCGTAGGAGCCAGCCTCCCTCCTGAAACATGGGGTGTAAGCCACAAATCTCTTGGGGAGGGAATCTTCCTCAAGAATATCGTCCTGATAAAGGTTAGTGAGAGGAACCTCTGCGGTTGGAATCATGTACCACTTATAGCCTCGCAGCTTGAAAAGGTCATTTTCAAACTTAGGCAAATTCCCTGTTCCCATAAGGCTCCTTTCGTTGGCTATAAAAGGTGGGATCACCTCTTGGTATTCTTTTTCCTCTGTATGGACATCAAGCATAAAATTTATCAATGCTCTCTCTAGTTTAGCCCCTGCGCCAAAATAGACAGCAAACCTCGAACCCGCGATCTTGGCTGCACGTTCAAAATCCAAAATGCCTAATTCTTTACCAATCTCCCAATGAGGCTTTATAGGGAAAGCAAATTTCGGCTTCTCGCTAAACTTTCGGACTTCAACGTTATCCTTAGAGCTCTTACCTTCAGGTACAGACTCATGAGGAACATTTGGAATAGAGAGCGAAATTTCCCTCAATTTCTCCTCAAGTTCTTTGAGTTTCTCCTCGAGTATCTTTATCTCCGCACCCACTTTTTTCATCTCCGAGATAACCGAACTGGCATCTTGCCCTTCTTTTTTCTTCTGGGCTACAAGCTCGGAGGCTTTGTTTTTTTCATGGCGCAGGCTTTCGACCTTTATAAGATAGTCTTTCTTTTCCTGGGAGATCTTTATAAATTTATCGAGACTGAGCTTAATTCCTCTGGCTTTAGTCTTTTTTACGATAAAGTCAGCGTTTTCCAGCATATATTTTGGGTCTAGCATGCCGCAGATTATAGCATAAGTACTTCAATTTTAAAATTCTCGTGTTGACTCAGTTGGGGGATTAAAATATAGTTAAAAAAGATGAAACAGAAGACAGAATTTAAGGGCCATATTCAGGTTTATACAGGAGATGGAAAGGGAAAAACAACTGCGGCTCTGGGCCTTGCTTTTAGGGCAGCAGGATATAAAAATAAAGTTTACATCGGACAATTCCTCAAAGGGCAGGAGTACGGAGAGCTCTTATCGGCTAAAAAGCTACAACCTTACATCACTATCGAACAATTCGGCCGAAAAGGTTTTATCCATGTGACAAAAGATCCGGACGAAGAGGATATAAAAAGAGCCAAAAGAGGACTGAAGAAATGCCGGGAAGCCATGCTTTCTCGAAAATACAGGATAATCATCATGGATGAGATAAACGTGGCTGTCGACCTTAATCTTTTAACAGAAGAAGAAGTCCTCAAATTTCTCGATAAAAAACCTGAAGATGTGGAAATTGTATTAACCGGAAGGTTCGCCCCTCCTTCCTTCCTAAAAAAAGCAGATCTAGTAACTGAAATGAAGGCCAAAAAGCACTATTACAAGAAAGGGGTGAGAGCAAGAGAAGGAATCGAAAAATAGGATAAGAGACGCCCATCCCATGGAAAGAGAAAAATTCGAAAAGTTAGCCGAAGAGGCGTTGGATCAGATTCCAAAAAAATTTAAAAAACTAATCAGTAATCTGGCTTTGATAGTCGAGGAGAAGCCATCCAGGGACATTTTTGAGAAGACAGGAGCAACACCCCTCAGCTCTATTTTGGGTCATTATCATGGCGTTCCTTTCAAACACCGAGGCCCATTCTACGGGAACATCCCTCCTGATGTCATCGTTATCTACCAGAAACCCATAGAAAGTATCTGCTCCACTGACGAAGAAATAAAAAAGAAGGTTAGAGAAGTTGTTTTTCATGAGATAGGCCACTATTTTGGGCTGAGTGATAAAGAATTGAAAGAAATAGAGAGAATTTGAAATATCATTTGACATAATCACTCGCACTACCTACAATTTTTGCTTTACTGAGCCTAGGCAATGCTAGATAAATTTCTTAAAAGCCAGAGGAGATGCCAAGATGCCTGAAAGCTTTAAAGGAATATTTCCCCCATTAGCCACTCCGTTCGTGGATGACGAAATTTCTCTTGAAAAATTAAAGGAAAACATCCAAAAATACAATTCATTCGACCTAGCTGGCTATGTTATCCTGGGAACTTCAGGGGAAAGCGCCCTTCTTTCAACCGAAGAATCAGAAAAATTAGTCCAGGCAGGAAAAGAAGCTGCTTCTGAAGGAAAAAAAATTATTGCCGGCACAGGTTTAGAATCCACAAAAATGACTCTGGAGTTTACAAACAGAATGGCTGACCTTGGAATCGATGCAGCCATGATCCGCACACCCAGTTATTTCAAATCCAGGATGAACAGAGAAGCGCTTAAAAAACACTTTCTCCTCCTCGCAGATAAATCAAAAGTGCCAGTGATTATCTACAATAATCCTCGAGTCCTTGGAGTTTCTGTGGACTCAAAGCTTCTCATCGAGCTATCCAAGCATCCTAATATTGCGGGTATTAAAGAGAGCTCAGGAGATTTATCTTTTCTGGCGGAGACTATCCCCCACCTCGACCCTGATTTTAGTTTCCTGGTGGGCGCTGGAAGCGTCATCCTTCCTGGACTGAGGCTTGGAGCCACCGGCGGAATTCTGGCCATAGCTGGCGTTGCTCCTGCCCAATGTGTAGAGCTTTACAAATTACATATAGAAGGAAAAATGGACGACGCACTAAAGATTCAGCACGACCTGACTCCTCTCAACAGGGCCGTTGTCCAGATTTTCGGTATCCCGGGATTAAAGTACAGCCTTGATATGGTCGGATATTACGGTGGCCCTTGTCGCCTGCCACTCCTTCCTCTTGATGACGAAAGTAAAAAGGAGATGAAAGCAGTTTTGAGCAAACTTGGACTTCTGACCAAATAGCCTTCCCTGGAATTTTATAATGAAAAGCATTAAGTCAACTTCTGATTCACTGCCTGGAAGAAGGCGTTTCCTGCGAAATGTTTTATTCGGAGCCTTCTCAGCATCCTTAGCCTCAGCAAGAAATCTTTTAGGAGAGGTGAAACAAAGTTATCGTCAAAAAAAAGGCCATATGTATTACCGCCGCCTGGGAAGAACGAATCTCTGGATCTCTGAAATTTCACTCGGAGGAAGTCCCCTTCCTGCAATGCCTATTCTCTATCAGGCGATAGAGAGAGGAGTTAACTACATTGATTCCTCGCACAACTACGAGAACGGGAACTGCGAGAGGAAAATAGGCCAGGTTCTAAAAGAATTTGGCAGGGATAATGTATACGTTGGAACAAAATTCCATTTAAGAGGAAACTGGAGTGAAGAATCCATAATAAACACTGTCAACGGCAGCTTGAAAAGGCTTGATGCGGATTATATGGATGTTTGTCTTATCCATGGAGCAGCAGATGAAAAGCATCTTACTGATGAGAGAGTCGTTGGCGCGTTTGAAAAATTAAAAAAACAGGGAAAATACAGGTTCCGTGGGCTCTCCTGCCACTCCAATCATCATAAAGTCGTGAAAGAAGCGGTTGAGTGTGGTTATTACGATATGATTCAACTCGCTTTCAATGTCTCCGATATCCAGGACACAAAAGAGGATGGAGAGGTCTATGATGACTATTTAGGACAAAGCGGGCTTCGTCGCCTTCTTGCTCTGGCCAAGTCAAAAGATGTAGGCGTAAACGCCATGAAAATCTTTAAATTCGGCGGAAAAAAACAGAACCTGGAAAAATACAAGATAGGAGAAACCACTATTTATCAGGCCATGCTGAAATGGGTGCTTGAAAACAAGAATTTAACAGCAGCTGTAATAGAAATGCTGACCTGGGAACAGCTTGAAGAGGATTTGGGAGTGATCGGCGAGCCTCTCTCCGAGATGGAGAGAAGGAACCTTTTTCGTTATGTAGCAGAAAATTCAGATGATTATTGTCATATGTGTGGAGAGTGCCAAGCGAACTGTCCTTCTCGTGTCAAGACAACAGACATTCTGCGTTACTTGGCCTATTATGAAAACTACGGAAAAACAGGTGTGGCAAAAAATGCCTATTCTCGACTGAAGAAAGCACAGACTGTCTCCTCCTGTCAGGACTGCGGCGAGTGCGAGAGAGTGTGTCCTTATGGAGTCTCTATCCGCAAAAGAATTAGAGAAGCTCATAAACTTTTATCCTGCTAATTTCCCCTTGATCCCG
>WVZK01000051.1:0-163 GCA_011772475.1 Candidatus Aminicenantota bacterium | reverse complement strand
GAAATGGGGTCTGGCCCCATTACCCCTAGAATATAATCAATGATTTACAAATAATGTAGGGGGTTGATTCATCAAACCCGCACTTTTAAAAGGACCGTGCACCCTGCTCCGACTATCCTCCCCCTGCGTTATCCCTGCAGTTAGCTCAGGCAAGGCTGACCTG
>WVZK01000135.1:966-1233 GCA_011772475.1 Candidatus Aminicenantota bacterium | reverse complement strand
AGTTTTATTGCGAAGTCCCTGAATTCTTTACAGTGCATCGCTACCCCTAATCCGCCCATAATTCTGAGGATTATGCCTTTCTTTTCAGCTTCTTCAACTATCGTTTCAGCTTCTTGGAGAAACACTTTTGTCGGAACTATTCCTTTCCAGTCTTCAGGCAGTTCTCTTCTAATTTCTTTGTCGAGCATCCAAGCCATTTACCTGTATCCCCCTTTAGCCTTCTATCCTCTGGAGCCTAATGATCTTGTTGCCCTTGAATTCGATTAG
>WVZK01000135.1:295-923 GCA_011772475.1 Candidatus Aminicenantota bacterium | reverse complement strand
TAAGAAAGGCTGGTACTTTTCAATCATTTTCTTAACGGCTTTGGAGCCCACTGGAACCATTATGACTCTTCCTCCTTGGATCACAGGGTTTAGGTTGTCGTCGAGCAGTGGTGCTTCATCCAATTTGGTTTGATAGGGTGGAGCGTGAAAGTTGAATATGGCTGATCCAGGGTCTTTTAGTTGAGAAATGTATTTTTCCAGTCTCGCCTCAAGTTTTTCATCGTCCTCTTCCCGGGCAGTATTCCAAGGACTAGGGTTGACCCAACCTGTACTTATCATCTCATGGGTTTCGTCTACAGCTATCACCTTTCCCTCTGCGTTAATTACGTCTGGGTGATCTCTAATTAAGTCGTCCACTGGAAATCTGTCGTCGTTTCCAGGACAGACGAGCACTCTGGTTTCGTTTGGAACTTTCTCGTGGATTAGGTCGAGCCAGTTTTTCAGCGTTGAGGTCATAACTTTGGAGAACACTTCATCTACTTTCTCTCGATTTTCCTGCATTTCTTCAAATTCGCTTTCATTGGTTAAATATGGGTAGTATCCTATCCCTCGAACGTCCTTGGACGCCTCTTCCACTCCGCTTTTGCTGATTAGATGATTTTTTCCCATCAAATAGTAACCGTATTTC
>WVZK01000135.1:0-264 GCA_011772475.1 Candidatus Aminicenantota bacterium | reverse complement strand
CGTTTACTTTCAACATGGATGAAGCGTTTAGAAATTTTCTCCAGACTCCTTCGGATCCATGCATGTCAGTGGCGAAAAGAATCTTTGTAGGTGCTTCCTTTTTTCTTTTGAATAGAAATGTCAATTTAGTTCGTTCCTACTCTTCATTTTTCTATGTTTACTTGAACTGGGAGATATTTAAGTCTAAACTTGATGGAAAGCCTTAAATTTGTATAGACCGAAAAATGAAGATTTGGGTGGCTAAAACATATGAGTAAAACTAAG
>WVZK01000126.1:1112-1304 GCA_011772475.1 Candidatus Aminicenantota bacterium | reverse complement strand
CACGTATGATCTATCGATTCCATACCCGTTCAAGAAATCCAAACTTATTTACATCGGAAAAAGCGACTCTAAGCAATACAGCATAGGAAGAAGACTAAAGGACCATCTTTTAGGGTCTGGAAACTTAGCAGTACATAACTACGCCAGGGATTATAAAATTTGCTTTACTTATCTCAACTTCGAGATTTTCAA
>WVZK01000126.1:290-1040 GCA_011772475.1 Candidatus Aminicenantota bacterium | reverse complement strand
TTAGAAAAGTTTGGATGCTATCCACTGTGCAACAACAGGAGCAGCTTTGAGGTAGGAAGACAAAAATCAGACGTTCAGCTAGAAATCGATTGGGACTTCTTTTCCCCCAAAACGGTACAGTAATTATTGATACCAGATAAAATTGAAAAGTCAATAGAGATTTCCTCTGTAATAACGCCGCCTTATAAGAATACCAAAAACGGTCTCTAATTCTTCTTGTACTTAAATTCAGCTTCAAGTATTAGGAGCCTAGCTTGTTGAAAGGAGGGAGAAACATGAAAGGAGAGGGGAAGAAGATCATCGATATGGTCAGGAAGGGGATCCCTGACAGGGAAATAATGAAGGAGCTTGGCATCCAAACCAAGGCTTCTTTGAAGAAGATGTACTATGATGCCTTGGTCGAAGCTGGGAAGATAAAGGATATCATGACAGAAAGAAAATTGAAAAAAGCAAGGGGACCCAGGAAAAGACCGGTGACTATTGGCAAAAGGGGAACCATACTCCTAAGCAAACCATTGCTGGTAGAACAACTTGGCTTCAAACAGGGAGATAAGTTCACAGTATCAAAGAGAAAGGACAGGATCATCCTGAGAAAACAGTAAAGCTTAAAGGTTCGCAAAAAATTCCAAAAGAACGAGTATTTATCAAATATTTGAGGTTCAACGAGACAAATAGGCCTAGAGACTTGATTTTACCAGATTTTGGCTTTAAATCATTAAAAATATAGGTCTCAGGCTTTCATATTTGGCG
>WVZK01000126.1:0-253 GCA_011772475.1 Candidatus Aminicenantota bacterium | reverse complement strand
GGGGTCAAGAAGCGACGAAATTCGACCCATCAAGGCCTCCAGCTTGAACTTCATATCGTATCCGGGACAGGGAGGCGAACTATCCCTAAGGCCACTCCAATCGGAGCCTCTAAGGCTTCCATATTTATCTCCTGAGGAATGAGGAGTAAATTTGATGATAAACGAAGATTTGAGGTTTTGACATAAATGCTATTATAGTAACTTTGTAAGTACCAATAGGCTGCTTATTATAAGATCAATAAAGATGCTTAAG
>WVZK01000124.1:2662-6224 GCA_011772475.1 Candidatus Aminicenantota bacterium | reverse complement strand
AGAGCTGCTCTGGACAAAGGGGCAAAGCACTAAGAATCCAAGTACGGAAACGGATGATTAGTGCCGGTATACCAGGCTGACGAAAAAGAGGCCTTTAAGTAAACTGAGATCTTGCTTGGCTTAATAACAAGGTATTTATTAATATTTATAACTAAGAAACATGAGCATTAAGATTCTTGTAACGGGAGGGACCTTCGATAAAGAGTACAATGAACTCGATGGAACACTCTTTTTTAAAGAGACTCACGTACCAGAAATGCTAAAATTGGCTCGTAGTAAATTAAAAATTGACATCAGTACTTTAATGATGATTGATAGTCTAGATATGACTGATGCTGAAAGAAAAATCATTCTTGAAAGATGCAAAACAACAAAAGAAGATAAAATACTGATTACCCACGGAACTGATACAATGATAGAAACGGCCAAAGTTCTTGCCAGGTCTATAAAAAATAAGACAATCGTTTTAACTGGTGCAATGATACCATACAAGTTTGGCAGTTCAGATGGATTGTTCAATTTAGGAAGTGCTTTGGCATTTGCCCAAACTTTACCCCAAGGAGTTTACATTTCTATGAATGGCAAATACTTCCGTTGGGATAATATTAAAAAAGATAAACAGACAGGTATTTTTGAAGAAATAGAGTAAAGACACCGCCAGCATAAATGGGGTCAGGTCTTGTTTTTTGCCTTGTCTTTTACCTGCCTCGACAATCTCACACTAACGCCTTAAAATTTCATTGCAGGAATGATAGCGACACAGGTATCTTTTTTTGATGAGATCTTGCTATGCTCATCTGTCCATTTATGAAAAGAGCCCGATTTGCCCGCAATCTAATGCCTTAATATTGATTGCGCTTCTAAGAGTAAAGGCAAAAAACAAGACCTGACCCCTAATGCTATAATTCTCTGACTATTAGTTTGACTCATCCTTCATTAATTGTTATTCTTTTTCCTATGATTTGTGGAATCATCGCGCATGAAATGCCCTAAATGTCATTTTGAAAACCCTTCAGATTCAAACTATTGCAGCAAGTGTGCAACACAGCTTCGTCCCTCTGAAGAAACTGCTGTCNNGAGACGCCTGTAAAAGAATTAACCAGGGGGACAACTTTTGCTGAGAGGTACGAGTTTATCGAGGAACTGGGGATAGGTGGCATGGGCAGAGTCTATAAGGTATTCGATAGAAAGATAAATGAAGATGTGGCCATAAAGATCCTAAAACCTGAAATTTCCGAGGATAAAAAAACCATCGAACGGTTTGGCAATGAATTGAAATTCACCCGCAAGATTGTCCATAAGAACGTCTGCCGCATGTATGACCTTAACGAAGAGAAAGGAACCCAGTACATAACAATGGAATACGTGCCAGGTGAAGATTTGAAGAGCACTATTGTAAGGGTTGGACGATTAAGCGTGGGCAAAGCCATCTCTGTAGCCAAGCAGGTTTCTGAAGGACTGACTGAGGCCCACCATTTGGGGGTTGTTCATCGTGATTTAAAGCCTCAAAATATAATGATAGACAAAAAAGGCAACGTTCGGATTATGGATTTTGGGATAGCCCGGTCGCTTAAAACAAAAGGCATAACAGCCACAGGGATGATGATCGGGACGCCAGAGTATATGTCCCCTGAACAGGCGGAAATGAAAGAGACAGATCAACGTTCTGATATTTATTCTCTAGGAGTGATTCTTTATGAGATGGTGACAGGAAGGCTGCCGTTTGAAGGAGATAGTCCTCTAAGCATTGCCATGAAGCACAAAAGCGAAAAACCTCTAGATCCCAGAGAGTTTAACACACAGGTATCTGGAGAGTTGAGCTTCGTGATTCTGAGATGCATGGAGAAGGATAAAGAAAAAAGGTATCAACGAGCTGAAGAGCTTTATTCAGAATTAGGCAACATAGAGAAAGGTCTTCCCATCAAGGAGAGGGAGGTTCCTAAAAAAAGGCCCATCACTTCGAAAGAAATAACCGTACAGTTTTCATTGAAAAAGCTATTAATACCAGCTATAGCTGTTATCGCAGCTGCGATCATTGTGGTGCTAATCTGGCGCCTTGCCCCTCAAAAGAGAGTCGTTCCCTTCCCTCAGGATAAACCATCGCTTGCTGTCATGTACTTTGAAAACAATACTGGAGATGAGAGTTTGGACCACTGGAGAAAGGCTCTCTCTGATTTATTGATTGCAGACCTATCACAATCCAAGTATCTCATGGTTCTTAGCGGGGAGAAGCTATACAACATACTCGAAGAACTGAACCTGCTGGAAGCCAAAAGCTATTCTTCAAAAGCTTTAAAGAAAATATCAGCCAGGGGAGGAGTGCAGTACATATTGGTGGGAAAATTAGCCATGGCTGGCGAAACCATGAGAATTAACGCGTTGCTCCAGGAAGCAAACACAGGCAATCTCTTCGCTTCTGAAATGGTGGAGGGAAGAGGAGAAGAGAGTTTGTTCTCGATGGTAGATGATTTAACAAAGAAAATAAAAGCGAGTTTCAAGCTTTCTGAAGATGAGATAGCCAGTGATATTGATAAGGAAGTAGAGCAAATCACTACCAGCTCTTCTGATGCTTATAAATATTACAGAGAGGGGATGGAGTATTTTACAAAGGGAGACTATCTGAAGAGTATTCCCCTTATGGAGACTGCAGTTGCTTTTGATCCTGAGTTCGCCATGGCCTACAGAACAATGGCCAACGCTTATTTAGGCATAGGTTATAGAGCAGAAGCGAGGAAACGCTACCAGAACGCTTTTGAATTGAGAGACCGAGTATCGGATAGAGAGCGTTATTATATTGAGGGAGTCTACTACGAGCAGTCAGAGAGTACCTACGATAAGGCCATTGAGACATATAATGAACTATTGGAGATCTATCCAGATGACTTAATCGGTAATAATAACTTAGGGGATATTTACGCAGATTTAGAGGATTGGGATAAGGCCATACAGCTGCTTGATGTGAATATTCAGAATAGAGATGAAGCAGTTATCAGCTATGAATCCATAGCATATGCTTACGCGGCCAAAGGATTATACGACAAGGGCAGGGATGTTCTTAAGTTTTATTTAAAAGACATTACAGATAATGCGTTTATTCGGTTCAATTTAGCCAATAATTATCTTTATCAGGGGAAATATAACCTTGCCCAGGCCGAATTAGCCAAAGCTTTCTCCCTTGATCAGACGCATTATTATAATTCTTTAATAAAGGGTGATATTCAGTACTACAAACAAGATTTGAATAATGCCGAAAAAGAATACCTGAAATTGCTCGAGACAGCGGAGCCAAAAGCCTATGAGGAGGGGACAAAAAGATTAGGGGCGTTGTATCTCTTGCAAGGGATGTTTGAGAAGTCGAGAGAGCAGGTGAAACAGGGGATTGCTCTGGCGGTGATGCTCGGTGAGACGGAATGGAGTTCGTGGTTCCACTTATACTTAGCCTCCATGCATTTGAGATCAGGCAATCTTGAGGAAGCTTTGAAAGAGTGTAATGAGGCGTTGACTATTGCTTCTGAGGCAGGGATTCTTAATAGACAGAGGGAAGCCCTATATTTTAAAGGGC
>WVZK01000124.1:0-2632 GCA_011772475.1 Candidatus Aminicenantota bacterium | reverse complement strand
CTTAAAGACTTGATTGAAAGAGGCATGAACAGGAGGGCAATGAGGCTTTACCACAGCTTGATGGGTATGATAGAGCTTAAATTAGAGAATTTTTCCGAGGCAATTGAATATTTTAATCAAGCTCTCGCGTTGTTGCCTTCTCAGTATGATCCAGAGGACGGGCAAGTATTATTTATCGAACCCTTGGCTTTGGCCTACTACAAAGCAGGGGATTATGATAAAGCAAGGCAAGAATACGAGAGGATAATCCATCTTACAACTGGCAGGTTGTTCTACGGAGACATATATGCTAAGAGCTTCTATATGCTGGGCAAGATTCACGAGGAAGCAAAGATGCAGCCACAAGCCATAGAGCATTATGAGAAGTTCCTCGATCTTTGGAAAGACGCTGATCCAGGAATTGCTGAGGTCGAGGATGCTAAGAATAGGCTGGCTGAGATTAAGAAAACGCTTTGATAGGTGGCTTTCTAAAGTCTGAGGTTTTAAGGGAGAATAATCATGAAAAGGCATCCATTTGTAAATACAAACCTCATCCAAACATTGGAAGAAGAGATTAAGCTATTTGAAAAGGGCAATTCTAATGTTGAACAGGCCAAATCAATTGCCAAAGTCGCCCAACGATTAATTTCCTTGAAAATACTCGAAATTCAAGAAGAAGAAAAGGTTTTGGAAGAGTTACTAAAAAAAATAAAGGACTTTAAAGGCTAATCTCAGTCGCCGGCAATTAATTTTTCTTCCAGTAAATCATAATGCCTGTTTCTCATTCCTTCATGATTTAGCGTCCCTGCTTTGCCATCCAGATTAATTTTCATAAAGTAGATTCGCCTTTTTAACTCCCTCAAATGTTTTTCATCAATTACTTATCCATCGCCCATGAAAATCGGAAGAATTTCCGAATTTGCTTATAAACCTGGATTTTGGATTAGATGAACTTCATCGGCTAACCAGAGGCGATGAAAAAAAAAAAAACTAAAAAAATAGTTGCAAAACTATAAATTTAGTTATATAATAACTGCAAGATGAAAGAACTAACAAAAGCCGAAGAACAAATAATGCAGATATTATGGAGGCTGGAAAAGGGTTTTATTAAAGATATTCTTGATTATCTAGCCAAGCCCAAGCCAGCTTATAATACTGTATCAACAATTGTCAGGATTTTGGAAAAAAAGGGATTTGTCGACCACAAAGCCTATGGCAAGACTCATGAATACTACCCAACTATATCCAAAGAGGAATACACAAGAAGCTTCTTGAAAAGGTTCGTTGAAAATTATTTCAGCGATTCCTTTAAAGAAATGGTCTCGTTCTTTGCAAAAGAGAGCAGCATGAGTATTTCCGAATTGGAAGACATGATAAAAACGATAAACAAGCAAATAAAGAAACAAAAGGCGGACAAAAATGGATAATTTAATTTTATATCTGTTTGAAGTTAGTGTCAGCCTGGCCTTATTTTATTCTATCTACTGGCTTTTCTTGAAGAAAGAAACCTTTTTTGCCGTAAACAGACTTTTCTTAATTTCTTCCATTTTATTTTCGTTTATCGTTCCCTTCATAAATGCTTCATTTATCAAAATTTCTTCTCCGATTGCATCGCGCCAGTTGATAGAAAGAACTTACTTTTTTGGCCAAACAGCCTCGACACAATCAAAAACCATGGGAATTTTCGACATTTTATGGTTGGTCTATCTCATAGGAGCCGGATTATTTCTCTTCCGCCTTCTCTATAAACTTCTCAAGTTGCAGATACTCATCAAAAAAAGTAGCGTTCAAAAGATTAACGGAATCAATGTTGTTTTTATTGAGAAGGACTTAGCGCCGTTTTCGTTTTTCAACTTCGTTTTTGTTAACAGATCCAATATTTCTGGAGATGATTTTAACAGAATCGTCGCCCATGAAATGATTCATATAAGACAGTATCATTCTGTCGATTTACTTGTCATGGAATTGTTAACCATTCTCCAATGGTTTAATCCTTTTGTATGGCCGTACAAAGAATCTCTAAAGGAGACACATGAGTACTTGGCTGATAATGCAGTCATTGCGCAGGGCTGTAACGCAGCCAAGTATCAACTGCTCATATTTGAGCAGCATGTGGGCGTGAAATTGTTTGAATTTGCGAACAATTTCAATCATTCACTAATCAAAAGGAGGATAACCATGATGACCAAAAGAAAATCCAAAAGATGGGCAAAGTTTAAAGTTCTGTTGATCTTACCGCTGTTATCTTTTTTAGTTCTGACCTTTGCCGACTCAAACACCGCGAGAGAGCCTGATAAAACCAAGCAGAAAGACGCAGATAGTGCATTGATCACTCAGCGAGACGCTAAAGATTCTGCACATGCCGAAGATCAAAAAAAGGCAGAAGATGAGAAAAAGAAGAAGGAGCATGCCAAATGGGTTCTAGAGGAAACGAAAAAGATTGAGATGTCTCTCAAAGAACTGAAGAAAAAGTACAAAGAAACTGACGACCCGGAGATGAAAGAGAAAATAAAGGAGAAAGCCGCAGCTCTTAAAAAGCAGCTGATGAAGCTCAAAGAAGGACAAGAAATACATGCGAAGACGGTAAAGTACAAAGAAGGGAAAAAAGTAGATGCGAAGATGGTAAAGCTCAAAGAAGGGAAAAAAGTAGATG
>WVZK01000054.1:246-1435 GCA_011772475.1 Candidatus Aminicenantota bacterium | reverse complement strand
TTCGAACAGCCTTTTTGCCGTTTTCTCGTCACCCACTATTGCCTTTACCGCCTCCAAGCCATAATCATCCCAAAACATGCTCAATATCTTGTTTGGTGTGGCCTTTGAAACCACAATCGGGGTATCGACCTTCTCCAGTATGATTTTTAGACCTTTTCTCTCTTCTCTTGTGGGATTCAGCGCGTTTAGGAAGGCATTCAAATCATTTCCATAACAATTCTCGTCCATTACATAGACCTTCTTATCTCCGCTTTTAAGGAACTCCTCGTAGTTATCCATGTGTTTCTTCATGAGACCATGATCTGAAAGGCTTCCGGTAAAATATCCCTTTTTTTCTTCCTCATCCACATCGAGATGCTTCTCAACATTACAATGCTCACAGTCCGCCTTACATTTCAGTTTGGAGATGATAGAAACATCAAAATCTTCCTCTGGCTTTGGTATCGCCATATTTTGAGATATTGAGGCCATGATGTTGCTCTTTTTGGAGACGCATTTACTGCAGACTGCAATACTTTTGCCTGCAGATTTCCATTGCACCAATACATAGGAATCGGATGTGGCTTTCCTATCCTCCACATCCTTCTGCGATATGTGCTCACAGGTGAGTACATCTCCCTCCTTTCTAAAGTCGTATTTCAAGGTGCCGATCATGTCCTTAATAAAATATTCTGGTGGCTTCGCCTCTTTTCCCATGCACACCATGCCTTTTTTTGTGGAATAGATGTGCAATCCTTTCTTTGTTGCAAGGTCTAAAACGGAGAGAAGTTTCCATTTTGGTTTGTCGTAGTGTTGAACCCCGATCAGCTTTTCCTTTTTCACCTTTCCCCTCAAAGCATAGGCGATCTCTCCGAAGGGTGTTCGGAAAACTGCCAAATAAGGTGCTTTCTCAGAATGCACCAGTAGGAGCGTCGCAGCGTATGCCCTTGCAAGTTGATCACCGGTTTTCGCCAATTTTGCCAGTTTTTTATCGTCATCTGAAAGACTCTGAACCCTCTTGATCTGCCTCCGAATCCTATCGAAGGCACACCTTCCTTCATGTTCACATCGTGGGACCACTAAATCTGGATTCTTCAGAATTTTCTTTGCCTTGGATATTAGCTCCTTCTCCTGAACCTTAGAGGCGGTTCTTGCACCAGTTCTTACCCTCACCCTTTTCTGTTTTTTCATGGAATCAGTAAGGATATGA
>WVZK01000054.1:0-193 GCA_011772475.1 Candidatus Aminicenantota bacterium | reverse complement strand
TACCATGAAATCTATAAATATACTGTAATTTAATTCAAAAAGCGGGGTAAAAGATGAAAATAGTTAAATACCATATTAACTATCGGTTTAGCCGAGTTATTGAAAGAAAAAGAGGTACAGTGAACAGTGATTAGGGGGAACAGGGCGTTGACAGGCATCATAGACTACTTAAAAGCGTATTACAGGGTTTGCA
>WVZK01000192.1:288-1347 GCA_011772475.1 Candidatus Aminicenantota bacterium | reverse complement strand
AGAATGTTGGTGTAGACTCCGCCAGCAGGTATCATCGGGATATCAACCGGAATTCCTCCTGGGACTTTGCTCTTTGGGGAAACATGTCCGATGGCTCTGTTTTTTCTCTTCTTTATCTCTTCAAAGTTTAGCGTGCTCGAAGTCATTCCCAATGGGTCCAGTATTTTCACCTTTATGTACTTCCAGAAAGGCATGCCAGCCTTTTCTTGAAGGATGTAGCCAGCCAGATCAATCCCAAGATTAGAGTATGACCAACGATAGCCCACAGGATAACGAAGCCAGGAATCAGAGATACTCAAAACGTGTTCCTCGAAAGTATGGGGGCGGCTGTCAAAGTTTCCTCCAACAGGGGCTTCATGGGTAAAACCGGCCCTGTGGGCCAGGAGATGTCGAAGAGTCATCTTCTTTTCCGTATGCTCTTCATAGGGACTGTTGACTGTAAAATCAGGAAGATAGGTAGTGATAGGCTCATCAAGGTCTAAAAGACCGTCCTGGACAGCCATCAGCACACCAAGCGCCGCAAAACTCTTGGACATGGACTGAATGCTAAAAATGGTTTCCGGGTTTATGGCTCTATCTTTATCCCGGCTCGTATGGCCGAAGACCTGCTGCCAGAGAATTTTCTCGTCGTCCACAACAGCAATTGCCACTCCGGGCAGCTGTCTTTCCTTAATCCATTCAGGAACCTTTGTTCTGAGCTCTTCAACAACTCGGGCGTTAAAATCTGGGTCTTTCTCTACAGGGGTAGATGCCGTTAAAATAACCGGAATTAAAAATAAAATAAGAAGGATTGCGGTTAAGGATTTTGGATTTTTCATAGACCTCATCTCCTTTAAAGACATTTATATATAAGAATACGGTTTTAGATGTAAAATGTTTGCTGGCGGGGATAGAACGGATCACATAAACAGCGTCATTTACGTTTAGATGGAGGCGGCGCGCTCTGTGCGCGCTGAATCCCCTGCAGATGAAATTGGTTAGATTATATCTTCTCCACTTTTTTTAATTTTTCGAAAATTTTCATTGCCAGCTCTTTTGCTTCTTTCTCTGATTTTTCAT
>WVZK01000192.1:0-264 GCA_011772475.1 Candidatus Aminicenantota bacterium | reverse complement strand
CATTCCGGAAGGCCTTCTTTCAGTTCTTTCAAAATCTCTTCGTGTTTGGCTTTGCCTTCGCTGTCGAGTTTGTTCTTGATGATAATTTGAAAACCTCCTTCTTTGTCTGTCACGTAGGCAATTTTTTTGCCAAGCACAGGCTGAAAGCATATAACATGATCCTTAAGCGTTTTAATACCCTTGATTTTATTCAGCAGCTCGGGTTTTAAGTCAGTCTTGATATCGATATGGATATCATCAAGTTCTTTTGGTAATTTCTCGAGC
>WVZK01000064.1 GCA_011772475.1 Candidatus Aminicenantota bacterium | reverse complement strand
CCTAAATTGACTCCTACCTTTTCAGATATCAAAATCGCAATCGTCGGATCCGGTCCACAAGAGGAATCATACAAAAGGAAAGTTGAACAATTCGGCCTCGAGAATAATGTCTATTTCACAGGGGCGCTTAAACAAGAGGAGGTCTTTGGTTACATTCAAAAATCTGCCATCGCATATTCGGACGATTGGTCGGAAATTGGATTTCCTACAAAAATATTTGAATATATGGCCGCACGCAGAGCGATCGTTGCAAAACGGACAAAGGCGGTTGAGGAATTACTAGGCGACGATAATTCGATACTCTATTCTTCTCGGTCTGAGCTTAAAGAGGCTTTCATGAAATTGATGAAAAACGCAAACCTCAGAAAAGCACTCGGGGAAAATGCACGACAAGGTGTTATCGGGAATTCATGGAGAAACAGGGCAGAGGAGTTGATAAGAATATATGAACATTATTCGGACCAAGAGGAATAAAAAGGTTGCTGTTATCAGCTACTTTTTCTCGTCACCGGATAAAACTGGTGGCATACGGAGTCAGAAATTCGTCAAATACCTGCCGCAGTTTGGGATTGAACCTATCGTCATCACAAAAAGGAGAACCAATCCATATTCTTTCGGGGGGAGGATGACCCCTCTACGGACGTTCCCCGTAAATAGGCCGTTTCATTTGGAGACTCTCACATGGCTTCCAGGACTTGTTCTCGCCTGTCTAAGATTGATAAAAAAGGAAAAGGTACATTCTTTGCTCATTTCGTGTGGACCGTTTTCTTCTGCGCTTGTTGGGGCACTATTGAAGAAATTGTTTCATGTAAAATTGATTCTAGACTTCAGGGATTATTGGACGATCAGTCCATACATATCAAAGGTTAAACTTTTCAATCGTCTACTCAATGAACTGCAAAAACCAATAGAGAAGTGGATCCTCAGATCTGCAGATAAGCTAATAGTCATTCAAAAAACAATGGAGGAACAGTATTTGGAGAGATTTCCATTCCTCGACGGGAAGATCAAAACCATCTTTAATGGCTTTGACGGGGAGGATATCCCTGATGCAGATTGTGAATTGTTCCAGAAATTTACCTTATTATATCTTGGAAATCTGCGGCGGCCAGTGGATTTTCATCTGTACTATCCTATGCTCTTTCTCAAAAGCTTGAGGAAGATGATAGATGGGAAGCTTATTCGCGAGTCAAATTTTCAGGTTTTGATAGTTGGTGAAAAAATAAGGGGTTTTGAGGAAGAGGTTCACAACTTAGGCCTTTCTGGAATAGTAAAGACCTTGGGCAGAGTCCCTCATGAGGAAGCTATTAATTATTTGAGAAAATCTCATTTCCTTCTCTTGATAGTACAAACTCAGGGAATAATGACTTCTAAGATATTTGAATATCTTGCGACAGGAAAGCCTATTCTTGCTTTGATACAAACGGGAGAGTTGATGGATTTCATTCAGGCATTCTCATCCAATTCGTTTATTGTAACTGAACCTAGCTCACAGGAGATAACAAGGGCAATTCGCAAATGTTTCCGTTGCTACTCATCGAAAGCGGAGCAAAAAGAGAGGCGTAAGGAATTCATAGAGAGCTTTAATCGAAAAGAATTAACTAGGCAGCTTGCTGAAATTCTACACGCTATGCAATAAGCCCAGGCGATTCCTATTCGCCTCGGGTCGAGAGTGAGTGATGGATGTAATGGATCGTTTTTGTTTTAACCCCGATTAGTCTTGGCGCTAGGCTCTGGCTAATAACCTTTTTCCAGAGATTTTCCCATGCTAGGGGAAAGATTATCTTTGATACTGACGCCGAGCCAGTTGAACTTGACGAGGCCTCAAGGTTGGAATAAATTATCACTTAAAGCGTCA
Source organism: Candidatus Aminicenantota bacterium (assembly GCA_011772475.1). Taxonomy (GTDB): domain Bacteria; phylum Acidobacteriota; class Aminicenantia; order Aminicenantales; family Aminicenantaceae; genus SOIV01. The sequence goes on along the minus strand of WVZK01000064.1, from coordinate 70 downwards.
AAGAGAGCTCTGTGAGGGTTCCATGAAGAAAACTCTGGTCAAAAGAATCCTCTTTGGGATGCTATGTCTC
>WVZK01000182.1 GCA_011772475.1 Candidatus Aminicenantota bacterium | reverse complement strand
GAGCTGTGACCTGAAGTTGATTTGCTTGAGATAATAATAATGAAGATAGTAATAATAAAAGTACAGGAAAGAGAATAAATATTAATTTTTTCATTTTTGCCTAACTAAGTTTAGTCGCTAAGGAACAGATAAGATGAATGCTTTTGAGGGGTGATTTGGGGGGTGATTTAGGGGGTGATTTTTCCTATCAATTTATTAACCACTTAAGGCTAATTGTACTAATTGAGCGAATAGGGAGCATTTTTATTAGACATAGAAAGGAATTATATTGATGGTCTTATAGTTTCCATAAATTTTTTTTGGAAGGGAAAAAGCTACGCTTTGTCCAGCGTTATCTAAGGTAATCTACCAAGCTTTTTTGATTTAAGTCGAGATTGCTACTTCGACCAGCTCTTCCTTTGGGCGGCGCCGGTCGGCCATGCGGCGATCTGTTTCAACTTCTTTCTTTCTCTTCCGCCGCTCCCCAGAGCGCCTGTCTAAGATGACTTTGACGTCATCGTCCCCCTTAAAAGCGTTGCGCAGCTCTTTTTCAAGGCGAGAATAGGGCCTCTGGATCACTATAGTCATCATCCCAGCACTTTCTTCAGGTAGTGAATCTTTTTTATTGATTGTCATTACAAAAGTCGGTGGGAATATCACTTCTGCGTATCCGTGTGCGCACTTAGTAAAACGAGTTGAAGATTCATTGTCAATAGGACTTTAGTTTGATTTTAAAAAATAATCGCCTAAGCCAGCCCTCGGTTTATGGCCTGGAGGATAGCCTGCAGGCGTCGGGTAACATTAAGCTTCCTGAATATGCTGTTTAAATGGCTCTTAACTGTCTTTTCGCTGATAAAGAGTGCCTGGGCAATTTCCTTATTAGTGCAGCCTGTAGAGAGTATAGAAAGGATCTCCTTCTCCCTTGGAGTTAAGACCATCTTCGGTCTTCGGGCTCTGGCTTCTTCTTTGGGCTCTTCGGTGGCCTCTTTGTCAAAGAACCTGGCCATCAGTTTCCGCTCAACCCAAAGCTCACCTTTATGGACTGCCTTAATAGCCTTGATTAGATCGGAGAGGCTTACATCCTTCGAGAGGTATCCCTTGGCCCCTCCCTTCAACGCCTTGAAAATCACGGTTTCATTCCTATTGGCAGTGAGCATGAGCGCCTTGGTCTTTAAGTTCTTTTCTCTGATTATTGGGAGGACTTCAATGCCTCCCATCTCGCGCATTGTGCTGTCGAGGAGGACGATGTCAGGCTTGAGCTCGATGATCACATCTATAGTTTGTCGCCCATTGGCCGCCTCACCCACGATTTTAACACTCCCTTCCCGGCGCATGATATGGCGGAGCATTTCCCTGAATAGCCCGTGATCGTCAGCGATCACAACCCTGATCTTGCCAGCCATCTCCTTGTCCTCAAAGGTTTAGCTTTATACGTATCTTGATAACCCCAAAGATACAATTTCAGAGATCAATTCCCTCCTTTTGAATTGATATCGTAATTGCATGAAAAAAGAATCCGCTATCATTTCATGCAACCAATTTTGTTCTCTATCGTATTTATATTATGTGAACGACGCTATGTTGCTGAAATATAACTAAATGATTATCGTATGTCAAGCACTTTCTTTCTGATTTCAATGCAAAGTGAAAATGTTCGATTTTCATATTTGCTAAAGGATGTTTATTCTTTCCATGGATATTTTGTGCCAGATTCTTTAATCAAGATAATAAAATTCAATTTTTGCTTTAAGGTCACGACTAAAAATACGCCATAGGAATATAAGAAGGTTTGATCGTCACTCTATCTGTAAGGATAAATTAAAATGGAGTGGAAGAGATAGTGATGAGCTTTCCGCCTAAATTTACCATGAGAATCGCCAAAAAGGCTCATCTGTCTGAAGAAGAGGCCGGGATCATGACTATCGTGGTCCATCGCGCCTATGCTCATCTCGAAAGGGAGCTTCGCAGAGCTTTTAAAGGGCAAGAGGACGTAAAGGTCATCCTAGACAGGCGTCAGGGGGAAAGGCGGAAGAAAACGAAAGCTGTTGGAGCAGAACGTCGCAAGGCCGATCGGCGTCACCCAAAGGAAGATATCGTCGAAGTAGTAGTTTCGACCTAGACCACATAGCCTAGGTCTATTAGCTTAGATTACGCCTTAAAGGGGGAGCTTTTTTCCAACCAAAAATACACCCTAAGACCAATTGCTAAAGGAATTGGCTTTCTCTAAAATATAAAAGTGTTCTAAGCTGGCAGCAAGGCAGTTTTTTGTAAGTTTTGGGGGATGTTCTGGAGGGTACCTNNTTTTTAAAGGACCAAAATAATGCCCAGAGCCTTCAAAGCCAAAATCATGGTTGTCGAAGATGAAAAGACTCAAGCTCTGGATATCAAAAAGATCCTGCAGAATTTAGGACATACTGTAACCTCAATTGCACTTTCAGGAGAGGAAGCTCTCAGGAAGCTAGAAAGGTTAGAAAAACTTAAGAATCTAAAGAGCCTGGACGGGAATAAACCTGATTTAGTTTTAATAGATTCTGCCCTACTTGAAAAAGGGGAGGGAATTGAAGTTGCCCACAAAATGCACACCCTGTTTGATATTCCTGTCGTCTATCTTATAGATTCTACGGATGAGAGAACACTTGAGCTTGCTAGAGCAACACAGCCTTCTGGTTATATTCTTAAGCCCTTCGAAGAGAGAGAAATCCTAAAAACCATAGAAATGGCCTCC
>WVZK01000071.1 GCA_011772475.1 Candidatus Aminicenantota bacterium | reverse complement strand
GGTGTGATAAAGGATTTTCATTTTCAATCGCTGCACTGGGAAATCGCTCCCTTGGTTTTCCTATTTCACGAAGGAAGAGGCATCGATTACTTTTCTATCAAGGTCAGTCCCTCCAATATTCCAAGGACATTAGGTTTCATCAAAGAAAAATGGATAAAATTTTCTCCTGAATTTCCTTTTCAATATGCATTTCTGAATGAAAGGATTGACAAGATCTATAGAGCCGAGCAAAAGTTAGGGCAAAGTTTCAATGTTTTCACTTTGGTCGCTCTCTTTATTGCCTGTCTGGGTTTGATTGGCTTGGCGTCTTTCATCTCAGAGCAAAAGAGAAAAGAAATCGGAATACGAAAAGTACTTGGTGCCGATTTCCAGTGTATCATTGTCCTTCTGGCAAGAGACTTTGTGAAATGCATCGCTGTGGCGGCAGTGATCGCCTGGCCGATTGGCTATTTTGTCATGGGAAGATGGCTTCAAAACTTTGTCTATAGAAGAAGCATAGGAATCGAAATTTTTATCCTGTCAGGTTTGGTGGCGTTTGTCATTGCGCTAACAACGGTCAGCTATCAATCAATAAAAGATGCCCTGGCTAATCCGGTGGAGTCATTGAGGTATGAATAAATAGGCCTTAAAAGATAAGATAAGCTAAAAGTGCAAGATAAAAAAGAAAATAAAGGAGGTAAAAATGAGAGAAGTGGTAATTTATGTTCCCACATTGGAGGCAGAACAGAACATCGACATTGATGTGAAAATTAACGGAAAAAAGCGAACAATGCATTACAGGGTGGAAATCGTAGACTGGGAGGATTACGGCGGAGAATCCGAAGATAAGGTTGACGTGATAAAGCGGGTGATAAAAGAGCATGACCGGGATTGGGAATTGATTCAAATCGGTATTCCTACAGAAGACAATATTCCGATCATGTTTCGGAAAAGGGGAGAAAGCGCATACGGAAGATTATAGAAGAGGGTAGCCATGTTCAAAAGTTACCTGAAGATCGCTTGCGTAACATCAAAAGGCACAAAGGCCTTTCGTTTATCAATATCACCGGGCTGGCCATTGGTATGGCCTGCTTTATTTCAATCATGGACTCAGTGGAGAAAGAGCTTGGTTTTAAGCTTGTTTCTGCGAGATTTTGAATGATGGCTGTTTATGGAGGAAAGGAATGATAAAACTGATGGATGTCACAAAATATTACTCATCAGGTTTTGTTAAGACGTTTGCTTTGCGGGATATTAACCTCGAGATCGAGGAAAGGGAATTTGTGACCATCATGGGCCCCTCAGGTGCAGGAAAGTCAACCTTGCTTTACATTCTCGGTATGTTAGACACTCCTTCAAGCGGTGAATATTACTTCTTTGACAGGAAAGTCCATAAGTTGAACGAGAAACAGCTCACAGAGCTCCATAAAAACTACATTGGATTTGTCTTTCAGAGTTATCACCTTATAGATGACCTAACAGTCTATGAAAATCTTGAGACGCCGCTTCTGTACAAAAAAGTGAAAGGCTCAGAACGGAAAGGCAAGATTTGCGACATGCTCGACAGGTTTAATGTAGTAGCCAAGAAAGACCTGTTTCCTAATCAATTATCTGGCGGCCAGCAGCAGAAAGTGGCAGTTGCAAGAGCGGTTATCACCGAGCCAAAACTCATTCTTGCTGATGAGCCCACTGGTAATTTAAACACTAAAGAAGGCGAAGAGATTATGGAGTTGTTCAAAGAATTGAACGAGGACGGAACCACAATTCTTCAAGTCACGCATTCTGAAAAAAATGCATCATACAGCAGAAGAGTTATTAATCTTTTGGATGGCTGGATTGTGGATAACGAGTAAAAGGCATTAGCTGTCCGTTCATTAATACAAAAAATCCTAAAATTGAAAGCTCTAACGGAGGTATAAAATGTTAAAACCAAAAAAAATTGTTTGTTTTATTTCGATTTTATTCCTTGCTGCAGGAGCCTGGGCTCAGAAAAAGGAGAAGGCTTTATCTCTTGAAGATTGCATCCTGAAAGCGATGCAGAATAACCTAAATGTCGCAGTTGAAGTCTTGAACCCGGAGCTGGCTGATATATCTGTCTCCCTGGCTAAGGAAGACTTCCTGCCCAGCCTTTCCTTTGGCTACAGCCTCCAAAATACAAATTCGCCCTCTATTTCCTTTATCGAAGGCGAAGAGAAGATCTCAACCGAGTACAAAGATTACTCAGCTTCCATTTTTCAGCGCATCCCAACAGGAGGAGAATTTTCAATATCCCTATATTCCTACAAAAACGATTCCAACCAAAAATTCCTTTCAGTTAATCCTCGCTACGCAAGCACTCTCCGGTTTAATTTTACGCAGCCCATCTTAAAAAATTTTGGCTTTAAAATCAGCCGTAAAGAAATAATCATCGCCAAAAACAAAAGGGCCATCTCAGAAGGTC
>WVZK01000177.1:1196-1434 GCA_011772475.1 Candidatus Aminicenantota bacterium | reverse complement strand
CACACGAAGAGTTCCATAAAGAGCAAGAAATCCTCAAAGGGTTTACGGGTTTAATAAAATACCTTTCGATAATGCCATACGAGGAATATGGCGAGATTATGAGATAATGGCTTCAAGAAGCTTAGTTTTTTAATTTTATAATTTCTGAATCAGTTATTTTTTTAAAAACTCTAGTTTTATCTCTGTTAAGAATTTAGAAAATTGAGAGTTCTCTGAAACTCGACGGACCAAATCAAAC
>WVZK01000177.1:838-1157 GCA_011772475.1 Candidatus Aminicenantota bacterium | reverse complement strand
TCGGGAACAGCACAGGCAATTGCAAAGGGCAAAGAAGATGCGGAGGAAACAGAAAAAGAACGCCGAGCTTCCTAAAAGGCATAAGAAAGGAAAAAGATAATCTTTCTTTATTTTGTATGTTTTGTAGGATAGTCTGGCGAGATTAGCTTGAGCTTTAAGTATCCAAGACATGTTCGTTTTAGATGCGAGAGATGCGCACTATGCTGCGGTGATGCTAAAGATAGAATTAGGTCGATTCTCCTGTTGAAGATCGAGACTGACCGTATATCAAAGAAGACTTTGATGGACCTTGATGAATTCGCTGAGAAAATCGAAGGTT
>WVZK01000177.1:329-794 GCA_011772475.1 Candidatus Aminicenantota bacterium | reverse complement strand
TCTATCCTTTGCAGCTCAAAAACATGGGAAATAATAGATACGCCTTTGCCTACACAGATGAGTGTTCAGGTATCGGAAAGGGCCCCCAACTCAAGAGAGACTTTTTTGAAAAGTTTTTCAGTGAGTTCATAGAATTAATGAGAGAAAATATTCAAGCAGAAAGTTAAGGAACCTGAAGTTCCTTTGTGAAAGTGCGCGTGCACTCTTCTTTTATCTGTTTAGAAAATTAGAATTGCGTAGTTCTGTTGACACTAACTAAGATGCATGATGTTTAGAGCAGATGGTGTTGAATAACAATGCATCACAAATCGAGAGACTAGAGCAACTAGGAGGCTTCAGAGAGGAAGGCTAACGCGCTTTAGCGCAACTTCTTTTATAAATCCTGCTTTACTCTATTTTGCGCCTCAATATTTATCAGGTGAAACAGGAATGATCAAAACATTTACGATGAAACTAGACAAAATT
>WVZK01000177.1:0-314 GCA_011772475.1 Candidatus Aminicenantota bacterium | reverse complement strand
TGAGGTGATGAAATCATTCAGCTCCCAGTCGATTGAACCTATACCCGTCAAGAAACTTGGAAATCATGTAGTTTTCGTTGACGGTCACACAAGAGCCTTTGCAGCGTTTCTTCATGATCTTTCAGAGGTTCCTGTATACTGGGAGGTGGATGAACTGGATTGGGATGCTTATGAAATCTGCGTGGAATGGTGCTTGAAAGATAGAATCCACACAATAGCAGATCTGAAGGACCGGATTATTTCACATGAAGAGTACGAGGTATTATGGCTTAAACGATGCGAAAGAATGCAACGTGATCTAGAAGCAAGACGAA
>WVZK01000035.1 GCA_011772475.1 Candidatus Aminicenantota bacterium | reverse complement strand
CCTTCCATCGTGTATTACTCTCAGAACAATAAAGCTGTTAACATATATCATATAGATTTATGTAAGACAAATTAGATAGTAATAAGAATGAATCGATGTCGCTTAATGTAATATTATGTCACGAAAATCTTAGTACTATGGGTGGTCCTAATCTTGGGGGGCAGTTGTATATTTTAAAAGGTGGGTTTGATAAATCAAACCCCTACAACAAATCAAATCCATTCAATAAACCGAATCCATAAAATAAACCAGATACATACATTAGATTTAGGTTATTTATGGTAATTTAAAGGTGGGTTTGATGAATCAAGCCCCTACAACGAACCAGATCCATACATTAGATATAAGTTATTGATTGTATATTATAAGGTGGGCTTGATAAATCAAGCCCCTACAATGAATCAAGACCCTACGTTAAATATTAGCCATTGATTGTAATTTAAAATGTGGGTTTGATGAATCAAACCCCTACAATTCATTTATTCGATTAAAAAGGTGAGTTTGATAAATAGAATCCTTACGATTTTATTTTCATCACGGTGTTGGATAGAGTTCCTATTCCTTCAATCTGGACGTCAACCCTATCACCTGCCGACATGGGGCCTATTCCTGCAGGAGTTCCAGTAGTGATGATGTCTCCCGGAGTAAGAGTCATGATCCTGGATATGAATCTAACCAGAAAGGGAATGGGGAAAATTAAATTATTCAGACTGGCAGACTGCCTCAGTTTCCCGTTCAAGAAAGTCTTGATTCTCATCTTGGAAGGATCGACATCAGTAGCAATGCAGGGTCCGACAGCGGCGAATGTATCGAAGGACTTGGCCCTTGTAAATTGACCGTCCTTTTGTTGAAGATCTCGCGCCGTTACATCATTAAAGCAGGTATAACCCAGGATATAATCCTCTACCTTATCATTATCACTGAGGAGCTTGGCTTCTTTCTTAATTACCAGAGCCAGCTCTCCTTCGTAATCAACTCTCTTGGCCATCTTCGGATAGATGATAATATCGTTGGGACCCACAACCGCTGAGGGAGGTTTAAGGAAAATCAGCGGCTCTTCTGGGATAGGCCTTCCCATTTCCTTGGTATGATTTTTGTAGTTAGCTCCAACCGCAACAATCTTAGTAGGTTCAGCAGGAGGAAGCAGCGTTACTTCACTGATTGGAATACCCTCTCTTTTGGTTTCAAATTTCCTGAATACCGAGCCTTTTAGCTCAAAAAGAATATCTTCTTTTAATACTCCCCAGTGCGTTTTATTTTTGTGTGTGTATCGATAAATTTTCATAAGAATCCATCCTTCATTGTCTGAGAGACACTCTCTGATTTTGGGCTTTCATTCCCGGATTTATCAAGGGCGGTGACAGCATAATAATATCTTCTATTCTTTTCGACATTCGTATCGTTAAAGGCATTTTCTTGAATCGGGAGTGGATTTAACGAGATATATTCCCCCTCCTCTTCCATCTTCCTCCACACTCTGTATCCAGCTAAATCCCCCTCCGGATTGGCATCCCAACTGATAGATATGAAATCCTCTGTAGCAATGGACACCAGGCCCGAAGGAACACTAGGGGCAAAAGTGTCCTTGGCCAAAACTTCTATTGCCTCAGAATCGTCGCTCTCTGATAAAGGCGGCGATTCAGAAACAGCGGCTCTCAGGAAATAGAGATAAGCTTCTCCAAGGAGAAAATCTTTATCGCTGTATTTTCTCTCTTTTATGAGCTGAGAATTGAGCCGATAGGCAAAGCCTGTTTCGTCCAGCTTATAAATGTTATAGCCTTTGAAATGAGGTGGCGAAGATTGGTCTATGTTCTTTTCTGGTGGATTCCACGTAATCTCGATCCGATCCTTAAAAACGGTCGCTTTGATCCCTGCAGGAGGGAGCGAAATAACTTCGGGCCCAATTAAAAGCAGATCAGAAAACGCAGATTTTCTTTTTTTCCTGTCCTTTACTCTAAGTCCAAATATGAGGTTTTTCGGAGTGAAATCTTTTCCTTTCAACTCATAAAAATAGCGGAATCCGCCGGGCGTATCACCTCTCGTTGTTTGATATTCAGAGAACCTTTCCTTTCTTATCGAAACCAAAAGCCTTGCTCTTCTTTCAAACTCTTCCAAAGTAATCTTCTTATCCCCTCCAGATCCCTTTGCAGCATTGCTTCTCGCTTGTTCGACAAGCCAGATCTCTATTTCAGAAATGTTGGAAAGAGAACTCCCATCTGT
>WVZK01000159.1:1569-3912 GCA_011772475.1 Candidatus Aminicenantota bacterium | reverse complement strand
TCTCAGGATGGGCGGAAACCCTTTCCTTTTTTCTAGGCGGAATCTCCATCGCTCGCGTTTTCCACCGGTTTGCGGCCATTCTAACCTTCGGGTATGCTCTCTTCTACATAGGACATCTTCTTCATCGTATTCTAATCAAAGGAGAGTGGAAGATTCTCTCGGGGTGGCGATCCATGACCGCAAGGAAGAAGGACCTTGTGGACCTTTTTCACAATTTCCGCTGGTTCTTTTATCTCGGGCCTCGACCCAAACTTGACCGGTGGACCTACTGGGAGAAGTTTGATTATTATGCTGTATTCTGGGGAATCCCGATCATCGGAACATCAGGATTGATGCTCTGGTTTCCCAAGTTTTTCAGCCAGTTCCTTCCAGGTTGGGTACTGAATGTAGCCTATGTAGTTCATAGCGACGAGGCCATGTTGGCGGTAGGATTTATTTTTCTCTTCCATTTCTTTCATAACCATCTCCGTTCTGAAAACTTTCCCCTGGATCCTGTGATCTTTACGGGACGGCTTCCGTTGGAACGTTTCAAAGAAGAGCGGCCAATAGAGTATGAACGGCTGGTTAAGAATGGTGAGCTGGAAAAATATCTAGTGGATCCTCCCTCCAACTGTCACCGTGTGGCAGCCTATGTTTTTGGTTTCATTACGTTTGCTGTCGGGATTTTGCTGATCATCGCTATTCTCTGGACGACCTTAGGATAAATTCATCAGTTTCTATCCAGTTTCCAGGCTAACAACCAAAAGATGCCTTCTGACTGATCTGCCATTTCTTTGTAGGTGTTTGATTTATCAAGCCCACATTTTTTACATAGATAAATGAATTTTATTCACCAAACGCGTATCTTTGTTTAATCAGGAAAATAAAATTAACGAAGAATTAGGCGGGAGTTTTTTTGGTGATTTGTTTTATCTTGAGAAACAGAGCTATGGCTAAAAGAAAAATGAAACAGGTGGCAATTATTAGCCCTGTCTTTCTGAATTTAGCTTCTCTCAAAGCAGCCTCTCCTGCATTTTTCACCTCAGCAACTACTTTTTCTCCTTCTTCGATTTTCTCTTCAATCTCTAGAAGAGAAAAGCTGTGAGTTAAGTTTCGAACCATGACTAGCATAGTATTTGCTTCTGTTAGCCTGAATTTGGGCTCGCTAACTTCCACTCCTTGTCTGTCTGCTCGTTCCAGTATATTATCGGCAATTTGGATTCTGGCGATGAATTCATCAAGTTTTTCCTTAATGCGGGAAGCTATCTGGTAGGGTTCAGAATCAGACNNAGACAGCCTTCTCTCCTGTTCCGAGCATTTCATCTGAGGGAGGAAGAATCTTGTGGTTTCCGTGACAGGCTTCACACTCGGATAGCTCTAGATCATCAAACGCCTTTTTATGAGGACTTTGAGAGAAGAGCTCTCCTGCGCTGGGATGACATTGCCGGCAAACAAAGGCAATAGAAGTTACTTCTGGCGGAATAGCACCGTGGTTACCATGGCAATCATTACAAACAGGAGCTGAGAGGTCCTTTTTTTCAAAAAGGGCATGGGCATGCACGCTTTCTTTATAATCATCCCACTGTTTTGTTGGGATTTTATAGTCTTTCATATAATCTGTATCAGAGTGGCATCGGCCGCAAGTTTGAGGGATATTCCAGGGGAAAGTCCAGGATTTGGGGTGAGTAGCTGCCTGGATGCCATGAGCAGCATGACAGTCAGTGCAAAGAGCGACTTTTGTATCGCCTTTTTTCAAAAGTTGGCCGTGCTCGCTTGTCCAGTACATATCTAACTGATCAACTCTTATGCTGGGATTAAAGCGCCTCATATAGCTTGAATCAGAATGGCAGGATGCACAGAATTCTGGAATGTGCAACCTTAGAGGCATTCCTTTAAAACTTTTATCCTTCGCCAAATCAATGTCCTCCTCTGAAGGGTTTCCTCCATGGCAATCTACACAACTCAACCCGAATTGCTGATGAACATCCATCTCGAAAGTCTCTACAGGTGCGAGGAGTTCGTCTTCCAGTTCTTTGTGACACTCGATACAGGAGTTTTTCTGGGCGTAGAGAGTGAGTTGGGTAAGTGAAAACACCAGGAAAATAAAGCTGGATAAATAAATTATTTTCCCTATTTTCCGTTCTTTCATTTGCTATAAACCTGGGAGAAGGTATGTCAAAGCAGTCATCACTACGATATAGAGAAAGATGATCCAACCTATGAAAGAAAAAACTGGGCTTTTTCTTTCTTTGGCTGCATTACGATCCAGGAAGGGAACCAACATCCAGAGGAGACCCCCTATCATAAAGCCAAAAATAGCTAATATCTCTCCTTCTAAGAAAAGAATATGAGGAGGAATGATTT
>WVZK01000159.1:689-1470 GCA_011772475.1 Candidatus Aminicenantota bacterium | reverse complement strand
GGGAAAAAGGGAACCTCTTTGACTTCGTTTTCAGGTATGCCAATAGGCTTGCTCATTCCTAGTATTTGGACTAAAAGGATATGAATTCCTAGAATGACTACTGTTAACAAAGGGAGAACGCCTATATGGAGCCAAAAAAAGCGAGACAGAGTGGCTCCTGAAACTTCTGTCCCTCCTAGGATAAAAGTTTTGATAGACTTCCCAATCAGGGGAACAGTGCCTGCAATATCAGTTCCAACGCGGGTAGCAAAAAAGGAAAGTTCGTTCCAAGGGAGCAGGTATCCGCTGAAACCAAAGAGAAGGAAAATTAGAAGAAGAAAAAAACCGGTTATCCAGGTTAGTTCCCGTGGGGATCTGTAAGCTTTGAGAAAGAAAGAGCTGAACATATGAATGAAAATAGCTGCGATGAGAATGTTTGCGGACCAGCTGTGGACAGAGCGCATCAGCCAGCCAAATTTGACCTGGCTCATGATGAAATGAATGCTTTCGTGGGCAGAATCAACAGAAGGCGTATAGTAGAGGAGGAGCAATATACCGGTGAGGACTTGAAGGATGAAGAGAAAAAGGCAGATGCCGCCAAAATAATACCAAAAGGAATATTTGTGTTCGGGAACCTTCTTTTTTTTGGCGAACTGCATGAGGCCAGAGAGCATAAAGCGGGAGTCAAGATAAGAAAAAATATCTTGGAGGAGTTTTTTCATCCTAGCCCTTTTTTGAAATAACAATATCCTCGCCAGAGATCTCTACATTATATGCTTCTAAGGGAGCAGGTGGTGGGCCA
>WVZK01000159.1:0-569 GCA_011772475.1 Candidatus Aminicenantota bacterium | reverse complement strand
TGCCTAGTGGGGAGTAAATAGCTGATTATTGGATAGAGAAAGGCAATAAATGTACCAATAAGGCTTCCCCCTAAAAAAAAATCAATGAATTTTCTTCTGTTCATTTGGGGTGTTTTCTGCAAAAGATTCTATCGTTTTTAGAAAATTTGTCAACATCTCTTCTACAGTTAAATAGTTATGAATTCCAGAACTCCCGTCAAGTTCAATATTTTTAATAGTTTTTTCAATTTCTAAGAGTTGAGCTTGTTCTTCTTTAGAAAAGCTTAGCTTTTTCTTCTCAGCCAAAGAACTCTTCAAGGAACGGAGAAGGTCTATTATTGAATTCTGCCACTCGGAGAAAATATCACCGTATTCTTCTTCATGGCAATCGATACATTTATTCTTGTCAGAGCGGTAGATTTGATTTCGAGGATTGAGGTGACAACCTGTGCATTCTACTTCAGCATCATACATTATGTCCTTTGGAATGTTGTGGCCATTTAATTGGCCTCCTTCATAAATCGTTTTCTGCAATTGATGGCAGAAAGTGCAATCCTTTTCTATGTCCTTATGGTGACAGACAGCACAGC
>WVZK01000011.1 GCA_011772475.1 Candidatus Aminicenantota bacterium | reverse complement strand
ACGCGACCCACTCCTTCGACTTGCTGCAGTTTGTCAGGATTCTGGGAAAGAATATCTATTGTACGAGCCCCAAACATTTTAATAATCCTTCGCGCCAGTACAGACCCTATACCTTTGATCAGGCCTGAGGAGAGAAATTTCTCGATTCCCTTGATCGAAGCAGGAAGCACTGGAATAAAACTTTCCACTTTGAATTGCTTTCCGAACTTTGGATTTATTACCCATTTCCCTTTTATCTTCAGCACCTCTCCAGGAGATAAGGGCGGGAACGAACCGATAGCCGTCATAGACTCACCTTCTTCAGGCATAAATTTGAAAACCGTGTATCCAGTATCAGGGCTGTAGTATATGATTTGTTCGATAGTGCCTTCAAAATTGGCCATGATTACTTTCTGTCTCGTCTTTNNTATGATCTGTTCTATAGTCCCTTCAAAATTGGCCATGATTACTTTCTGTCTCGTCTTAAACGCTTTTTTAGAGCTACTCCTGGCTCCTTACGATTATCTTTACTTTATCCCCGTTTTTTATTTTTAATTTCTGAGCGGCAGAACTCTCCTTGGCAGCGATCTCAATAAGTCCTACGCTACCGACAAGAAAAAGAAGCTCTCCCTTCTTCACAGAAGAGTAGCTTTGCTCAAAGGAAGTAATCTCTTTATCTTCGATGGTGAGGCTAAGTTCCTTCTTGCCTGTTTTTTTCTGGATCAGTTCTATCATTCCCTCTGGAATATTAGTTATTAGATTGCCAAATTTATCAATGTAGAGGATACGACCAATTATCTCATTTCTTTTTATCTGCGGTTTCTCCGCAGTAAACTTTTTATACGAAGTCATTTCAGGGCCGAATTCCTCGCAAGAGATCCCTCTTGAAAGCCAGGCGGCAACTGGGGCCATTTTGTCTCGTCCTTCAAAAGTCCTGCTCAACTCTGGAAGAAAATAGTTTTGGTTTGAGACTTCTCTTAATTGCTTTATACCTTCCTCCTCTAACGCCAAGCTTAACACTCCATTATTCGGAGCAACAAAAAAATAATTATCTGTTTCTGCAATAAGAATCTTCCGGGAGGTGCCAACTCCAGGATCGACAACAACTAAAAAAACTGTCCTAGAGGGAAAATATTTATAAGAAGAAACCAGAACGAAGCTCCCCACCTTGATATTAAATGAAGGGAGGCGATGGGTGATATCAATTACCCGAGCTGAGGGATTGATTTTAGCGATAACACCTTTGAGCGAAGCCACAAAAAAGTCATCTTCCCCAAAATCTGTCATCAAGGCTATAAGAGGGTATTTCACTATTCAATATCTTATTCAAATCCTTGCCAGCGGTCAATATTGATCCCATCTTTTCGATGGGCTTGATGAATCAAGCCCTTCGTAAAATGGATCAAATCCCTGAGCAGGATGAACCTAATCATTTTATATAGAAAAATAGGTGGGTTTTATAAATCAAACCCCTACAGAACACAAAATCAATATAAAATATATATGATGNNAGCCGCTTCCATCTCGCTTTTATTATGAAATTTACAAACTTTTTCAATTTTTCTCTCATCCCCGTCTTTTTATAAGCGTCCTTTTCAGCATCGTATGAAAAATAGACAACCCAGGGCTTCCCTTTTATCAAATTAAGGTCTAAAAAACCCCAGGTGCGGCTATCCTGACTGTTATCCCGATTATCTCCCATAACAAAACAATGACCGGGGGGTACAAACACTGGTCCGAAATTATCCTTTATTGAATTATTATAATAGTAATAATCATCCCCAGCGCTTGGTTGACTATCAATATGAACCTTGTAGGTCTCGGTTATGGGCACATCGTCTACGAAAACCTGTTTATCCTTAATCTCAATTTTTTCTCCTTCCAGACCAATAACTCGTTTGACAAAATCCTTCTTTAAATCATCCGGAAACTTGAAAACGACAATGTCATGTCTCTTTATTTCTTTTCGGGGGATTATAAGTTCCTCCACTGATAATACAGGCTCATAATAGACCATTTTATTTACAAGCAGAAAATCTCCCACAAGCAAGGTGGGTTCCATAGAACCAGTGGGAATCTGAAAGGCTTGGAAAACAAAGGTCATGACAAAAAAAACAAACACTGCTGTCTCTGCCAAGAGCTCGAATAATTCGCGATAAAAGTTTTTTTCTCGCTTCTTCTTTGCTTTTTTTACTTTAAATTCTTTTTGCATCTCAAACCACGAATGAAACGCTTAATATAACCAAAAAAATAAAATTCATCAATATCGTATTTTTAACTGCTGGAAGAAAAGATGGCCAGTTATCCAGGTTCCTCAAGCCAACTTTGTATGCCATTAGAGGCAAAGGAAGCGTGACAACTGCCAACAATGACCAGGCCGGCCAGCCTCCCCAAATCACTCCGCTCAAAACAATAAGATAGCAGCTTAAGGCCAAGAATAAATAAATCAACAGACTCTTTTTGAACCCGAAAAGTATGACCCAAGTCTTTCTTCCAGTTGAGAAATCAGCTTCCTTATCAGCAAACTCATTAATCAATAAAACCAGAGTTGTTAGAACGCCAGAAGGAAAGGCCGCAGCGAGTACCCATAAAGAGGCAAAACTTTCAGCCTGAACATAGTAGGCCCCTAACACCATCAAAGGCCCCCAGGCTAAAAATATGGCAATCTCTCCCAATCCCTTGTTAACCAGACGTGCCGGAAAACCGTTGTAACTGAAAACAAAAAATAGAGCGGCCAGCCCTATGAATAAAATAATATTTCCTTCTAACACAGAATTAAGATAAAGACCAATCGCAGAGCCTAAAACGGCGAAAACGAGGGATACAGCCAAAGCTTCGTTAGGTTTGACAAATCCGTCTAAAACCATTCGGCTTCCTCCAGAAAAAGGGATTAAGGCATTCCTGTTGGAAGCGTCGTTCCCGCTTTTAAAATCGAAATAATCATTGGCAACGTTACAGCTAATATGAAGGAAGCAGGCTCCAAAAAAGGTTAAAAGGAATAATACAAGATTGAATTGGCCACTCTGCCACCAAGCAAAAGCCGTTCCCACAAAAACAGCCCCTGCAGTAACGACCAAAAACGGCAAGCGCAAGAGGAGGATAATCGCCTTTGATTTTTTCATATAATTCTCACAAGATTACTATTATATTTCTCTTACATAAATAATCAAGTGGCGTAAGACTTGCCAGGCTTAAATAATTATTAAATATACGGGGACAGGCTACTTTAGAAAAACAAAAATGGGACAGGCCACTTTTTAATATACTGAACAAACTGGGCCAGGCTCCTTTATTGTAGGGGTTTGATTCATCAAACCCACCTCTTTATAAAGCAGCCTGTCCCATTTATTCGCCTTTGCGACCTATTTATATTATACTTATTTATATTATATTTAGCCCATGAACATCACTCTTTTTGGCTACCCAAAAACAGGAAAAACTACCCTGTTTAATCTGCTCACCGGCGCAAAAATAGATGTCAAATCTTATGATACTGGGAAAAAAGAACTCAACCAAAGAACATTTCCTGTTCCTGATACCCGCCTGGAAAAAATATGGGCTCTTTATCCTGAAAAAAATAAAATCCCGACAACAGTTGATTTCATTGACTTGGCTGGAATCTCTTACGGTGATGTCAAAAGCAGCGCCTACCTGAATTATCTCCGAAAGGCAGACGGCCTCACTCATGTTGTAAGGGGATTTCTCGATGCTCAGATTCCTCATCCAAAAGAGAAAATAAGCCCAGAGAATGATATTCGTTCCATGGAGGAGGAACTCATCCTGGCCGATTTAGTATCGATAGAAGCCCGGCTGGAAAAGCTGGAAAAGGAACTGAAAAGGTCAACGGTTCCCGAAGGAGAAAAGGAGAAAGAACTCCTCGAACGGCTTTACCCTCACCTTGAGGAAGGAAAAGCGATTCGGGAGATAGACCTTTCTCCATCAGAGGAAAAGCTCAGCCGCGGCTTCACTTTTTTAAGCCAGAAGACACTTCTACATATGATTAACGTCGACGAGAAAGATATTCCCTTAATTGAAAATCCCGAGAAGATTTACTCATCTGAGAAAAAAGGTGTAAAAGTCCTTGCTTTTTGCGGAAATATTGAAGCGGAGATTCTTGAATTGGAAGAAAAGGATAAAGCAGATTTTCTCTCTGAGTACGGACTCAGAGAACTAAGTGCTCCTAAATTTTTAAAAGCTTCCTACGATCTTCTTGAAGCTATTACTTTCTTCACAATCGGCAAGGATGAAGTCAAGGCCTGGACTATTAAGGCGAACACCGCAGCCTTGAAGGCTGCAGGCTCAATTCATTCAGATATAGAAAAAGGCTTTATCCGGGCAGAAGTCAT
>WVZK01000024.1:4827-5079 GCA_011772475.1 Candidatus Aminicenantota bacterium | reverse complement strand
CAGGGCCTGGCCAAGGTCGTTGTAAACACCTGATATGTAGCCCTTGTAGGTGGAGATCTCATCTTTATGCAGTTCCAAATAATCCATCAGCTTTGTGTATTGTGCAATTGCCTTGGCATCGTTTTTCTTGGCATGGTATTCATTGCCCTTCTCCAAGATCTTCCGTGACTTGTTATGTATGAACTTCTCCTTTTTTGCACCGCTTAAAATCTTCTCCATGATCTCCATGGTCTCGCCCCATCTTTTCAAGGA
>WVZK01000024.1:687-4746 GCA_011772475.1 Candidatus Aminicenantota bacterium | reverse complement strand
CTAGGGTGGGGGGAGGGGGAGAGGGGGAGGGGGAATGGAGCCCTGAGGCTTAAGAAGGTTGCTACCTGAAAACATAACCGAAGGGAAAAGTGTTCCACGAATCGCTGCTTTCTAAAGATAAAGTGGAGCACGATGGAGGGATAATAAGAGGGATCATAATTAATGTCCAATCTTTAAGATAAAAATAATTATAATGAGGTAATGTTAAAATCCTTCACCGTTCCTATTTCTCTTTGGCTCTTGCACACCCATAGGTTTTTCCTCCGCCTTTAGCGCTTCGGTTTTTACAGGTCCAATGCTTTCCATGAATTTTTGGAAGTAATTTTGAGCATCGATATATTTTTTACCCTCAAGGGATGATTCTGCGCTTTCTAATAACACCAGTGCACCTGTAATATCCATGCCTTCGCTCTTTGCTTTCTCCAATTTTGCCTTTGCGGAGTAAAGTTTTTCGAACAGGTTCCTTTTGATATCTCTCTCTACGAGTTTCTTGCAGCTCTCTGTGAAGGACGTAACCTGCAAGTAGAATCTCTCCCCTAATGCGGTCTTAGCTTCGCTCAACAAGTTGTTTACCCTACTTACATTCACGCCCAGTAATTCGGCGGTCTTTATGAGTTGCTCGCAACTTTCAATAGGTTCAGAAAGGTGTTCTACATAAGATCGATCAGCTTTTTTGATAGTTTCCTTGGCGAACTTCATCGCTGAGGAGTAGTTACTTTCGTTATATGCCTTCTTTGCTTTCTCAAAAAGTTCTTTTGCCTTTTTGGCCTCAACGCCTAAGTTTTCGCCTTCGTTCATTCTGGCTTGAGCTGCTTGTAGGGTGGTTGATGCTCTCTCATAATCCTCCGTGGCCTCTAATAACTCCATGCCACTCTCCAACGCGTACTCAAGAGCATTAACACATTGATTGTTCTCAAGGGCTTTAGTTGCATTAATTAAAAGCGTTCTGACCTTCTCAGATCCAACACCGTTTTTCTCGGCTTCTTCGAGCTTTGCAGTGATCCCATCTAGGATTTCTGATACCATCTTCTTTTGCAAATCAGCTTTCCCAACCTCGCTTTCGCTCTGCATAGCAAGCTTTAAGGCCTCATTGAAATCTCCATCTGTAAGGGCGATTTTCGCTTTCTCAAGCAATTTTTCAGCTTCAGAAATATCCTTGCCCTCAAATTTAGAATTATTGACTATGGACTGGAATGAGTCTATAGACTCCGATACCTTCTGCTTTTTTACCTTTTTCGCGAGCCCTATGCATTTCTTGCCGAGTTCTATAGAGGTTATATATTCATTGTTCTTTACCTCGTAAAGTGCCTTTTCAAGCAGATTTTTTGCCTCGCTTATATCCGCTTTTATATTCTCTGCCTCTTGTATATGCTTCCCTGCAAGATAGGTAACGTTCGCAGCTCTCTGGCACTCATCCCTTATCTCTTCGACCTCTTCCAGGCATTGGGATGCGTATCTTGCCGCCTTATCATATCGGCGAGCTTTTAAGGCATCCTCAGCTTTTTGATATAGAACATCGACAGTCAACAACTCTAAACCGATCTTTTTTGCCTCTGTTATCATGGAATTCGCGCTGGAAAGCATCTCTGATACCTTTGAATTGCATAGATCCTCCGCCTTTTCTGCGGTTTTCGTGGCTATGTCGAGGGCATTCTCGAATTGCTCATTTTTCTTGTATATGACCGCCTTTCTTAGCTGCAGATCTTCATCACTGGTATCAATTCCCAGACCTTTTGCGATATTTATAAACTCCTCGCTTTGATTTATTTTCTCCTGCATAGAATGCAGGGTCATAAGTTGCTTAATATCGCCTTTGCATTCTTCGATCTTTTTGGATACAGTCTCAAAATCCTGAGCTTCTAGTGCTTTCTCTAAAGCATTGATCTTCATCATAGGCGCTGACATGTCCACACCCTTTTTCTTAGCTTCCTCCAACTGGTTTCTTAAGGAACCTACCGCCTCAGAAAGCTCTTTGTGCTTTTCTATGATCTGGAGAATCTCATCTTTACTTTGGGTAATGATGGTGTAGGCTTTCTTGAATAACTTCGTTTTAATGGCCTCCTCCACCTCGGTGAGCATCTTATTCTGTTTAGAAAAATCTATTCCGGAGTCTTTTGCTTGTTGTATATCATCGCTTATATTTGTGAACATATCAGATACTATCTTGTGCTGTTGCTCATTTATCTCTTGTATGATTTTCTTTGAGAGGGACAATACTTCAGAGTAATTTTTGTCCTCGGGCAGGGATTTTACCTTACCAAACATATCTTCAAACTCTGAGGTGTCGCCTTCCATTTCTCTAAGCGTGGATATCGCTGTATCCGTAACTTCAATAGCATTCCTCGTATAATTTTTAACGATGTTCTTGCATTCTACTACATAACCATGAGACATTATGAAATTATCCTTGTCTAACGCTTCTTCAGCGTCTGAAAGAAACGCAAGACATCTGCTTTTTTCGTCCCCCTCTCCGAGGGCCAAAACGATATCCCTGAACACGTCTATCTCAACAGTTATGCCTTTTTTTATGCCTTCTCCTGCCTCTTTTTTGTCCCTGCTGTGCTCCATAACCCTGTTGAATGCATCTAAGGCCTCATCGTACATACCTGCCCTGTATAAAGCGAGAGCTTTATTTGTCCAGATATTATCATCTTCGGTATCTAATTTCAAGGCGTTATCAAAGCATTTGATCGCATTCTCGTGGTCTTCCATTTTCGTCAGTAAAATCCCTTTATCGTTCCATAGCATCTTTTCTTTCTCCTCCAAACCCAATGCTTCATCATAACATTTCAATGATGCTTCATATTGTCCCAATCTGCTGAGAACTCTGCCCTTCCTATGCAACGCCACCGTGTCCTTAGGATAGGAATCCAGAATATGATTATAGGCCTCAATAGCCTCCTCGTTCCTATCCAAGTTTTCAAGCGCCTCGCCCTTATCCTTTAGCGCCTCGATATTTTTTGGCTCATGTTCTAGAATCTTCTCACTGGCGTAAATCACATCTTCATGCTTTCCAAGGAGTTTTAAAGGTTCCTTCTTCTGTGCCCAGAGTTTCATGTTTTCGGGTTGAAGAGCCAAAGCTTTATCATAGGCTGGTACAGCATCACTTTCATTTCCCAGCTTCGTCAAAGCATGGGCTTTGTCCTCCCATGTTCTGGCATCGTTTGGAGCCAGCTCCAAGATTCTATCACAAGTTGTTTCAGCCTCTTCATAATTCTCAAGCTTCATGAGAACATCCTTTTTGCTTATCAATGATTCCAGGTTGTCTGGATTGATTCCAAGAACCTTGTTCAATGTTTCTAGAGCCTCGCTTTCTATGCCCATCCTCACCAAAACTAGGCCTTTACTCAACAAAGCATCTTCATATCTTTCATCCAGATCCAGCGATGAATCGAAGGATTTTAACGCTTCNNTACAGGTATCTAGGATTTTTTGGATCCATGGCAAGGGCTTTTTCGTAGGAGACAAGAACTTCTCCGTAATTCTTTAAATCCAGCAGAATTTTTCCTCTCTTGTCCCATAGTTCCGCGTTATCTTCATCAAGCTTTAAGGCCTTGTCATAACAGCTCACTGCTCCCTCGAAATTTTCGATATGTTTTAAGGCATCGCCTTTATTTTCTAAGGCCTCCTTATTATTAGGATCGAGATTCAAGGCCTCATCATAGCATTTTATGGCCTCTTCATAGGAATCCATTCGACTTAAGGCAACGCCTTTTTTATAGATCGCGCTGGTATTCTTTGGATCGAGCTCAAACAGTGTGTTGAAGACCTCTATCGCCTCTTCGTTTCTTGCCAGATTCATAAGAGAAGAACCTTTATCATCCAAAGCTTCGGTGTTTTTAGGTTCGAGATTAAGGATGATATCGCAAGTGCTTATTATCTCCTCATCCTTGTCCAATCGCTTCAATGCATTTTTCTTCTTGAGCAGGATATCCAAATTCTCAGGTTCTATCTTCAACGCTATATCGTAAGAGGACACAGCTTTATCCACCTGCTCCAGCTCTTCCAATACCACACCCTTATCAATCCAAGCATCCAACTCCTCAGGATAGAATTCAA
>WVZK01000024.1:350-600 GCA_011772475.1 Candidatus Aminicenantota bacterium | reverse complement strand
ACTCCCCCAGGAACAGTAAAACTGAGCCTTTTTCATTCAATGCCTGGATATTCCTTGGTTCCAGTTCCAAAATCTTATCGCATACTGTGATGACATCCTCGTGCCTCTCAAGCGCCTTTAATACCTCTTTTTTGTTGTTGAGGATGGAGATATCATCAGGTGCGAGTTCGAGGGCCTTTTCGTGGGCATTCAGTGCCTCCTGTGGATTTTTCATCTCGAAAAGAACCAAACCCTTTTTGTTCCACAATTC
>WVZK01000024.1:0-272 GCA_011772475.1 Candidatus Aminicenantota bacterium | reverse complement strand
CTTATCATCCAGCTCTATCCCCTTCTGGAAGCTTTTCGCAGCCTCATCATATCTCTCTAGCTTGCCAAGACTCAATGCTCTGCTGCTCCACAATTTTTTATCATTCGCGTCGATTTCTAATGCCCTGTCGTAACAAAATAAAGCTTCTTCATTTCTTTCTTTTTGGTCTAAAATCTGACCTTTTCTTAGCCAAATCGATTTATCTTCTGGGGTGAGTCTTAAAATCTTATCGTAGAATTCCAATTCTTCAGGATAGAAATCTATTATGCTTA
>WVZK01000069.1:830-4576 GCA_011772475.1 Candidatus Aminicenantota bacterium | reverse complement strand
CGGGCGCATCACATGCTGGGGAATCATAAAAAGGAGTTGAAAGAGGCCAGGCGCGGGCGTAAATACTATCCGGACGTACTTAGCCTTAGAGGCTACGAAGTCCGTGCTCTCGCAGCGCTGGGAAGAATAGACAAAGTCAAACAGGTAATTGATGAAAGCATGGCCATGGCATTTACCTCTTCTTACACCCCGGGTACAGTCATGCGTTATGCTGCTGAAGAACTTCGTGCCCATGGTCACGAGGAGGCAGCGATGGAAATAGCGAACAGGGCTGTCGAATGGTATAAAAGTCATTTGACTCCGACAACATATCGCTATGGACTTGCCAGGGCTCTTTACCTTGCCAAACGATGGGATGAAGCGCATCCCATCTTCGAGAAGCTTGCAGCTGAGAACCTGGACAACATCGATTACAAGGGTTTTTTGGGAACACTGGCGGCGAGGAGGGGAAATAGGGAAAAGGCACTTGAAATTTTTAATGAACTTCAGCAAACGGACCAGCCATATCTGTTCGGCGAGCATACTTACTGGTGCGCCCGCATATCCTCGCTTCTGGGCGACCGTGAGCAAGCTGTGGTGCTTCTTAAGGAGGCCTTTGCCCAAGGCTACGAATCTCCCATAGATCTGCACCGTGATATGGATTTGGAGTCGCTTCGTGATTATCCTCCCTTCCAGGAACTTGTCCGGCCGAAGCAATAATAAGCAAGGTAAATAAGGGACAGGCTACTTTTTTCTAACTATGGAAGGTCGCTGATCCTGGGTTTGTGGAGTTTGAGGATGCAAGGGAGAGGCTGGCAGCCCTGGAGGTTATATAGGGGCTTGATTCTGTAGGGGTCTGATTTATCAAACCCACGTTTTAAAATACAATCAATGATTTATATCTAATGTAGGGATATGATTCATCAAACCCATTCATGATTGAGGCATTGACTCTTTTTAATTTAATTGATATTGTTTTGCCGAATAAGCACAGGGAAAACTGAGTATGAAGTGCCCTAAATGTAACTTCGAAAATCCCGCCGATACAAAATTCTGCGGCGAGTGCGCGGCACCGCTCCGTCCCTCCGAAGAAATCGCCGCTCCTCTCACCGAGACTCTCGAAATCCCTAAAGAAGAACTGACCACAGGCTCCGTGTTCGCAGAAAGATACCAGATTATTGAGGAACTTGGTAAAGGCGGCATGGGAAAGGTCTACAGGGCACTCGATAAAGAGCTAAAAGAGGAAGTAGCACTTAAGCTCATAAAGCCAGAGATAGCTTCAGATAAAAAAACCTTAGAGCGATTCAGTAACGAACTGAAACTAGCCCGGAAGATCAGCCATAAAAATGTCGGTCGTATGTACGAGCTCATGGAGGAGAAAGGAACGCGGTACATCACTATGGAATATGTCCCTGGAGAGGATTTGAAGAGATTAATAAGAAAAGTAGGACAACTCAGTGCTGGAAAAACGATTTCTATAGCCAGGCAAGTATGCGAGGGATTGGTGGAAGCTCACCGCTTAGGAGTGGTTCATAGGGATTTGAAGCCACAGAACATCATGGTTGATGAGGAAGGAAATGCGAGGATATTGGATTTTGGGATAGCCCGTTCTCTTAGCGCCAAGGGGATAACAGGTAGAGGAGTGATGGTCGGAACACCAGAGTATATGTCGCCTGAGCAGGCAGAATTGAAGGAGGTTGACCAGCGTTCTGATATCTATTCACTGGGAGTGATCCTTTATGAGATGCTGACAGGGAGAGTTCCTTTTGAGGGAGAAACGCCTTTAGGTATAGCTATGAAGCACAAAAGCGAAGAGCCTCCGGATCCCAGGGAGCTTAATGCTCAAATCCCTGAAGACCTCAGCCGGGTGATACTGAATTGCATGGAAAAGGACAGGGAGAAGAGGTATAAAAGTGCAGGCGAAGTGCGTTCTGAACTTATCTCCATAGAGAAAGGCATCCCCACCACAGAGAGGATAGTTCCCGAGAAAAAGCCCATAACTTCAAGAGAAATAACCGTAACCTTTGGCCTGAAGAAGCTCTTCATCCCTGCCTTAGTTGTGGTCGCCCTCATAATCGTAGCTTTGGTTATATGGCAGCTCCTCCCCCAAAAAGAAGCAGTGCGAGCTCCAAAGATTGAGAACTCGATAGCAGTCATAAGCTTTGAAAATCAGACAGGAGACAAAGCTTATGACTATCTGCAAAAAGTTATCCCCAATCTATTAATAACCAACCTTGAAAATACAGGACTTCTTTATGTGGTCACATGGGAAAGAATGCATGACCTCCTCAAGCAAATTGGAAAGAAAGATGTGGAGATCATCGACAGAGACTTAGGCTTTGATGTGTGCCGCATGGAAGGTATTGAGGCGATCGTTCTTGGATTTTTCACCAAGGCTGGCGATGTGTTCCATACGGACATAAAAGTCTTAGATACAGAAACTAAGAAAATTTTGAAGAGCTACATCTCAAAGGGAGAAGGAGTTGACAGTATTTTAAAAACTCAGGTTGACGAGCTGAGCAAAGAAATCTCCGAAAGCTTAGGATTGGCCAGGCAGAAGATTGAACAGAAAGGAACGCAGATAACTGATGTGACAACGAGCTCAATGGAAGCTTATAACTATTATATAAGGGGAAGAGATGACTTTGAAAAATTCTATTGGGAGGAAGCTCAGAAATTTCTCGAGAAAGCCACTGAGCTTGATCCGACTTTTGCTTCGGCCTTCCTCTATCTTTTTTTTACATATGATCGGTTAGGAAATGCAAAGGCAGCAAGCGAAGCCTTGAAAAAAGCCAAAAGTTTGTTCAAAAAAGCTACAGAAAAAGAAAACCTTTATATCGACGCAGCATATGCGCTTAACATAGAAAAAAATCAAGAGAAATACGTTCGAGTCCTTAATAAGCTGGCAGAAAAATATCCCAAAGAGAAACAAGCTCACTATTGGCTGGGTTATTATTACCATAGCACAGAGCATTTGGACAAAGCCATAGAGGAGTATAACAAAGGGCTAGAACTTGATCCTCGCTATGGGCTCTTTCTCAATCAGCTTGGCTACATTTATTCTCAATTGGGAGAATATGAGAGGGCCATGGAATATTTTCAGAGGTATGCATCCTTATCACCTGGCGATGCTAATCCTTTTGACTCAATGGGTGATATGTATTTCATCCAGGGAAAGCTTGATGATGCAATAGCGAAATACAAAGAAGCCTTAGAAGTTGAGCCTGCTTTTCTTTCACAAGGCAAAATCGGATACGTCTACGCTTTAAAGGAAAATTACTCCGAAGCTTTTAGACTTATCGAGCGATATACTAGGGAGGCTACCACGCCCGGCGTAGAAGCAGATGGACGTTTGCTAAAAGGATTCCTTTATTTGTGGCTCGGGAGATTCAAAGAGGCACTTATCAATCTTCAAAAAGCAACAGAGCTTGCGAAATTAACGGAAAATAAGGACCAGGAAGGTCTTGCTCACTGGATTAAAGGCTGGATGCACTATGACAGCGAAGAATTTGATCTTTGCCGGAAAGAATTTGACTTTGATATAGAAAGAGAAAGCTTTCCTCAGTTCACACCATATCTTAAAGCTGCAAAAAGTTACACTCTTGGAATGGTAAATCTAAAGGAAGGAAAAATTGAGTCTGCAAAATCCAGGCTTCCTGAAATTGAGTCTTATATAACCAAGGGTAGTTATTTTGAGGGTTGGATAAAATCCCGTTATGACCTGCTCTTAGGAGAGGTATTGCTTGCAGAAGGCTCGATTGAAAAAG
>WVZK01000069.1:321-733 GCA_011772475.1 Candidatus Aminicenantota bacterium | reverse complement strand
CATTACGAGAGATTCCTCGAACTTTGGAAAGACGCTGATCCTGGAATAGCTGAGGTTGAGGACGCGAAGAAGAGGCGGGCTGCTCTCCTGACTGAGTAAGAACTGGCGACAGCATCATTTTAGGCATTAAGCTCCCCTTTCCAATGTAAACTTTTGTGGACAAAATTGTCCCTGAATTTCCCTTATTTTTCCCATCAGTTGACATCCATAATTTAAAGCCTTCCTTTTTCCCCTTAAAAACCTAATCCTATGCCCTGGCACGTTATACGCAAAGAAGATTTTAGCTACTACAAAGACAAAATAGATAGACCTATAGATCCAGGAGACCAATGCATGACCAAAGGAATCAACGCGGATTCACTCTGGTAGAAGTCCTTGTATCTTTCGCCCTTGTCTTTATCCTGATCACAGG
>WVZK01000069.1:0-266 GCA_011772475.1 Candidatus Aminicenantota bacterium | reverse complement strand
CTACCCAAAAAAAAAGCTCAGAATGGTCCTTTTCATATCCAAGGACCTTGGGTTTTAAGGCAGAGAGAGAGAGAAAAAAAAAGAAAGAAAGAGAAAGAAAGAAAGAAATGCGACAGAATTCAGAAAAAGGATTTTCACTTATGGAGAGCACTCTCGCTCTGGCGCTATTTCTTGTCGTTGTTCTTGCCAGCCTTGAGTTTTTCGGGTTTTCCCGAAGTCTCTTTTTAAAACTCAAGACAAAGGAAGAAACAAAAGAAGCAGCTCTC
>WVZK01000175.1 GCA_011772475.1 Candidatus Aminicenantota bacterium | reverse complement strand
AACCATCATCAGATATTGAGTGCCAACGGCTTTTTTGAACTCATCCAGCTTTTTAAAATAAGCAGCAGGGTCATCTTCGCCTGACCAGATAAGTCCAAGTGCAGACTCTTTCTCTTTGATAAGTTCCATGACTTCTTTATCAGGTAAGTTCTTATCTAGGAATACCAGAGGCCTTTTGGAGCCCTTTAAAAGAAGCTTGGCCTGCGCACCATCCACTCCCTTGAATAAGAAGNNTTGAATAAGAAGAGAAGGCCGCTTGTGTTCACTGCTTTCATTATCTTCTTGCCTTCCTCACTCAATCCTTCTTCACCGAAAAAAAATGATGGATCCTCTACAACGGCAAAATGTAGTTCTTGCTTAGCAAAGACTTGAGCCCATCTCGGATCATNNGGCGGATATCGCCCGAGAGCCTGCTGGAAGAAGAATAATAGGAAAGACCCTTTGCTTTCTTTAGTTCTTCAGAAGCAGACAGGAATTTTTTCAGGATATCAATCCTGAGCCCGTCCCCTGAAAGTCCTGCTTCTTCCTCCATGACTGAAAGCTGTAGGTCTACATGGGAATCTTTTGCATCCTTATGATGCTCTATTACGTGGCCTAAAGGAGAGAGCTCGAAATTAACCAGGGTTTGATATTTCAAATAATAATTTTCTTGCCTCAACGGAGGGAAAAAATCTCCTGATTCTGATGCAAGTATTTTAACTGCAGCATGGACAAAATCACCTGTTTTCTTCAGCATCTCTGGTTTGATCAAATCAGCATCATCCCGGCTGTGGTGGTATTTAATGGCTCCCCTGGTAATGACGAAGAACCCGGGAACTCCTTTTTCCAAAAACGGAGTATGATCAGAGCCTCCAGGACCTCCTCGCTGAGGCGTGACATAGTCAAGTATATCCTTGGAGAGTTTCTGTTTGAGAAGTTTCCAGATTTGAGGACCATAGTAAACACCTTGAAAAGGAATCTTTCCACTGCCATGACCCACCATATCCATGTTGACATAAGCCACTGTCTTATTCATGGAGAAAGGAGAATTATCCGCATAATGCCTTGATCCCAAAAGACCTTGCTCTTCTCCAGCCCAGAGGCCAAAAATGACCGTTCTTTTAGGCTTGGCACGATTGAGCTTCATGATGCGGGCTATCTCCATGACGACCGCGGTTCCCGAAGCATTATCATTGGCTCCGTTCATAATATCTCCCATCGGGGTTATCCCCAAATGGTCCATATGGCCCCCGATGACGACGTATTCATCTTTAAGGGCTTTATCGCTACCGGTTATTTTTGCCAGAACATTCCTGCTCGGTCTTTTCTCATCGAAGATGGCATTGACAGACACAAAAGCTTTTACGCCTGTTTCTAAGGACTGAGGCTTGCCCTTGCCGTCAATTTCTCTTGTGAGTTGGCGGAGCTCTGTTTTGAGGTCTTTAAAAATGAAGTTTGTTACTTTTCTCTCGACTGATAAAAAGACAAAATCAGGCTTATAAAGCTCTTTTCCTATCCTAGTCCGAGAAAAACGAGTTTGGGTCGTTGAAGGCCTGAAAGTAATAGCACATCGAGCTCCATGTTTTTGGGCAGCTTCGATTCTTTTATCCATTTTTGCTAAATCGCCGAGCTTTTTTGCAAGTTTTTGAGGAGTAGCTGTAGAAAAAAGAACTATTTTCCCCTTTACATTAACTCCAGCATAATCATCGTACTCCTTTTCGGGAGCATGGATTCCGTAACCGACAAAGACAAGCTCAGCGGAAAAGTTCCCTGAGCCTGAAAACCTCTGGACTCTCCAGTCTTCACCGTAATAAAAATCTCTCCTTGCTTTCTCTGCAATTATTTCCAGTTTTACTCCCTCTTTAATATTTCTATGCTCGATAGTAAAATTCTCGTAGTATGTTCCGTCATCCCCTGCTGGCTCTAAACCCCACTCTTTAAACTTGGAAGCTATGTATTCCTCTGCTAACGCTGCACCCGGTTGTCCACTCTTCCGTCCCTGCGTTGAATCTGCGGTCAAATCTTTAATGTAACTCCATGCTGCCTGGGCATCAAAAGCAACCTTTTTTACCTTGGCCACAGTTGGAGAAAGAAGAAGCAAAGATGTCA
>WVZK01000111.1 GCA_011772475.1 Candidatus Aminicenantota bacterium | reverse complement strand
GCAATCAAACCGCTCTTTCTATTCTACCTAAGGCAAAAAAAATAATAGCCAATTCAGAAAATAAATTGAAAAGTGCGATGTTGTGCTCGATCATTGGCAATGTTCTGGATTTTGGCATTTCCTCCAGTCCTGAGAAGCCTGAGAAGCTGCTTGAGGAGTTCGATAAACTTTATTTGGAAGGTTTGAGCGTAGATGATACGGACAAGGTTAAGGATTACCTGGAGAAAGGGGAGAGAATTATCTACTTTACCGACAATTGTGGAGAGATAGTATTCGATAAGCTTTTATGTGAGGAAATTAAAAAATTTAATGTTCATTTGACTCTTGTGGTTAGGGGCAAGCCAATATTGACAGATGCTACTATTGAGGAAGTGAATGAATTTGGTTTTAAGGAGGTCGTGGATGAAGTTCTTACAACTGGCTGCTTTGCAGTTGGTGTGGATTTTAATAGATTACCAGAAGAACTTGGAAAAGCCTTGAAGAGCGCGGACCTGATCGTATCTAAAGGAATGGCCAATTATGAGACGTTTTCTGAGACGGACTACAAGCCAATAGCACATCTATTGAGAACAAAATGTGAGCCTGTGGCTGAGGATATGGGACTGAGTACCAACATCAACGTTGTAAAAATTTACGAATAAAAGCCGTAAGGCTCCTCCTCTATATCCTTCATTTGTAAAAAGAATATTACGATTTTTAACAGAAGGCTTTCACATAAAATCTGCAATAGCACCGACGCTACTACCCTTCTCAACCTTATAGCCTAGTTCAGTCAATGTGGCCTCTATGGCCCCAAATGTGGCCAATAAATCCGTAAACGAGCATATGCCCATATGGCCTATTCGGAATACCTTTCCTTTGATATGGGATTGAGCTCCTGCGACTATCACTCTGTGCTTTTCCTTTAAGATATTTCGAAATTCCTTATCCTCAACTCCTTCAGGATAGTTTATGGCCGTGACTGTATTGGATGCATAATTTTCATCTGGAAATAACTTTAATCCTAAGGTCTTGACAGCTTTTCTTGTGGCATTTGCCAATTTTTCATTCCTCTTGAGGCGGTTTTCTAGTCCTTCTTCCTTTATCATCAATAAAGCCTCTCTGAGGGCAAGGAAAAGAGGTATTGCAGGGGTGTAAGGTGTCTGATCTTTGTTCTTCAAGCGTTCTATATGCTTTTTAAGATCCAGATAATAAGAATGATCAGAATGAAGCAGTTCGAAAGCCCTCTCAGAGATAGACAAACAGGCCATTCCTGCTGGGGCGGCAAT
>WVZK01000178.1 GCA_011772475.1 Candidatus Aminicenantota bacterium | reverse complement strand
CTTCGAATATTTTCAGTTCGTTTTAAATTTAGGGTAGGAGAAGGGGGCATGGACGGAGGGGGAAATATCATTTAAAAACGAGGTACATCTGAAAATACGATAACCTCATAATCCAAAACTTTTAATTTATCCTACCGCTTTTAAGTTCGAATTAATGGTGGCATAGATGAGATTACTATTCATACATGCAGACTTCATGGAGTTCGAGACAAAGAAAAAGACGAAGTTCGCAGAGGAACTAACCGAATCTACGAAAAAGAATAGGGTAGAAGAGGCACTTGTGATATTCACATCCATTGAAAAGGAGGATGAAGGTTTTAAGGATGAAGTTGTGAAACGCTACATCGATAATCTAAAGGAAATCTCGGATCAGCTTCAGATCAACAGAGTCCTCATCTATCCGTATGTTCACCTCACGAACTCTCCTTCAAGCCCTGAGTTTGCCCAGGAAATTGTCAAGGAGTTAGAAAAGGTGGTAGGAGACCAAGGTTATGAGGTTATCAGGGCTCCATTTGGTTGGTACAAGAGCTTCAATCTCAAGGCTAAAGGTCATCCTCTCTCAGAATTATCCAGGGAAATAAGGATAAAAGGGGTTAAAGATGAGGGAGAGGAGGAAGAGGCTTTACCAGAAGCCTTGAAACGAGAGAAGGAACTTCACTCAGAATGGTTCGTGCTCACTCCAGAGGGAGAGCTCATCAAAGCTAAGGAATACGATTTCTCTGCCAATGAAGAACTAGGAATATTTTATAAATACGAGATGGGCAAGGATAGAAAGGCAAAGGGAGAACCACCACATGTTAAGCTGATGCGGGAGTTGGAGCTAGTGGACTACGAGCCAGGTTCTGATTCTGGAAATTTTAGATGGTACCCAAAAGGATTTTTGATAAAGAAGCTGTTGGAAAGACATATTGCTGACATGCTGAGGGAGTACGGGGCTATGCAGGTAGAAACTCCTGTCATGTACGATTTTTCCCATCCACAATTGAGCAAATATCTGAATAGGTTTCCGGCTAGGCAGTACCTTGTGAAATCCGATGAAAAAAACTACTTTCTAAGATTTGCGGCATGTTTTGGTCAGTATCTGATGGGCCATGACATGACGATATCTTATAAGGATTTGCCTCTAAAACTCTACGAGCTCACGCATTACAGTTTTAGAAGGGAGCAGAGTGGAGAGTTGTCTGGACTGAGAAGACTTAGAGTATTCACGATGCCTGATATGCATACCCTATGCAAGGATCTTGATCAAGCTAAAGAGGAGTTTAAAAGGCAGTATGAATTGAGCATGAAATGGATGAAAGATATCGACGTGGAATACGAGGTTGCAATGCGTTTTGTCAAGGATTTTTATCATGGAAATGAAGATTTTGCCAAAGACCTGGCAAAGATGATAAACAAACCTGTTCTATTGGAATTATGGGAGGAGAGATTCTTTTACTTCATCATGAAATTCGAATTCAGCGTCAACGATGCCTTGGCCAATTCATCAACATTATCAACAGTCCAAATCGATGTTGAGAACACAGAGCTTTTCGATATAAGTTATGTGGAGAAAGGTGGAACAAAAAAACATCCTCTCCTTTTACATGCCAGCATCCCTGGTGCTATCGATAGAAATCTATACGCGATGCTTGAGAGAGAGGCCATAAAAATTGAAAGGGGTGAGAAGGCTGAGCTGCCCTTCTGGCTATCCCCTACTCAGATAAGGTTTATTCCAGTCTCGGAGGAATTTATCAAAGACTGTGAGGCTCTCGCGAATGAACTTGAAGCGAGGGTGGATATCGATGATAGGGATGAGAAGGTCTCCAGAAAGATCAGGGATGCAGAGAAGGAATGGCTCAACATGATCATAGTATTTGGGCAAAAGGAGAAGCAGAGTGGAAAGCTACCTGTTAGACTTAGAAGTGGTGAGATTAAGGAATATACGGTTGATGAGCTTAAAAGGGATGTAAAACAAAGGATGACCGGCTACCCCTTCGAGGGTCTGACACTTCCAAAACTTTTGAGTATAAGACCTGTTTTTAGGGGTTAAAAAAGGTGTTCTTCCTCAACAATCAGTAGAACCTAATGAGCATCCAATTTCTATTTCTTTTTGGCCTTTTTCTTGCCACCTTTTGCTTTCGTGGTTTTACCCTTTTTCTTACCAATCTTGGCTTTGCCAGTCTTTTTAGGTGCTCCTTTTTTTGCCTTGCCCACTTTTTTCTTTTTTACAGGGGCCTTTTTCTTGGCTTTACTGACTTTTGCCTTCTTTGGTTTGGCTTTCTTTGGCTTACTGACCTTGGGCTTTTTAGGCTTTGGTTTCTTTGTTACGACCTTTTTTGGCCTGCCTATCTTTGGTTTCTTGACCTCGACCTTCTTTGGTTTGGGGATCTTTACCTTCTTAGGTACGCCTTTCTTTACTTTCGGGCTCTTCATGGCCTTCTCGAATTCCTTTTTGAGTGATTTGATCTCTTCGGCTAGGCTTTCTGCTGCTTTCTTAACAGCAGTCTCAGGATTCACTCTTTGAGTTTTAACAGTCAATCTTGGCTTATCGAGCTGCGGATGCCCTGTCTTATATGCTGCTAAAATCACATCCTTGTCGCCAAGGAGCCTATCTATCAATGGATGAACAACTGTTTCCTTTACATCGGTAAATTCGATGACCACAGATTTCTTATCCTTTGATACCAAGTTTAGCTCCAAATTATTAACCTCCTTCAGGAGCGAGTTGC
>WVZK01000109.1 GCA_011772475.1 Candidatus Aminicenantota bacterium | reverse complement strand
CTCAGGTTTCATGCCTTTTATCCAATACAGAAAAGAAAGATTTAGATAAAAAAGTCCTCTCTCTTGCTGGTCCTGGCAAGGAAAGACAAATTTCACCTTTCCGTTCTCGCGCCTCGGTTAAAGTGCAGGACGGGTGCAATTTCCAATGCACCTTTTGTATCATTCCCAGCGTCAGGGGTAAAAGTGTCAGTTTTAGCAAGAGAGAAATCCTGGCTCAAATAAAAGGATTCATAGGACAGGGTTTTAAGGAGATTGTTCTTACAGGAATTCATATAAGTTCTTATGGCCTTGATTTTAATACTAAGAGCTCACTGCTCGAGTTGCTCCAGGAAATAGAAGGTCTAAAAGGTCTTGCGAAATTAAGGCTGAGTTCTCTTGACCCTCGATTTTTAAAGCCCTCCTTGATTAAGCACATCACAGAAAGCGAGAAAATATGCCCGCATTTTCATCTTTCTTTGCAGAGCGGTTCCGATGATGTGCTGCAGCGTATGGGGCGAAAGATAGGAATCGAGGATTACAAAAACATTATTGCTGGCTTGCGTGAGAAGTCTCCCCAGGCATCTTTGGGGGCAGACATTATTGTGGGATTCCCCGGAGAATCCGAGGATGATTTCAGCCAGACTTACCGCTTCCTGGAACAGTCACCTTTGACCTATCTCCATGTGTTCTCCTATTCTCCTCGCCCCGGGACTGCTGCTTCTTCCTGGCAGCAGGTAAACAACAAGGTAAAGAAGGAGAGAGCAAGGCTTTTGAGGGATTTATCCTTGAGGAAGAATATGAAATTTCGCCAGCAATTTGTAGGGAAGGAATGCGAGGCCATTGTAATAAAAAAGCAAAAAGCTGGGGCTGACGTTTTAACCTCCAATTATCTTAAAGTTTTCGTTCCTTCCTGTCCTCAGGATGAAGGAAAAGAAGTAAGAGTCAAAATCAAGAAGGTGGATGCAGGAAAGACAACAGGGCAAATAGTCAATTTGCCAAGCTCCTAATAGATTATTTAAGCATCTCCAAAAAATATTTCTGGATTTCATTTAAACACATATTCCCCATATTAACTGTTAATAAATGATACACATTGTTTGAAATACGCTTGAATATCCCAAGGGATGATTTTGCCGCGTTTATTGCGATTAATATCCATAGCGGATATTAATTGGAGGAAATCATGCCGAAATTCATGACCCGCAATGAAGATTTGTACTTTATTTGCGTTACAAAATGGAGAATAAGCGGTAATTAAACTATTTTCCTTCTGATACGTATGTTTGTTAGGTAGGAGACTACTTGATTATGTGCGATCAAAGAACAAAATAAGGATGAAGATGGCTATGTCAAAGAAAAAAATTATTATTGGATCAATTGCAATCCTGGTAATCGGGGTAATGATTATTTTAATTTCGACGAGAAATAAAGGCAATCAAGGAATTGCGGTGGAAACTGCAAAAGTTGAACGACAGAAAATTGTGGAAACGGTTACTGCGACAGGAAGAATTCAGCCCAAAACAAAGGTCAAGATAAGCGCTGATGTTGCCGCGAAAATTACCGGCTTGAATGTAAAAGAAGGTGAATGGGTTGAGAAGGGCAAGCTTCTTGTTCAATTGGATCGGGAGCGTTTTTTAGCTGCAATGGAAAGCGCAGAAGCAAATTTGAAGGCAAG
>WVZK01000180.1:1795-2056 GCA_011772475.1 Candidatus Aminicenantota bacterium | reverse complement strand
AAAGCAAAACTAAAACATATTATAGAGCCTTCTTTCGTTTACCGTTATGAGAGCCCCGTTGCCGATTCTGATAGAATTATTGCCCAACGGATATTTTTTCGAAATCATTATATCCGTTACGGAATAACCAATCGCTTCTTGATAAAAAAAGATAAGATGCCCAGGGAGGTTTTCACTCTTGGGTTGGCGCAGACTTTTTATTTTTTGCCTGAGGAAAGCCCATTGCAGGGTTATCTGGTCGATGGCAAAATTCCTGAATTT
>WVZK01000180.1:743-1735 GCA_011772475.1 Candidatus Aminicenantota bacterium | reverse complement strand
TCCTGAACTTTCTTTGGAGGCCCAGACAGAATTAGATTACAATATTCAGGAAGGAAAGATGCTTTATTCAGCCCTCGCTGTTGTCTATAATTATCAATGTCTTGATTTCAGGCTTGAGCTCAAAGTATTTTATTTTCGCGAAAAACCAGAAACTCAGTTTCTGTTTTCGTTTGGACTGGGAAACATAGGTAAGACCATAGATTTCTTAGGAGGAATGGGATTTTAGGATGAAAGGTTTAATATTAAGTGGAGGGAAAGGAACGAGGCTTCGGCCTCTTACTTTCACCCAGGCAAAACAACTGGTTCCTGTAGCCAACAAACCCGTTCTCTTTTACGGGATAGAAGCTCTCAAAGAAGCAGGAATTAAGGAGATTGGCATCGTAGTCGGAGATACTAAAGATGAGATAAAAGAAGCAGTAGGAAATGGCAGCCGTTGGGGGCTTCGCTTCACCTACATCGAGCAGGAGGCGCCCCTGGGGCTGGCCCACGCTGTTAAAATCTCTGAAGGTTTCCTCGGAAACGAGCCTTTTGTCATGTATTTGGGTGATAATATTCTAAAAAGCGGAATCAAATCTTTGGTTGAGGAGTTTAAGGAGAAGAAACCAAATTCATTAATTCTCCTGACAGAAGTTCCAGACCCCACGTTATTTGGTGTCGCTGAGCTCAAAGATGGAAAAGTCGTGAGGCTGGTTGAAAAACCAAAGAAACCCAGGAGTAATTTGGCCCTGGTTGGAGTATACATGTTTGATTTTCATGTTTTTGAGGCTGTAAATGCCATAAAACCTTCGTGGCGGAACGAGCTTGAAATTACAGATTCTATTCAGTATCTTATTGACCACGGTTATGAAGTCCATCCCCATCTTGTCAGGGGATGGTGGAAGGATACTGGCAAGATAGAGGATATCCTCGAAGCCAACCGCCTGATTCTGGAATCCATTGTTGGTAAGATTCAGGGTAAAGTTGATGAAGCATCGAGGATAAATGGGCCGGTT
>WVZK01000180.1:0-716 GCA_011772475.1 Candidatus Aminicenantota bacterium | reverse complement strand
TATCGGTCCCTTTACCTCTATCCAGGCGAGGTGCAAGATTATTAAAGCCGAGATTGAACATAGCATTGTCCTGGAAGGGAGCGAGATACGGGATGTCGGGAGCAGGATTGACGAGAGCTTGATAGGACGGGATGTGAAAATATACAAATGCCCGTCAAAAACCTCTGTCTACAGCTTTATGGTCGGTGATAAAAGTGAAATCGGAATAAAATAAATCTTGGGGACAATGCCTGTTTTTTCTTGGCATCGCAACTTATAGAATTGATAGTCCGTTTTAGGTTTTAAAAAATACTAGGAAATTAAGGAAAGAGAAATGATTAAAGGTGTTAAGACAAAAAATTTAAAAGCTATCCCTGATGAGAGGGGAAGACTAATGGAGATTCTCCGCAAGGACGACAGCCTCTTTTCGAAGTTTGGCCAGGTCTACATGACAACAGCATATCCTGAGGTGGTAAAAGCGTGGCACCTGCATGAAAAACAGGTAGATAATGTTGTTTGTATTCAGGGTATGATTAAACTGGTCTTGTATGATCCTCGAAAAAAATCTTCAACATACAAGGAAGTAAACCAATTCTTGATCGGTATCCATAATCCCATGCTTATCCAGATTCCTGCAGGAGTCTACCATGGCTGGATGTGTGTAAGCGTGGAGGAGGCAATTATCATCAATATCCCTACAGAAGTCTATAATTACGAACATCCTGATGAAAAGCGCT
>WVZK01000053.1:1273-2340 GCA_011772475.1 Candidatus Aminicenantota bacterium | reverse complement strand
GGAGGAAAAGGTTAAGGATCTTTTGGAAATTCCTCCGGATGTTAGGGTTGTGGCTTTGATACCGCTGGGATATCCCAACGAGGAGCCCGAGCCAAGCGGCAGGAAGAACCTTTCTGAGATTGTATGTTACGATAAATTCAGTTAATTCACTGGATTTCGGGGGTTAGGAGAAAGAAACCCATAGACACCATAGAGATATCATAAACCAACACAAAAGGTACGGAACCTGCATGGGACATAAACTACGTGCCAGCACTGGTAAGTGCGCATGCTCGAGTTGTTATATGCCTGTAGAGCCCAGTTCAGACTTCTGCGATAGCTGCGGTAATGTGTTTAAAGGTGAGTTAAATGCTGAGAATTGTCCTTCCTGTGAGACTTTGATAAACGTAGATGCAAGTGTCTGCCCCATCTGTAATGTAAGGCTAAAATCATCCAAGGAAGACAAAAAGGAAAGTATCATGGCACCTCAAATGGAAAAAGACGATAAAGCATTATTGGCGAAATTGCTGGCCTGGAAAGGTAATGAGAAACAAGAAGATACAGAAGAAGATGTGGAGGAGAGAGAACAGGCCATGAAAGTCCTTAGGACTATCGCCACAGTGGATTCAGACGAAGTGGTGGAGGAGCGTATCAAGAAGATTGGTGAGGTGGGGAAGGATAGAGAAGGATTTGAAAAACTCAGGAAGGAAATGCTGAAAATGGGAAAACCATTTGAAAGCATATTAGAACGAAACCTGATGAACATAACCCTTATAGACAACGAATTGGATGAAAAGAATGAGGAGCTGAAACGATTGAAGGGTCAAAAAGGTAAGGGTATCGAAGATAAGAAGGTTAAACTGGAAAAAGAGATAGCAGAACTGAACAAGAAGAAACAGGCCATGATGTCTTACGAATCGAATATTTTAATGCTTGGGGGTGCCTTCAGAAGGCTATTAGGGCATCAACAGAGCGAGCTTTTTAGATGGGAGACTGATCTGAAAAAAAGGGTAGCTGCCTTTCAAAAGGAAGTTAAAATGAGAAAGAAGCAAAAGGAAAAGATGAAAAACAAGGAAGATGCCTTGGAT
>WVZK01000053.1:0-1246 GCA_011772475.1 Candidatus Aminicenantota bacterium | reverse complement strand
AGGTGGAGTTAAAGACTTGGGAGTCTGAGATAGAATCCAATAGGAGCAACGAATCCCAGACAACACCTCAGAAAGGAAATAAAAATTTCAATAAGGAAGAATGGCTCAGGGAGCAGAGGAAGCTTCAAGCCGATCTCTTTAGGGTGAGGGAACAGGTAACAGGGACTGAAAACGGCCCCAATTCACTGGGTAAAATGAACGAAGTGTTCAATAATATGGAAACTAACCTAAAAGAACGGGAAGATGAGTTCGAGAATCTAAAGAAAAAGCTGAAGGAATTAAACGCGGTTATTATCGAAAAGGATAGGGAGATAGAAAACTTAAAAGGTGGTGAGCATGAGTTCACCGTGGACGAGGATACCAGAAAGTTGTTGAAGATTTTGGATGACCTCCTCGAGAAATTGCCTGAGGAGGTTGTGGACAAGTTCGCAAGGTCAGATGATTACCTCCTCTACGAGAAGGTTCTAGAAAAATACAAGCTCTGATGGGGTGACTAATGGGTCTTAGAGACAAGGCAAAAGGAAAGAGGGAAGCAGCTGAAAAAGAGGGGGAAGAAAGTAAGCTAGAGTCTAAGGATGAAGACGCCGTAACAAAAGAGAGCCCAATAAAGGCTAAGGAAGGCGAGATAGCCGAGAAGGAGAAAACGGCAATTGAGGAAGATGTAAAGAAAAAGGGGAAGGAAATCAAGGTAAAGGAGGAGGAAATAACAGAAAAAGTAAAGCAGGTGGAAAGAAGGGAAGAGGGGATCCATACAAAGGAAAAAGAGCTGGCAAAGCTTAAAGATGCCATAACAGAGGGAGAAAAGGCAGCTGCAACCGCAGACCTGGAATGGGCGAGCGTTCTTGAAGAGGAATTAGAAGAAAAGAAGGCGAGGATCTCCGAGCTTGAGAAAGCCCTAGCAGAGAAAGATGAGGAAATAGTGGCTATCTCCAAAGAGAAAGAAGGGGCGGTAGAAAAAGGTAGGGATGTTGAAGATAAAATCAAAGAATTGGAGGAGCAAAGAGCCTCTCTATCGGATAAGGAAAAAGAACTTCATGAAAAAGAAATTGAAATTAAAACATTAAAAGGTGAAATTGAAGAAAAGGATAAAGAATTATCGAAGAAGAAAGAGGAGATGGAATCTTGGGATAAAGAGTTGAAACAGAAAGAATCTGAGGTAAAAAAATCTGAGAAGGAGCTTGAGAAGAAAAAAAGGGAGATGGAAAAGCTGTCGAAGAAGATCGAGGAGAAAAAAGCGGAGGTAAAA
>WVZK01000162.1:772-1034 GCA_011772475.1 Candidatus Aminicenantota bacterium | reverse complement strand
GCTCTGCAGCATATCATGGTGAGGGGGATAGAGCGCAGAAAGATATTCAGAGACAATAAAGACAAGGATAATTTTGTCGAACGTCTTGGCGATATCATTAAAGAGACCGCAACATCTTGTTACGCCTGGTCTTTACTCTCAAATCACGTGCACCTCCTCCTTAGAACCGGGCAGCATCCAATAGCCACTGTCATGCGGAGAGTTCTAACCGGTTATGCCCTCAGCTTTAACCGTCGTCACCGCCGCCACGGGCAGCTTTTCC
>WVZK01000162.1:0-736 GCA_011772475.1 Candidatus Aminicenantota bacterium | reverse complement strand
TATCTTATGGAACTGGTTCGTTACATCCATCTCAATCCTTTAAGGGCAAATATAGTTAAAAATTATTCAAGCCTGGGCAAATATAAGTATTGCGGTCATGGTTTTATTCTTGGGAACAGGAGAAATGATTGGCAGGATGTTGATTATGTGCTCGGGTTTTTCAATAGAAAAAGGAAAATTGCCCGAGGACGATATAAAGAATATGTATATGAAGGAATAGAAAAAGGCCGCCGGCCTGAGCTAGTAGGAGGCGGGCTTATCAGGAGCCTGGGAGGGTGGTCTGAGGCAGGAAAAGTTGGGAAACGTGAAAAGCGGCTTAAAGGAGATGAGCGGATTCTGGGGGATAGTCAGTTTGTTTTAGATGTGCTTAAGGAATCAGAGGAGAGATTTGAGAGGAAATATGAGCTGAAAGCACGAGGCTATGATCTTGCCGCCTTGGCTGAACGTGTTGAACAGATATTTGGTATGGAACCGGGAGACATATATTCTCCTGGTAAATATAAAAGACTTATAAAACCGAGAAGTGTGTTTTGTTACTGGGCCGTGCGTGAACTGGGCGAAACGGCGACATCGTTGGCAAAAGGGTTAAGTCTGACGCAATCCGGTGTAAGCAAGGCGGTATTAAGAGGGGAGAAGATAGTAAAAGAAAGGAATCTTAAATTGTTATAAATATGAAGTTGTTATTTCATGGACGTCCCCTTCTTCGTCCCCTTCTTCTCTTATTATAGCTCACCGT
>WVZK01000151.1:8444-9457 GCA_011772475.1 Candidatus Aminicenantota bacterium | reverse complement strand
GTCCCAGAAGTCCCCATGGCGATTCCAATATCAGCTTTCTTTAGGGCTGGAGCGTCGTTTACCCCATCGCCAGTAACCCCAACTATCCAACCTTTGTCTTGTAATGTCTCTACTATCCTAAATTTCATCTGAGGAGAAATTCTAGCATAGACTGATATTTTTCCTAGAGTATCCTTAAACTCTCCTGATCCCATTCTTTCCAACTCTTCCCCTGATACTACCTGCTCCTTATCTCCCTCAATAATCCCAATTTGTTTTGCTATAGCTTTAGCAGTAATACTATGATCACCGGTTATCATAAAAACTCTTATTCCTGATCTCCTGCATTGTCTTACCGCTTCCTTTGCTTCTGGCCGAGGAGGATCATACATTCCCAAAAATCCTAAGAAAATCAGATTAGAAAGATTACTCTTTTTAATATTTTTATCTTCAGTTTTGAGTTCTTTCTTGGCGACTGCAATTACCCTAAGGGCCTGTGATGAAAAATTGATACTCTCTTGGATAATCTTTTTCTTATAATCAGAAGAAAATCTAATTTTCTTTCCATTCAAGTAATATTGCGAAGACATTTCTATTATTTTTTCTGGCGCTCCCTTGACAAAAATAACATTCCCTTCTTTGTCTAAATTTTTATGGAGAGTAGCCATATAACTGGTTTTAGACTCAAAAGGTCTTTCATCTATTCTGGGGAAAATATTTTCTAAATTTCCTTTTTTAAGCCCTACTTTTTCTCCTAAGACAACCAAAGCTCCTTCGGTTGGATCGCCATCGACAATCCAATTTCCTTTTGATCTAAAAATTTTTGAGTCATTACACAAAACTCCGGCTTCAATAAAGGGAAAAAGAAAATCTTTTTCTTTTTCTTTTAATTCTTCTTTATTATGATAAAATTTGCCTTCTGGTTCATATCCTTCTCCGCTAACCTCTATAATTTTTTCGTCAAAATAGAGTTTTACTACAGTCATCTGATTTTTTGTCAAAGTCCCGGTTTTATCAGAAGCAAGTAAGCTAAC
>WVZK01000151.1:0-8341 GCA_011772475.1 Candidatus Aminicenantota bacterium | reverse complement strand
TCCAAGAATGACAAAAACAAGCTGTCGGCTAAAATCGGCTAATTTTAACTGAAGAGGAGTTATTTGTTCTTTGGTTTCAGAAACAATTTTGGCAATCTTGCCAAATTCGGTATTTCTCCCAGTGGTCACTGCTATTCCTAAGCCATTTCCAGAAACAATAAGCGTCCCCATAAAGAGCATATTATCTTGATCTGCTACTGAGGAGTCTTTTTCTAAAACCTGGTCAAATTTTTCATCAGGGACTGACTCTCCTGTAAGAACCGCTTCATCGACCTTTAAGTTATTTGAGTCAATAACCCTAAGGTCAGCCGGAATTCTGTTGCCTGCTTCTAAATTAACAATGTCGCCCGGCACAACATGAGTAGCAAATATATTTACAAAACCTCCATCTCTTAAAACTTTAGCTTTATGAGAAATTAATTTTTTTAAAGCTTCCATTGCCTTTTCTGCCTTCTTTTCTTGAATTACCCCAATTAGAGCATTAAAAAAGACCACTCCCAAAATAACCCAAGTGTCAAAATTGTGTCTTAAGAAGTAGGTAATAAGAGCAGTAACCAAAAGAACATAAATAAGAGAGCTCCTAAATTGAGAAAGAAAAAGGGCAAAAAGACTTCTTTTCTTCTCTGAGACGATTTCGTTTAAACCATAAGTTTCAAGTCTTTCGGTTGCTTCTTTACTACTTAAACCCTCCAGGCTAGTATCTAGTTCTCTAAAAATCTCTTCTTTTGTCTTATGATACCATAAACGTTTCATCACCTCCATTTTAACATAAGAATAAAGATATATTAAAAAGAAAGCCGCCAGTTTTGATGTCTCTATTCCTCATTTGAATAGACACCGCCGCTGACGGCTCAACTAAACTATGGGGTTACTTCGGGCCTCGATATATATAGGTAGTGGCTGAGATACTATTTTATTAGATATCTTTTAATACTTCCTTCTTTCTTCCTTGCCTCCTCGAATTGTCGATCAAGAATTTCACTAACAGAATGTGAGGTTTGATTGGCATACAAAGCATCGGCAAAGTATTCGGCTATTGAAATTTCCGAAAGCCAATCAGAATTTTGATGGTAATATTCGGATGATCGAGGGATAGTATCAGTTGTTAAAACTTTGACTCCACTTTTCCTCAATCTATCTTCAGCAGAAACTCCATTTTCATTTTGGCTAAAAATTCCATGAGTACAACAAGCATAAATAAAAGAAGCTCCATTTTCTCTTAAAAACTCGGCTCCTTTGACAATAGAGCCTCCAGTATCAATCATATCATCAGGAATAATGACAGTTTTACCATCAAATCTCTCGCTTGATACCGAAAGTTTAGCCTCTTTGGCTTTTTCCCGAATTTTAGGCATAACCGTCCAAGGGACTCCCAAAAGCTGAGCAAATCTCCTGGCTCTCTTTGCTCCTCCAGGGTCAGGAGAAACAACTAATAAATCTCTATTTTTTAATTCTTTTAAACTTTTATAATAAAGCACAAAAAGTGGCATGGCCTTTAAATTGTCAATTGGAATATCTAAAAATCCCTGAGCCGCATCATTATGAAGATCGGTAGTAACAATTCTTGAAAGTGGCTTAGGAGCCGAAGCAACTAAAAGGTTAAATATCAGTTTAGCAGAAATTGGCTCGCGGCCTTCTGTTTTGGCATCTTGCCTTTGAAAGGGCAAAAAGGGGATATAAAGAATAATCTTTCTGGATCCGGCTCGATTTAAAGTATCGCAAATAATCAAGATCTCAAAAATGTCCTGATACATGTCCGTGCCTTCACCCTGACCAACGCCAGCAATTAAATGAACATCTTTTTCTCTAACACTTTCGGGAAGTATTATATTAAGTTCTCCATTATTAAAATTTTCAATCTTAATTTCTGTAAGTCTAATGTTTCTTCTTAGATCTTTTTTAAATTGGCTTTTTAAGTCTTTTACTACTTTTTCTCCAAAACTTCTTCCTTGTCTATTAGCCAAAACTATAAAGTCTGATTTAGTCATTTTAAATCCTAATTGGTAAGTATTTTTACGATACCAAAGGTAATAGTTTACTGTCAATAATAATAAAAACAGTAGCGGCGCCAGCTACCCCCCTAGCTAGCCTGGCGCCACTTTTGGCAAAGAGTCGAAATTATCTAATTTTTCTCTGATTTTTTATCTGATTAGTCAAACGATCTAATTCATTATGAAAATGGTTTATCCAATGTCGATTGTAGCCTCGAGCTCGTAATCTCTTTATCTGTCTTTTTAGATTATTTATTCTATGATAAACTAAATCATTCATTCTCCACCTCCTAGTTTCTTAAGAATATAGGTAAAATAAAAAGATGTCTGTGAACTAAGTCACAGTCAAACCCAAAAAATTTAAATGAAAAATGAAAAAGAGGGAAAGTTTTTAACTTTCCCTCTAAAGGATGTTGGACTTAGAGATAGTCTGAAAGGTCGTGGCGGACAAGAGAATCAGAAATCTTTAGTCCACTTTTGGCTGGATCTAAAAGCTTTGGGTCTATAATCCGAGAAAGCTCGCGTCCTTCCTTAGCAAAAGGAATAAGTCTCTCGGAGTTAAAGAATCCTACAGCATCGGCAGTAAAGTTGCACTCGCCTTTGTTAAGATAGTAAGCAGCTTGTTCTCCGATTCCGACAATGTCGGCACCAGCCTCTTTATAAGCTTCGATTTCAGTAAGATCGATTCCACTTGAAACTACCAGTTTAAAGTCTTTAAGTCCAGATTGGTTAAGCAGATGTCGAACTTCAGTCACAAT
Organism: Candidatus Aminicenantota bacterium; assembly: GCA_011772475.1. Taxonomy (GTDB): domain Bacteria; phylum Acidobacteriota; class Aminicenantia; order Aminicenantales; family Aminicenantaceae; genus SOIV01. Next base: position 5,592 of record WVZK01000151.1, on the reverse strand, counting down.
TTGAGGATTCATTCCAGCAAACTTTCTTATATCTCCGTTGGCAAAAACAGCATCTACAATTGGTCGATTGTTAAGATCATATCTGGAAATATCCATCCTTCCCCCTAAAAGCGGTATCCCAAGCTTTTTACAAGCCTTTGCAGTGGCTATAAAGGTCTTGGCACAACCAACAGTCCGAGTAGCAAGATCGCCTAAAACATAGAGAGGAACTTCGGGATTAGCTTTGGCAAAGGCGAGTGTAGCCCGAATTGTAGCAGCAACTTTTTTATCTTTTGTCACTTCAGAGATAACTCTCTCTGTTTTTTTATCAAGTCTCAAGGCTCCCCACAATACAAGTTGAGAATGGCTTTCAGTGCCAATAAATTTATCGGCCCAAAATGGAACTGTCGAAAGAATCCCCTCTTCGGCCAAAGCCCGGGTACAAACTGCCAAATCTTCTCTAGAAAGATACCGCGCCCCCATAAAGACCCAAGGATATTTATTCCCTGGATAGTCTGCAGCTAAAGTCCGAAAACGCGTTCCAGTTGAAAGATAGTGAAGAAGGGTTTCGTTTACTAGAAGACTTCTAGCCGGACCTTCTATAGTTATGGCCGTCTCATGGCGCTTAAGAGGATAGCCTTCAGGTACGGCGTAAATGATAATCTCTTTTGCCGCCTTACGACCAACTAAAGAAGCAAGAGCGCTTAGATACTCCTTGAGGCCGAAAAACCGAGCTCCTTCGTAGCGTTGAAAAATCCTCCAGAATCCTCGCGGGTTTTCGCCGTGGAAATCAAGAGCTTTGACTCCCCGCGGCAGATAGACATCAACTTCATCCATTTTAAGTTTGGGTTGATACTCTTTTGCCTTAATCTCCATCTCTCTCACCTCCTATTAAAAGTGTTTTCATTGTCTTTTTGCAAAAAGTTCAAAGGTTTCACTACCTTGAACAATTCGCACCGGAGAATCCGCAGGAAGTAAATATCCCCTATTGTCGAGAACTAGCCGCGACTCGCCTTGGGAAACAACCTTTACATCTACTGTAGGAAAAATCTGGGGCTTCAAAAGAGAATCATAGATTTTTTTACCCCCACCAAATGGACATATCGGGGTCAAAATTACTCCACTTTCTGATAGTGGAATAATCGGGCCTCCAGCCGAAAGATTATAAGCAGTCGAGCCAAGAGCTCCGGTGATAAGAATACCATCACCAATATGATTCTTGGCCAGGACTTGCCCATTGTTTGTAATTCTCATCCGAATTGGAGCATGAGTCGGGCGCTCTATTCTTAGATCTTGAATTGCTAAGTCAACGGTGCCTTCAAAGAAAACCCTAAACGTTCCAAAAGTCATTGTCTTTTCGCCATTAAACAGGGTTAAAAGGTCTTTTTCTAAAGATTCTGTCTGGACATAACAGAGAAAACCAACTGAACCAGCATTAACTCCTACAAAAGGCTTTTTTTGATCAAGATAGCGGTAGATGTTGTAAAGAAGTGTTCCATCTCCTCCTATCGAGAAGATAAGATCGGCTTCCTCAACCAAATCAACAAGCCTAACCCCAAGTTTTTGAAGACTACTTTTAAGAAAACCAACCACCCCCAAGGTTTCGTTTTTGGGATTTATAGCCAAATAAGCTTTCATCTTTCTCATCTCCTTTCAAGTTTTCAAGTTACATTTATTGGAGGCGCTTTTTAGCGCCATGTGGATGGGGCCCCGACGATCTTTTTGTAAAGATGTCGGGGGCATGCCCTTGCTTTAACCCCTATTCTTCTTTAGAAGAAAGCTTTGTTCATATCCCGATTAGGGTGCTTCGAACCCACCCAGAATTACTCCTTGGCTTGATTGCACCGCCGATTGAGAAAAGGCTCCGAAGGCCCTCCGGATCTCGCTTTCAGTATTATCGGGGGTAAGAATCCATTCATCCTGAATCCCCATCTCAGAAAATACTTGGCGAAAGTCCGTTCGACCTCCATCGTCGATCCCCATGGCAGCGATAATGTGTGTCTCTTGCTTTAAAAGATCGCCAATAACTGCTGCAATTTTTTGAGGAGTAGCTCTTACAGAATGTTCGTCGGCGCCGTCGCTGACAACCAAGGTAGCAGTTTTTACCAAGACATTGTTTTCGGCAAACTCCTGGGTTTTAGCCAGCATAGTTCCCAATATAACAAGGGTCTCGTCATAAAGAGGAGTGCCGCCTTGGGCATCGTAGTTCCCGCTATCCATCCGGATTGCCTGTTCTAAAAGACAGTAGGGGTATAAGATATAACCGTTTAGGTAGCGAGTATGAACGAGAATATTGTCTTTCTGTTTCGAACCTGCCAGAGCATCAAGAACCAGGTTATGGCCATCCCGAACCGCTTGAGAATTACCGGCAAAACGAATAGAGCCGGAATCATCAATTAGGATTGTTACCAAGAACACCTCACTGGCTTGCACCAAGTCAACCGGAATCCCCAGACCTGCCTGAATCTGCTTGCCGATATCAACTACTGCCAAGGCCTGCGCTGACTTTTGAGAGATTACTCCTTCACTCTGGGCTGCCTTTATCAACTTACCAGCACTCTGACTCATCCTAATCCCTCCTTTCCTTTTAGGAGTGAGGCTGGAGATATGTTCTTAGACAAAATCTCCAGCACCCACAAGCCTTAGCTTAGGTTGGTCCCGGGCCAACTCTCGATTGGATCAGTTGTCTTTACGATGTGCATTCCGGCATCAGCAAATCTTTGAAATGCTTCGTTCGCTTGATCGGTAAAGTCAATGACCCCGGGGACCACGACAGGCGAAGTGCAATCCTCAAGAAGATAGACCTTCTTCACCAGAGACGGATCCTGAGACATGATCTCACCTAAGAGATCATCAATCGTCCAGGCAACGCAGTGGCTCTTGGCTTGACCGGCAATTACAACCACGTCGAAGTCCAAGAGTTTTTTGATAAAGCGGGCATTCTTCTGGTCGATTGGGCTACCATCGGCACCTTCCAGAACCTCAGGTCGAAGGACAGAGTAATTCTCAGTCAAGGGATTACCTCCCTTGATTTCGAACCCTGTCTGGCTAAAACGAGTCAGATTATGGAAGAAACTAGCCTCTTCTATAGCCGAAACCAGCGAGTGGCCAATACCACCAAGCATTGCGTGATAGGGCCAGATCATTAGAGGATATTTGCCACCGTCGCTGAGTTTCTGGACATAGTGTAAGGCATGTCTCTTAAGACCAATGTAGTTGCCTTTGGCCAGACTGGCGATCGCCGGGTTGACCTCCCACACCCCATTTTTGACATCATCAACGGAGATGATTGTCTGGGCCCCCACCGGATGTTCACCCTTTTTGTTGATCCAAAACACAGGGTGAAAGATCTGCATTGCAGTATGGGTATCTATGGTGGGATCGATCTCGGTGAGAATCTCAAGATTTCTGTAGATGAACTCAGCCAGTCGTACGTTGTCCTCTACTGCACCTTTGCCCGACCTTCCCCCAACAAACAACTCAAAACCAGGGATACAGAAGGTATTCTGAGCGTCAATCACCATTAGTGCAACCTTTGGATTATCTTTGGCTGCCGGCTTTATCCCGTATTTTTTTACCCACTCGCGTGCTTCTTTAGCCCGCTCCTCGTAAGGTACTCGAAAGACCTCTCCAACCTTTTCTTTGTCAAAGAAATCTGGAATCGGAAGCTCTCTTGCCTTTTTCATCTTTATCCCTCCTTTCGACTTGAATTTCTTGCTGATCAAACTCATTCTCTCACCACCTTTCTTTTATCTGATAGAAAGTAGCCGAATTTCTTGCTGATCAACCACATATAGCCCGTCTTTTCCGGGGAAAAGATGACAACCGGAGTTAACAAACGGCTCAGTATCGGGAAATTCTTTGGTTTTTTGGATGTGTCCACTTGCTATTTCAACTCGGACAATGCCCTCATCAGTTGCCGCCAGCAAGAAATCTCCTGAGGCGAATTTACCTCTTAGAGTCCCTAGCCAGCTACCATCATCTTGTTTGCCTTGAGCTTCCGCTTCCACTGTCCCGTCGGCTCGGATAACAAAACATTGATTTTTGATTTGGCTACCTTCCTTTTCGGTCCGAAAAAACCAACAACGGCTCTCGGTAAAAACGCAAGTCGAATCAATGAGCTGACCCCTAAAGGGCGGAAGTTTAACAGAATCACTGATCCCGCGGCGAAAGGCGTCAAAGACAAAAGCAATGTTCAGACTAGAAGCCCGGTAAAATCCAAAACCAAAGCGGGGCCCAACCCAGAAAAGCGTCTGTTCTGAAAGAACATTGCCGATATGTTCTAGTCCGAATTGCCCGTCTCTTACGAGCTGACCTAGGTATGTCCAGTAGTAATGCTCTTTGTTGGCATCGAAGATCGGCAAACTGCCGTAACTATCAACCGAAATGCGAACTGCCGGACGCCTCGGATCTAATATCGTAAGTTGACCGCCTTTTCCAATTAGGGTTGCTTCGCCTTGAATCCGGAATCGCATGTCGGGAGAGAGGTCACCTCTCAAAACAAGCAACTCTTTCCCCGAATCATCTTTGCGCTTCAATTGACCATTCTCGTGGTAAAGCCAAGAAAGTTTACCTTGCTCGGAAGCGGCAAAAACAATAACCCCTGAGGTCCTTGCGATCCGAGTTGCCGTTACCTTACCGCGGACAACAGTTACCTCTTTTACCGCCGCTGGTGCAACATGGGCACAATTTGGGCAAACGTCCCTTGTGTGTTCTGTCCCGCACTTAAGACATTTTGTCCAACGAAGCGAAAGAAGAGTTTTTGGGAATTCGCCACGCTTGTCTTTCTCGAATACCAGATGAAGGTGTTGAAGTAAATCATCAGGCAAAACCCTGTAGTGAATCGCTGGCTTAGGGTAGCCAACCTCCGGATGGAAAATGCTAATGCGGCGAAGTGGCCTTTCCTCTTGAGTAATTCTCCTTTTGGGATCCTTGGGTCGATACACTCCCCCGTAGGGATTGGTAAAAAGAAGACACTCCATTAACATCACGGCAAAAGCGTACCAATCAGAATCGGAGCTATAGGGTCGAAACAGTATTGGTTTTGTCTTTTTGGGGTCACAAAGTAAAGGATCAACAAACCTCTCCGTAAATGCCCGGCACAAAAACCGACCAAACTGGAAGCCGTCAGCGTCTATCAGATATGCTTCATGACCAATCACAATCACACCGAAGTAGTTAATGTCACCAGCGACGACCCTCGCCGCATGAGTTCTAGAAATAGTCTCATAGAGATCGCGCAATATGGTTACCTTCTGATCATTGGTGATACCTTGACTACTAAAACCCTTTTCGGCATACCTAGATAAAAGCTCACCACTAAGATATCTCATTACATAGCCAATGATCTTCCCGTTTTTGTCGAATACCAATTCTTCTGGAGCAATAACCTTAGGAGGGAGATTTTTGGGGAATTCTCTGAGCTTGTGCTGATATTCAATCAAACGCAGCCGTGCTCCCTCACGATTACGTTGATGTTCTTCTCCGGATCCGGCATAAGAAGGATGATTAGGTGGCTTATACAATTTAAGTGCTTTCCCGCCACCGATATTAAATACTTGGGCCTCTCCTCCCTCCATCGCTTTCTGAGGATCAAGACGAATCCTCTTGCCT
>WVZK01000067.1 GCA_011772475.1 Candidatus Aminicenantota bacterium | reverse complement strand
CAAAGAAGGGAAAAAAGTAGATGCGAAGATGGTAAAGCTCAAAGAAGGGAAAAAAGTAGATGTTTACAAGACGTCCAATGATGGATTGCTTGTACTGGAAAAGCTGGAAAAGGAGTATAAAGCGACAGACGATCCAGAGAAGAAAAAGCAAATAAAGAAAAAGATGGCAGAGATCCAAAAGATGATACAGATGGATGAAACGAAGAAAATAGAGATGTACATCAAGGAGCTGGAACACAAGTATAAAGCGACCGATGATCCCGAATTGAAAAAGAAAATAAAAGAGAAGTTGACACAGCTAAAACAAGAGTTAAAGAAAAAGAAGAAATGAAAAGGATGAAAGAGCCGAAAAGGTAAGGCGCAGGAAAGAAAAACAAATCTAGTTTTTCGCTAGGCTAAAATGCTGAGCTCATCGGGAGGTGAAAGCTCAAAATAGCGATTAGAATTTCAGAGGAAGCCAGGATTTAAAAATCCTGGCTTCCTTTTGCCTCTCCTCAACCTTTTAAGTATCGCCTGGTCAAGGTGCGAATCGGAAGCACGCACTTTCGGCCCAACCGGATGATTTGATAAGACCTCATATACATCCGAGCTCGTGCTCTAGAATAGAAATGCTGTCTGAGTTCAGAGATTTGCCTGGTGTCGAGCAAGGCCATTTTATGGTCTACTTTGCCTTCAGCATCGGGCAGGTCGCTTCCAGCAAAGGTGTCTATGATCTCAACTGATCCCGGCACACATTTTGGGATGCATTCGTAGTCTATCAGTTTCTTTATCCCATATCTCTTGCGCTTCCCATAGTCGTCGAACAGAAAGGCCGCTCCGGAGTTAGCTACCCTCAGTGCTGCAATGAAGTCGTGTTTCACTGTTCTGTAGTCGTGTCCGCCGTCTATGAAAAAAAGGTCTATATTGGGGAGACCACGACGCTTCCATTCACGCATCACCGAGTAGGAGTCTCCGGTGAGGCAGCTGATTCGTTCACGCATCCTGGCGGAAACAGATTTCTCCCAGATTTCATCAAGGGTTAATGATTTTGTCGTTGGCCCCTTCCCTTCATCGATATCCCATCTCTGGCGGGTTGCTGGCGAGATATTGTCGATCGTCCAAATTCTACACTCGAATCCTCTCTCAATACTTGCTTTTGCCATCGACAAGGCTCCATAGCCTCGTCCTGTGCCGAATTCCAGGACACTCCTCGGTCTATGATGGCTTACAAGTGCGTAAAGAAGTGGTCCGCGCCACCAGTTTCTAACATAGTAGGTGCCGTCCTGTGCTTGCCTCAAGGCTGTAATCTTCGCTAACTGCATAAACTCATCCTTGGCCTTCTCATCCAAATCAAAGCCCAGGTCTTTCATTTTTTCTGTTACTAGTTTTGGTTGCATCGGAGAATACTATCAAACCAAGGATTTCATCGAAGATTGTAGCATATTTTGAATATAAATATTGCCGCACTTCATATCATAAAGATATTTTGTTTAAAAGGAGAAACGGAGTATCGGGAGGGGGAAATAACAGAATTTTGAAATCAGTTCTCCATTTTATAAGCCATCATCTCGTTTGCCTCAAGGGCTGGAATAATCAACATGCTTTTTTCAGCTATATAATCAAAATCGGCGCATCTTGTCCCTTGAACATATAAGAGTTTTATAATTTGACCTTCTGGAGTCACTCGATAAATCCTGCCCTCGAAGTGCGAAAGCAGGTAATTTCCATGTTGGTCCACTTTGATCCCATCCATAATGCCTTCACCGAAGCGGACAATGGTTGTGATCGCTTTGGTCTTGAGATCAACTGATTTTAGCGAATGGTCGCTGGTAATGCCACAGATTAGCTTATCTTCGTGAACACAAAGCCCGTTAACATCCGCAACCTCGGTTCCTTTTATCCATTCCTCAAATTTATTGTTGACGAAATTATAGATAGCACCCTTTCGGGAATCCGAAACAAACATATTGCCACTCTTGTCAATGGCAATGTCATTGGGAAACATCGGCTGCGGAAGTGGATGTCGATTTAGGATTTTCCCCGTTTCAAGATCAACCTCTACTACATTTCTTCTTTCAACAACAAACAGCTTATCTTTGAACATTGCCATGCCCGTCGGAAAGGAAAGCGTCTCAATCCATTTTAACTGCTGGATTTTTCCGTCCAATGTCACTTTGGAAATGAACTGATTTCCAGGTGCACTGAACCGATCGAAGTTAGTGACGTAAATGATATTTCGTTTTTTATCATACAAGGCTGATTCTGGCATTCGCAGCTCTTTTTTTATTTTCCATGCTTGACTGAAGCCTTCAGCAACATAGGAAGCGTTGCCATCTTTTGCCATAAATCCCCAGCCGCCGAATGCTTCGACAACCCACATCAATAGTTCATTTTCTCCCTCTCTCAAAGGCAAATAGACGGCATCATTATAACCGATAATTCCCAGAAAAGAGGGATCGCGTCCCTGGTAAGGGCTACTACCAAGAAAGATCAGCTTTTCGTTCAGAAAAATGGTGACGAGGTCACTGTATCCGAATTGAAGTTGCATCACTTTTTCCTGATCAGAATGGATGGTTGCTTTTGCTAGAATGCAATCGTACTCCCTCCCCGTTCTGCCATAATATCGGGAAATATCAACCATTCCGTTAGGTTCACAGTTTACCTGCTTCCATATAATCTTTCCCAGTTCCTGTTCATCAGGATGCTTTTCGAGGTCGACCTGGCTGAAGGGAAACGGCTGGGAGATTTGCCAATTTTTGATAATTCCAGGATGCAGTTCAATTTCCGGAATCGGGGTAAATTTCAGCGTATTATCAATTTTGTATTTAAAATTTGAAAAATATGCGGTTCGAGTCCTTGGAGAGTTCAAACCGATGCTTCCTCTGGAAACGCCATGCTTTAAGTAGTTCATGACAAACACTGGCTCGTCCATATCGTCTATAAATAATCGAGCTTGGCTGCCCGCTACTTCCAGCTTGAAATGGACCCATTGGTTGTCAGGGATATCAACAGCAGACGTATAGTTTTCGCCGTTGTACAGTTGCCAGCCGTCTATTCCATTGAAACAGGGAACGTATTGAATCGCATCAGGATACAGGCTGGCACGATGAGGGCGAATATAAACTCGTTCGTAATTCCCGGGCGATTGAATGCGAAATAGTATACCTGGATAGGTTCGTGCCTTTTGTCCTGTTACGGCAATATCAACCTCGATGATGCCGTTTTCAAATTCGAGATCCTTCAAAGACGCCGATCCGATCAAAGATTTTCTGCCCAAGAACTGGATAATTTCAGCGCCCTGTCGCTCCCAAAGGTCGGATTCAAAGTCGATAAATTCTTCTTGAGCGGAGACTTCAATCGAAAATAGAAGAACGAGGATTAAAATGATTTGAAAAATTTTTCGATGATCCATCTTCACTCCTCCTATCAATGGTTTAAATTCAGTTTGCTACACTTATAAATACGAAGTATTTACCAGAATGTTTTTAATTAAACGCAGGAGAAACTGCCAAATTGAAAAATGAAAATAATGAAAATTTAAGTTATGGATAATAAAGAAAGGGCAATGCCGAAGAGGGGACTTGATAAAGATAATTTTGTTTCTGTAATCATATAAATTCAGTCCTGCATAAACAAAAAAGGAAAATTATCGCTTGACATCTAATTGGTTGTATATTACAATAGTTGTAAATTAAAACAGTTGTATGGAAAAACTTATGAAAAAACAAAAAATTAGACGTTTTAGAAAGACATTAAGAAAGTTTGAACGCTTAATAAATGTTCAACTTAAGATTTGTTGTGCCGAGGTCACGCTCGCTCAGTGTCACGTGTTGCTTGAAGTTGAAGATAAGGGTCAAACAACCACTGGGGAAATAGCAAAGCATCTTAATTTAGAGAAAAGTACGGTGAGCAGGACGATCGATGATTTGGTAAATGGGGGACTATTGAAACGAGTGCCTCATCCTTCAGACAGACGATATGTCTTAATTGAGCTTAGCGATCGAGGAAAGATGACTTGCGATTCAATCAATCGATTAAATGATGAATATTTTGGAAAAATATTAGGAAGCATTCCAGAAGATAAGATAGACCCAATATTAAAATACTTCGACCTTCTGGTAAATATTTTTGAGGATTTTGAAGATAAGAGACAAGATGCGGTTAAATGCTGTAATTCTGCAGATGAAAGAATAAGTGCGAGGTAATTATGAACAGTAAGGATTAATAATTTTAAATTCCTGTTTTATGGAAAAAGATATGTTGACGGATTTTCAAATGTGACGGTGGTAGCCAAAAAAAAATTATAGAACAAGAATATTACTAGACCGCATGGATAAGATCCTTTTTAAATTCAAAATAGAATATGGCATCGGGATCAAGGGCCTGCTTTCTCTTCCGATCGCAGTAGTAATAGTTCTCGGATTTCTTTTTTTAATTAATTCTAACTCTCCTACAATTTTCCCTGACGAAACTAAGGACCAATCTGAAGTTGCCGCGATCATTCTATTCTTAACCCCTATATTTATCATTCTTATATACCTAGCTTCACTTCCACGAAGTGTCTTCATTCTTCAGGATAAAATTAGATTTAAATATGGTTTGTTTAACTGGGTTATCCCTTATCGGGATATTCTATCATTACAGGCTAAAAGTGGAATTCCAATCATGACACTCAATAGTTCAGTGACGTCATTAAAGAATCAGATTGAGATTGTGCGGAAACACAAATTTAATATTAGGATTTCTCCTTCCCCTCGAGATGAATTTTTGAATTGTGCAATGAAATGCTTAAAAGACTGGCAAAATACGCACACCCGCCGCATTGGTTGATAAAAAAATCCAGGATTTTCCACTGAAAGTGATCATTAGCTTATAACAGAAATGAATATGTAAATGATTAATATATTGAAAAAGTTCCTCTTTGCACTAAGAAAATTAAATAATACAAAGTACAACCAAAACAAGAACTCATACCGGATAATAATAAGAAGGGAGCGAAAATATGTATAAGACTATAAGAATCTGTCTTTCGATTTTCATAATGTTAATCGGAATTATTGATGAGGGATTTTCATGCACGGTTTTTACTGCATCTACAAATAGAGTTGTGCTATTTGGTAATAATGAAGACACCTTCTCTCCATTCACCAGAATCTGGTTTCTACCAGCAGAGAAGGGAAAATATGGGAGGATTTACTTCGGAATTGAACAACTTGGATGCATACATCCTCAGGGAGGAGTGAATGATCGAGGTCTTGCTTTTGATATCCTTGCTGCGCCAAGCAAACAGGCAGAAGGTCCTCTTCAAAAAGAACAATATATTGATACCTATAGTAATTTAATCGTTAAAGTTATGGAAGAATGTGCAACTGTATCTGAAGCAGTTGGACTCTTTAACAGATACTATACAGGAAAAAGCTGGTCGGGCCAGTATTTTGTCGCTGATAGAAATGGAGATGCAGCAATAATTGAGATCGACACTGTGCATAGAAAGCAAGGTCCGTTTCTGGTAGCTACAAACTTTTACCTATCGCAATTTTCAGAGGGAGAGTATCCATGCAGAAGATTTAAGACGGCTTCTGCCATGCTGAGAAACAATAGTGACATCTCAGTTGAATTCTTTAAAGAGATACTTTCTGCCGTGCATTTAGAAGGCGATACTCCTACACAATATTCAAATATCATAGACCTTAGAAATGAGGTGATATATTTATATCATTTTCATGACTATAAAAATGTAGTTGTGATCGATGTCAACAGTGAATTATCAAAGGGGAGACGTTCTGTAGAGATTGCATCAATTTTCCCCGAAAAGAGTGAGTTTCAAAAATATCAAAAAAAAGTTAAGAAACCAATTTTAAGACCTTTATGGGCTGCATTTTATAAGGCTGGTGTATCGGAAGCAATAAGAAAATATTATTCCATAAAAAAGGATCAGGAGTCTCCATATGATTCAAATGAATGGTTATTAAAGGTATTTGGCTGGGAGTTGGCGGATGGAGGCAGAAGTGCTGATGCAATAGAAATTTTTCGTCTTGTTACTTTGGAATTTCCAGATTCAGCCGAGGCATATGAAAAACTAGGATGGGCTTTCTATAATAATGGTCAATTTGATCTCGCCGTTAAAAGCTATAAAAAATGTTTGGAACTTAATCCAGAAAACAGGACTTCGGCTCTAATGCTAAAACGTTTAAATGATACCTAGGTGGTTTTTTCTTAAATTACAACTTAAGTTTTTAGCCCGAGAATCATTAAATAATTATTTAGGAGGATAGAATGATAAAAAAAATACTAAGCATGGCATGGATATTTCTTTTAGGTGCAGGAATACTCTTTTCTATTGGGACAGTGAGATACATACTGAGAGGCGACATTGTAGGTGTGGTTTTATATAGCTTAGCAACTTTATGCTTTTTCGTTTCAGCTTTTGGCTTTTATTTGCATCAAAAGAAAGAAATATGAGTATTATTGAAAAGAGATTTCAAGACCTATAAAGAGAAAATTAATATTCCAGGGCAGGGCATCTGGCAGATAGACTGTTTTAACTGGTTAATTCAATGGATTGAGTCTTTTCAATACTAATATTTCTAAGAGAGAGAAATATGAAAAATAATAAGTACCTGCTACTAGGATTATTATTTCTATTATTTTCAGCAAATTGTCATAAACAACTATCTCAGATTGAATTAGTTCAGTTTGTTAATGAAACAAGAGCTGAAGCCGAACAATATTACAAAAAGAAGGAATATGACAAAGCGATAAAATCACTGGAACAGATTTATGCTTTGACAGAGGCAAGGGCGCTTCACTTTGAATGGATTAGAATTCTTTATGATTTAACTCGCAACTATTCCTTAGTAGGAAATAAAGAAAAAGCTCTATTCTATTTAGATGAGACTATCAAGGCAGGATTTGCTGATTTCGAACAGCTTCAAGAAGAAAATGATTTTATGAATATAAAAAATGAAGAAAAATTCAGGAGACTTCTAAAAAAGCTCAAAGATTATCAATTATTTTGGGAGAGCCCTTCATTTGAAACTTCCTACAGAGAAGATATCAGTGAGAACGAAAAGATTGCTGGCTTGGCTAAACTATGGGCAGAAATAAAAAATAATTTCATAAATTTTGATTTGGTTCCAGATGTTAATTGGGATATGTTATTTTTTGACTATCTTCCAAAGGTTCGAAAAACAAAAAGCACCCTTGAATATTATAAAGTCCTACAAATGTTCTGTGCTCAATTGAAAGATGGCCATACACAAGTCAGAATGCCAAAAGAACTCCAAAGCATAACTGAAGGACGAGTACCTATTAAAACTCGTTTGATTGAAAATAAGGTTTTAATAACAAAGCTATACGATGAGAAACTCAGAGAAAGAGGTATAAAGCCTGGATTGGAAATCCTCAGTGTTAATGGAATTCCAGTAGAGACATATGTAGAAGAAAACATTGTGCCTTACCAGAATGACAATACAAGTCAAGGATTTATTCGTTCAACTTATGAATACACGTTTCTAAGAGGTTCGGTGAATGAGTCTGTGGAATTAGAGCTAGAAGAGACAAAAGGGCACATTTTTAGAAGATCTATTGATCGTGTCGCTAAGATGCCAGGTAGATATGTAATGATAGATTTTAAAACGTTGGATGAAAATATTGGATATCTAATTATTAATTCCTTTGCCTGGGATGAAGTACTCGCTAAATTTTATGAACTATTCCCATTAATTCAGAAAACTGAAGCTTTAATCATTGATCTCCGTGAAAATGGAGGAGGAAGCGGGCAAATTGGCTGGCCTATTTTGGGATGTTTCACAGATAAGCCCTTTACCTATCAAAAATGGATATCTCGAAAATATCGTCCCATCTGGAGAGCATGGGGAAGAGGGCCTGAATTTTTCGAAGAACCCGCAGGTATATGGCCGGCTGACAAAAAGAGATATTATAAAAGGCCTGTTGTCCTTTTAACTCGAGATAGGACCGCCTCCATGGCAGAAAATTTCTGTTTGGGTTTTAGAGTTATGAATCGTGGCAAGATTATCGGTGGACGAACCTGTGGATCAAGCGGAACGCCCTTATTTTTTTCTCTTCCTGGTGGAGGCAGAGGGCAAGTTGTTACTAATCGTGGAATGTTTCCAGATGGAAAAGAATATATTGGAAAGGGGATTACTCCAGATATTGAAGTTTATCCAACAGTAGAAGCTATTAGATCTGGAAAGGATAGAATTCTGGAAACAGCCTTAGATTATTTAAGATCGCTTTTAAAAGGCTGGAGTATTGCCTCAGAGAAAAGAGAAGAGGAACTTAAAATAGAACCAAGCAAAAAGTACAACGTTAAAGACGTTTTTGAGCGAGCAAAGGATCTTGCATCTTTGAATAGAGAATCGATTTGGCCTGGATATGATTTTACTCGATATGTTGAATTAAGGAATGATGAAACTTCAAGCTCACCGTATCTTTATCTCACAAATGAGCTCAATAATCCTAATCCAGAGTTTTTTATTACTATCAAGAATTCTCAAACACAAGAGCGATCTATGGCAAGAAACTTGGATCTTTTGTTTCATGAGGCCTTTCACTGTTTTCAATGGGATTCTAAAAGGACTGGGATACCATGGAGAACGGAGCTGCCAAAAGGTTTATTCAAGTACGGAGCTATCTCCGCAAGTGATCTGGCTGGATTTTATCTAGAATCAATCATCCTTCGTAGGGCACTTTTTGTAGAAGATGAAACAGAGTTTCTTGAATTTGCAAGACAATTTGTTGCTCTTCGCAGACAACGCCAAAAAGGAAAGAATGCTGATGTGATTGATTATGAAACCGGTGCTGAGTTAAATGAGGGAGTTGCTAAGTACATAGGAATGAAGGCTGTATTGTTGGGAATCAGTGCTCAGGAACAAGACGAACTCAATCTATCTCTCTTAGAGAGAGATCCTTTGCAATGGTTGTCTTCGAGATTTGGTATTCTCGAGGATGCTCAGAAAATAAGTGATAATATCCGAGTGACCTTATACCTAACCGGTGCTATTCAAGCTTTTATCCTCGATAAGCTTATGCCAGAGTGGAAAACGCATGTTCAGGAAAAGGCCTCCCCGCTTCAAGACCTTCTTGCGAAAGCATTGGATGTAAATGAAAAAGACGATTCAAAAATTGCCAGAGAAGTAAAGGAAAGGGAAGAATTCAATTCCCTAATAATGGAAGTCGAAACAGCCCTTTTGAAAACTAGAGCCAAGAATATGAGCCTGGCTAAATCTATTCTCGAATTTAAAGGTTGGAAAATTGTTATTGATATGAGTGAAATAGGAAATCTAGCAACATCGGGATTTGCTCCGAATAGAGTGGCTGTAATTGATAGTTATAAGCGTATTCATGAAAGTTTTGTAAGGTTAGATGAAAATGGATTTCTATCGGCGCGTTTTTACAAGCCTGTGCTTGAGGACGAAATTACGCTTAAGTACTTTAGTCATACACGCCCTGATGAGATTCCTTTTGTAACTTTAGATGGCATTGAGCTTTCTTTAGACAAAAGTGGACAATTTGAGGTAACAAAAAGGGCCACAATTAAAGCAGATCGGATTAACATCATATTTGAGGAAGGCCAGCTAATAATAAGGGATAGAACCCTATTCCTTTGCCTAAAGCCAAAGTAGACTTATGCTAATAAATTTAGTCACCGTATAATTTGAGCAGATAGAAGAGAACTCAACACATACACGTCGAAAACTTTTTAATAGATAAAAGGATTTTTTTAATTATTATACACTCTTCGTAATTCGATTCTTTTTGATTAAATCATGGAGGATAAAATCTTGGAAGAAACCAAAAATGTATCACTATATCCTCGCCATTCTTTAATAAAGACAATCTGGTTACATTTATTTCCAGGAATTTTAATAGTTATTCTCTTTTATTTTGTTTCTCCCGTTATTATTAATATGGGCTTTCCATCTACTATGTCCTTATTGCTCTGTATGTTGCTTGTTATCATCCTATTTGAGCTTGGCCATTTATATTACATCGGAAAAAAGATAAATAAGAGATTTTCGCTTAAAGGAGTGATCTTTTTTAAAAATAAAATCAAACCACTACATTTCAGTTTGATTGTCGTCTTTTTGTTTGCATTTACAGTTGCAGCTATCACTTTCATCCAGAGAATTGAGATACTGAATTTTAGAGAATATTTTTCCTTTCTACCTGTATGGTTTTTTTATGGTGAGGATTTTTCTGGCTTTTCAAAATCGATAATAATATTTTCTGCTATTTTTAGATTAATTTCTGATGGAATGATTATTCCAGTGATTGAAGAGTTATATTTTAGAGCATATTTGTTGCCAAGACTGTCACATTTTAAATATGCAGCTCCGGTAATAAATGCTTTGCTTTTTGCAATTTATCATTTGTGGCAGCCCTGGAATATTGTGATTCTCGTAATCGTCTCTCTGATATATTGTTATGCAGCCTGGCTAACAAAGAACTTTTATATAAGTTTAGCTTTGCATGGTCTGATTAATTTTATTTCTGCGCTTATATTTCTGATATCTCTATTGTAATCTTCTGCCTTCCTGGCTCAATTTCATTCTATTGATCTTAAAATCAGAACCTAAGTTATTGATTTGCAGAATGAGAATGGATTTTATATCCATTCTCTTTTTTTTATAAGATTTAATCAAAGTGGTCATATGAATAAAGTATAAATAATGGGAAAGACATGTTCTCATTTCAAGTTGATGAGATTGGGCTATCGAAGAAATCTTCGAACTCCTCGCTTTTTTGGATTAGGAAGCGTAAACTGCACTAAATGTGAGTTGTAAAGATTACCTATGGTTAGGATAGATCAGCTTTCTTAAGTTTATGAAACGATCTGGTTAATTGTCTTCTTGCAGTCCTTTCTCGGCCCCAAGGATGATTTAAGTATCCATTAACATGTTGAAAATAAAAAGATTAAGAGGACAATATATTGAGAATGCCGAAGAGGGGACTCGAACCCCTACTCCCGAATACCAGGAACTAGCCCCTCAAGCTAGCGTGTCTACCAATTCCACCACTTCGGCATTTAAACCTGGGAGGTTCATCTAGGGTGTGTTGCCTGCATCTAAGGGAGAAAGTTTTCTGACCTTTATTTTTTCTTCTCTGTTTCTGTGCTTTTCTGTTCTTTTTCCTTTTTTTCCTCTGTCGGGGGAGGCTTCGTTTCTTCGGCTTCTTTTTTAGTTTCTGTAACCGCAGCTGCCTCTTTTGCCGGGGCCTCTTCGCCGCTTACTGCCGATTTTACTCCTCTGGCGGACAGCATCCATAGGCCAAGCGAAGTTAGCATAAAAACAATAGCACTAATCGTGGT
Organism: Candidatus Aminicenantota bacterium; assembly: GCA_011772475.1. GTDB lineage: Bacteria > Acidobacteriota > Aminicenantia > Aminicenantales > Aminicenantaceae > SOIV01. Next base: position 36,793 of record WVZK01000067.1, on the reverse strand, counting down.
TGCTTTGGATAAAATAGTTGCCGCTCCACGTGGACCGAAAACGGTCTGGCTGCCTCCTCCGCCGAAGGCTCCAGCCAGATCAGCTGCTTTACCTGATTGAAGAAGAACAGCAATGATGAGAATGAAACAGACGATTATGTGAATTACTGTGATTATACCGCTCACTTCTTCTCCTTGTAAGCTTTTATGGCTTCTTTCGTAATTTGAATGAACGAGTCAGCTTCCAGCGAAGCTCCTCCTACCAGGGCTCCGTTTATGTTATTCTCCTTTAGTAGAGAATATGTGTTATCTGGCTTCACTGAGCCGCCGTAGAGAATTATAGCATACGAAGCAATTTCATTTCCATATTTTTCTGCCAGCTTCTCCCTTATGAAACTGTGGACTTCCTCCGCCTGAGTCGGCGTAGCAGTCACACCCGTTCCGATGGCCCAGATGGGCTCATAAGCGATAACGATAAGCCGCATCTCTTCTTTGCCCAGCCCTTCTAGCCCTGAGTTTATCTGGGTTTCGACCTTTTCTATTGTCTTACTTTGTTCTCTTTCTTCCAGCGATTCTCCGATGCACATGATTGGAGTTAGCTCATGAGCTAAAGCTGCTTTAACTTTTTTGTTAACAGTCTCGTCTGTTTCGCCAAAATATTGGCGTCTTTCTGAGTGACCGATAGTGACATACTGGCAGCCTGCATCTTTGAGCATCAGCGGGGAGATTTCGCCCGTGAAAGCGCCTTTTTCTTCCCAGAAAAGGTTTTGAGCGCCGAGTTGGACTGAGCTTCCTTCAATTGTTTTTCTCACTTCACTTAGCATAGTATAGGGTGGAATGACGACAATCTCTGCATCAGTCAGCTGCGCGCTTGCCTCCTTAAGTGCTTTAACCATGTCCACTGCTTCAGGAATAAGCTTGTGCATTTTCCAGTTTCCTGCGATGAAAGGTTTTTCGTTACTGATTGTCATTTTATTTCTCCGATAATACTTCGATGCCAGGCAGGGTTTCGTTTGCTATAAATTCTAAAGAAGCGCCCCCTCCGGTTGAAACATGGGATATTTTCTCACTCACCCCTGCTTTATAAACAGCTGCTACTGAATCTCCTCCTCCCACAATAGATAGGGCGCGAGAGCTGGCCACTGCCTCAGCTATCTTCATGGTTCCCTGGGAAAATTGTTCGATTTCAAACACTCCCATAGGGCCGTTCCAGAAGATCGTTTTTGCTTCAGAAATGATCTCTGAATATTGACCCACAGTCTTTGGTCCTATATCAAGACCCATCAAATCTGGAGGAAGAGGTGGTGAGTTCACTGTTTTGACTTCTGAGTTGGGATCCTTTTCAGCGGCGACAATATGATCCGAAGGAAGATAAAAATTCACTTTTTGTGCTTGGGCTCGATCTAAAAGTTTACGAGCTAGCTCTATCTTGTCTTCTTCGACAAGGGAACGACCGACTTCAAATCCCTGGGCTTTGAAAAATGTGTAGGCCATAGCGCCCCCGATGAGAATACTGTCAGCTTTGTTCAAAAGGTTTTCGATGACTGGAATCTTATCAGAGACTTTTGCGCCTCCGAGGATGGCTACGTATGGTTTTGGGGGAGAATGAACGGCTTTGCTCAGATAATCAACTTCTTTTTCGAGGAGAAAGCCTGCTACTGCTTTTTCAACATAATGGGCAATGCCGACAACCGATGCATGGGACCGGTGTGCGGCACCAAAGGCATCATTGACATAATAGTCAATTTCTTTAGCCAAGAGTTGAGCAAAAGAAGAATCATTCGCTGTCTCTCCCTTATGAAACCGAAGGTTTTCCAGAAGAAGAGCCTGGCCTTCCTTGAGTTCTTTCTTTAAACTTAGAACTTCCTCACCTACGACATCCGGCGCTAGTATGACTTCCTGAGAGATGAGCTCGGAAAGCCTTTTTGCTACAGGCTTAAGGCTGAATTCAGGAATATATTCTCCCTTGGGACGTCCCAGATGGGAGGCGGCTACAACTTTTGCCTTTTGCTCGAGAAGGTAATTTATGGTGGGAAGAGCAGCTTTTATTCTCGAATCATCTCTAATTTTGCATTCTTCATCCAAAGGAACATTAAAATCAACCCGGAGGAAAACTCTTTTTCCCTTGAGATCTAAATCTTTGGGAGTGAGCATGCCCTTTTAACGGGAGATGTATTTGATCAGATCTATCATGCGGCAGGAATATCCCCATTCGTTATCATACCAGGCAAGAACTTTTACCAGATTATCATCTGTTACCCTGGTGAAAAGCCCGTCTACGATGCCAGAGTTAGGATTGGCCATAAAATCAACAGAAACGAGAGGCTCATCGGTGTAATCGAGAATCCCTTTCAACTTGCCTTCGGCAGCTTTCTTGAAGGAGTCGTTGACTTCATCTGCGCTGACATTTTTCTTTAAGAGTGCGACTAAATCAACGATAGAGACATTTGGAGTGGGAACCCTTATGGCTATGCCGTCGATTTTCCCTTTTAGCTCAGGCATGACAATTCCTACAGCCTTAGCAGCTCCAGTCGTAGTCGGCACTTGAGAGATGGCTGCTGCCCGGGCTCGACGAAGGTCTTTATGGGGCGTATCGAGTAATCTCTGGTCGCTTGTGTAGGCATGAATTGTAGTCATGAAGGCTTTTTCAATGCCAAAATCCTGATGAAGAACTTTTACCACTGGGGCCAAGCAATTGGTGGTGCAGGAGGCGTTGGAGATAATGTGATGTTTGTCTGGATCGTATGTTTCTTCATTGACTCCCAGGACAAGAGTAACATCAGGCTCAGTGGCCGGGGCAGAGATAATAACTTTCTCAGCGCCACCTTTCTCGATATGCTTGATTGCATCCTGTCTTTTCCTGAATAAGCCCGTGGATTCAATGACGACGGAAACCCCCAATTCTTTCCAAGGAAGATTGCTCGGGTCTTTCTCAGAAAGAACTTTAATTGTTTTATCATTAGCTATTATNNGCCTCTAGAATCCCGAGTACAGAATCGTATTTGAGCAGATGAGCCAGAGTTTTAGAATCAGTTATATCGTTTACAGCTACTATATCAATGTCGGGATCCTGATAAGAGGCGCGGAAAAAATTCCTTCCAATACGTCCGAATCCATTTATTCCGATTTTAAAACTCATATAAAACCTCCTCTAATATTTATGTTTCTCTATTAACACAAAAACATGTTTAAATCAATGAACACAAAGCCTCTGGCAAAAAAGCAAAAAAGGGGATAGGCTACTTTTTTCCTTAAGGAATTAGAACACAAAAATAGGTTTAGAAAATGGGGCTTCTTAGAAAATGATGTTAGAAAATGGGGCCAGGCCCCATTTTTCCTCAAAAACGGGGCCTGGCCCCATTTTTCCCACATTTTTCCCAAAGGAATTGGGGATGGCCTAATTGTAGGGATTTGATTTATCAAACCCGCCTGCTTTCTTATAAAGATGTCCAAAAAATTCAAGTTTTAAAAGTCTAATCCCATATGGTAAAATGCGCTGTAAACAAGGATAAATCTTTAAGAAGCACCTTCAAAGGAGTGCCCATGAAAGTCCTGACTTCGAGCCAGATGAAAGAAATTGATAGGACGACGATCGAGGATATCGGAATATTGGGTACCACCTTAATGGAAAATGCGGGCAAGCAAATCTTTAAAAATATTAGAGAAAGGTTTCCAGAATTGAGCAAAGAGAAAATCGTCATCGTGGCCGGCAAAGGAAACAACGGCGGCGATGGTTTTGTTGTAGCGCGCCATCTCTATAACCACGGAGCCGATCCATATGTCCTGCTTCTTGCTTCTAAAGGAGAAGTGAGGGGAGATGCCGCCATAAATTTAAAGAAAGCCGAAAAAATAGGAATAAAGATTAACGAGGTCTGCTCTCCAAAGGATTGGAAACTCCAGAAAGAAAAGGCTTCTCAGGCCACTTTGCTTGTCGATGCTATCTTTGGGACTGGCCTTGTTAAGCCTGCGGAGGGGCTTTACCTTGCTGTTATCAAGGATATTAACAAATCAAAGGCATATAAAGTAGCCGTGGATATTCCTTCAGGTCTTTCCTCGGATACCTATCAAATCATTGGTCCTTGTGTGAGGGCAGATTTAACTGTGACTTTAGCTGCCCCTAAAGTATCCCACGTTTTTCCGCCTGCAGAAGAGTATGTGGGGGAGCTTGTTGTGGCTGATATAGGCGTGCCTTCTTCCCTGTTCGATGATGAAAACCTCAAGTTAGAACTGGTAGAGAAGAAGACTGTTCTGCCTTATTTTAAGAGGCGTCGTAAGGATACTCATAAAGGAACATATGGTCATCTTTTCATTATTTCTGGTTCACTGGGGAAAACGGGAGCGGCTGCTATGGCTGGAAAAGCAGCTTTAAAGATGGGAGCTGGCTTAGTGACCATAGGTACTCCAGAGAGTTGTCTTCCCATTGTGGCTCGCTCAATGGATGAATTGATGACAGAGCCTTTAGCTGAAACACAAGAGAAAACTATCTCTCATGAAGCCTTAGAAAAGGTGCTGAGTCTTCTTGAAGGGAAGGACGCTCTGATGATAGGACCAGGGATTTCCACCCACAAATCCACCGCCGAGTTTGTTCTTTCCCTTATGCCAAAGATTAATGTGCCTGCCGTTGTGGACGCAGATGCTTTGAATATACTGGCTTCTAAGCCGGAGACAATAAAATCTTTGCGCCAGCCTGCGGTGCTCACTCCGCATCCAGGTGAGTTCGCCCGGCTCCTCAATCTTTCTACTCGGGACGTGGTGGAGAGGAAATTGGAACTTGCACCTCAATTTGCCGAAAAATACGGGGTTTATCTTGTGCTTAAAGCCTACAGAACCATCACCGCTACTCCTGACGGGAAAGTCTTTATTAATCCCACCGGAAATCCTGGGATGGCTACTGCAGGCTCGGGCGATGTTTTGAGTGGAATGATTGCTTCTATGATCGTCCAGGAGAAAAATCTCCTTGATGCCGTTCTGGCTGCAGTTTATATTCATGGCTTAAGCGGAGACATTGGAGCTGAAAAGCTCGGGGAAAGAGCCTTGACTGCGGGCGATATCATCCGCTATCTTCCATCAGGACTCAGACGCTTAGAATCAGGGTAATTAGTATTTAGCAGTGGTGAAGAACAAAGCTCATTAAAAATTGTGAAAAAAATGGTGACAAAAATGGGGCCAGGCCCCATTTTTAATAAGAAACAAAAGCCAATAAAAATTAGGGCTACCTAAATTTTTTTTTAATCTTCTGTTAAAGAGAATATGAAGATAAGCACGTATCAAAAAAAGGAAAAAGAGTATTTAACTAACTCTGAGAAAGAAACCTTTCTTTTAGCCAAAGAGATTGCCAAGGATTTTAAAGGTAAGGAAGTTGTGTTCCTAATAGGAGAACTGGGAGCAGGGAAAACGGTTTTTGCCAAGGGAATAGCAGCAGGTTTGGGCCTTAAGGATATTCATCAAGTCTGCAGCCCTTCTTATACAATAATTAACATTTATGAGGCAAAATACCCGATCTTTCACATTGACCTTTATCGGCTGGGCAAAAATGCAGAGATACTGGACCTAGGTTGGGAGGATTATCTCGGTCAAGGAATTATAGTTGTTGAGTGGGCTGAAAAGATAAAGTTCAACTTAGATGCTATCCGGGTAGTCTTTCATATGGTGAAAAAAGACCAGAGGAAAATAACAGTCTGCTTTTATTAAGAATTTTTATATGAAAAATGTGGGTTTGATAAATCAAACCCCTACAATAAAAGAAGGTGGGTTTGATAAATCAAACCCCTACGATAAAAATTGAATTAACTGAACAGTTTAGGTATAAATGCTTATGAACTCTATAGAAGGTAAAGGAGAGCTTTAAATGAACGCCATAAATAACGTTTTTCAATTTATTTGGGGAAATCCTTATCTAAGATTCCTTGCAATCCTCCTCATTACCATCATTATTGCTTTGCTAGCAAAATTCATTCTGAAGCAAGTTTTGAAACCTCTGGCTAAAAAGACAAAAACGAAAATTGATGATTTGGTAATCAAGAATATCTCTTCAATTATTTTCTATATTATCCTTTTGTTGGGACTTAAAGTCGGCCTGCAAAGTTTTGAGCTTGGAGAAGATGTTCAGAGTTTATTCGACGGCATAATAAACACGCTTTTAATTTTTGTGGTAACTCTCCTTCTTCTTAAGATCATCTCTAGTTTCGCGCTTCAGTGGATGAAAGAATGGAAATTCAAGACAAAAACGACCGCGGATGAAAGATTGATTCCTTTCCTCCAGAAAATTTTAAAAGCTGTTGTCATCGTTTTAGCTTTGATCTTTACTTTCAACGCCTGGAATATAAACATAAACCCTCTCCTGGCAACTGCTGGAATTGCAGGTCTTGCCATAGGTTTGGCTGTAAAAGATTCCTTGAATAATATCCTGGGAGGGCTTCAACTTGTTCTGGATAGAACTTTTAAAGTGGGAGATAAGGTTCAGCTGGAATCAGGGGAAATGGGAGTTATTCTGGATATTGGCTTAAGAAGCACTAAACTAAAAACCTACGACAACGAAGTGATATACATCCCCAACGGTTATCTGGCCAATGCCAAGATTAAGAATTTCACTCATCCTGATGTTTCCATCCGCGTTAATGTCAATTTTGGAGTTGTTTATGGCTCGAATACTGAAAAAGTACAAAAAGTGGTCCTTGATGCCATAAAAAAGATAGAAACTGTTATTGAAGAGCCTGAGCCTGTTGTACAGTTTCTAAAAATGTCTGATTTTTCTCTGGATTTCGTCGCCAGAGCGTGGGTAAAGAACTATACAGATGCCTATTCAACCCAGCTAAAGATGACAGATGAGATCTATAATGCCTTGAATAAGGCAAACATCGGTATTCCCTTTCCCACTCGGACTGTCTACACTAAGAAAACTGATTAAAAGTAAAAAGGAAAAAAATTTAAAAAACTGATGTCATGTAACAAAGTAAACAATCATCCAAAATGATGAATCTTTCAAAAGCCTCTTCTCTTATCCTTCTACTTTTCCTGGTTATCCTCGTTGCTAGCTGTGCTCGCGTTGTGTACAAGCCCGAGATGGTTTTTGGCCCTTCAGAAGCCAGGTGGGTTGAAAAGACCATGGCCAGGATGACCTTAGAAGAGAAAGTTGGTCAGATGGTAGCTTGGCGGTATAATGGTCAGTTTGTAAACCTGGATAGCGACTACATAGAAAGCCTTAAGTCCCTGATTGTGGATCGTAAAATTGGAGGCTTGATCCTCTTCGGGGGAGAAGTTTACGAAACAGCTCATTTAACAAATACCGTCCAGGACATGGCAAAAATACCCCTTTTGATTGCCTCTGATTTTGAAAGAGGCGTCGGGAATCAGATTTCAGGTGCTACCTTGTTTCCACCTCTTATGGCGGTTGGAGCGACTTGGTCTGAAGAACAAGCCTATCTTATGGGCAAAGTAACCGCGCTTGAAGGCAGAGCCCTTGGGATTCATATGACCTATTCTCCTGTGGTTGATGTTAATATCAATCCTGAGAATCCTATCATCAATGTCCGTTCTCTTGGTGAAGATCCGGAACAGGTCAGCCGTTTGGCAATTGCTTTCATAAAAGGATGCCAGGAGAACGGCTTAATAGCGACGGCCAAGCATTTTCCTGGCCATGGAGATACAGATCAGGATTCTCACAGCGTTTTACCCACAATAGGGGGAGACCGAAGCCGCCTGGAGAGTGTTGAACTCTATCCTTTTAAACAAGCTATAGAGGCTGGGGTACAAGCCATCATGACCGCTCACCTCCAGCTTCCCGAACTTGATCCTACTCCCGATACACCTGCCACCCTTTCTCCCCTCATCATTACTAGTCTTCTAAGAGAAGAGATTGGCTTCGATGGTCTTATTGTCACAGATGCTATGAATATGGGAGGGGTTACAACCCTTTACTCCCCAGAAGAGGCAGCTTTGAAAGCTGTTCAAGCTGGAGTGGACATAATACTTCTTCCGCCAACACCAGATGAAGTCATCGAATCTCTTATCCAGGCTGTAAGGAATGATCAAATCTCAGAAGAAAGAATCAATATATCTGTGAAAAGAATCCTGGAGGCTAAAGCACGGCTAGGCCTCCGTAAGAAAAGATTCGTAGATTTAGACATTCTGGATATGATGGTGGCCACAAAGGAAAATCTGCAGAGTGCAGACAAGGTGTTTGAGAGTTCGATCACATTGGTCAAGAACGAAGGACCAGTTCTTCCGCTTTCTGGCTCAACTCAGAAAATAGCTGTTTTTTCGTTGAGCAGTGACGCCGGAGGCTATTTTGCCGGGAGAACTTTTATTCGAGAAGTCAAGAAAAGATGTCCAGGTCTGATTACTTTTTATGCTGATGCATTTACCGGAGAAAAGTTTATTCAAGAAGCAGTTGAGAACTCGAGAAAAGCTGATGTTATTGTCTTTGCTCTTTTCTCTTCTCTTAGTGCCTGGAAGGGAACAGTCGACCTTGATTTTAGACACATCCAGCTTGTCCAGGAGGCAGCAGCGGAATCTACGCCAGTTGTTGTCGTCTCTTTTGGTAGCCCTTATTTTTTGAGGCATTTTTCTTTTATCGATTCCTATATCTGTGCTTACAGACGGGCTGAGCAAGCTCAAAAAGCTGCGGCTAAAGCTCTTTTTGGAGAAATAGATATAAACGGAAGATTGCCCGTTTCCCTTCCTGGCCTGTATCCTGCGGGCCATGGTTTGGCATTATATAAGAAGGGAAAGATACCTTAGTTATTTAAGTTAGACCAGAAGTGAGAAAAATATGAGGGTCAAATTCCCGGCAATAATTTTGCGGCTTTTCTCGGTGTGAGCCCTCGTAGAAGAAAAAAATAGATAGCCTGTAGCCGAAAAAAGGGCAAATTCTTTATCTAATTTTAAAGGAGTTTCATGATGAACAGAAGAGATTTTTTTAAGTTTGGCTTTGGCGGGGCAGGACTGGCTGTGGGGGGTGGCTTGGCATCTGGCGCGGATAATTCATCCTCAACCCCTGGCAGAAGTGTTTATAGCCACCCCAGGTGGGTTAAAATGATTCCGAGGCCTAAACTTGCCGTTGATGATAACATTTATTCAAGATTTAATGCGGTGAATAATGTATTCGGCTCCTTTACCCGATATTATGGCGAGGATAATAGAAAAAAGTTAATGAAAGAAAGCAGGAACAAAACCATGAAGTATTACCTGGAAAAGCGCCCTGGCTACAGACTTGAAGACAGGGCTCTAGCCGATGCGGCCTGGGTTATCTCTCGGCTCGGGGGTTTGAACAGAGGTACTCGTGCCTGGACTAGTAAATCTGTGCGCACTCCAGAAGAACGCGGAGTGGAGAAATATAATGGGAGCCCAGAAGAAGCAGCCAAAATGATCAAAGCTGCAGCACGCTATTTTGGTGCAGCTACAATCGGCATAACAATACTTGATAGAAGACATATTCATTCACAGGAAAGAAGGAAGCAAATAGTTTTTGAGAAAGCCGCCGAACCTTACGAAGATGAAGAAAAGCTTGTAATCCCCGATAAATGCAAATACGCCATAGCCTTGAGTGTCCAGATGTCTCTTGATAATCTTCAGTGTTCACCTACGGCTATCAGCAGTGCTGGCTCTTCCATGGGCTACAGTCGATGTGAGTTTCTAGTGGCAGGGATTGCTCAATTTATCAGAGGGCTGGGTTATGTTGCTATCCCCAGTGTGAATGATTTGGGTTCGAGTGTAGCTATCGGGGTGGATGCTGGCTTGGGAGAACTGGGACGCACAAACAGATTGATTACACCCGAATTCGGTCCTTACGTCCGCCTTTGCAAGGTCTTAACAGACCTGCCTTTGGCCACTGATAAGCCTATTAATTTTGGTCTTCTGGAATTTTGTAAGATCTGTAAGCGTTGTGCCGAAGCTTGTCCTTCTAATTGTCTGTCGTTTGATGATCAACCAAGCTTCCGGGTAAAAGGGGAGTGGAATAATCCTGGCCATCAGGCCTGGTTTGAGGATGCCCCCAAATGCCTTGCTTACTGGCAGGAATCAACCTCTGGCTGTAGCATCTGTATTCCGGTTTGTCCCTGGGCAAAAAAGGATAAGACAATGATTCACGAAATAGTAAAAGCTGCAAGCGCCAAAATTCCAGCGCTTGATATATTTTTCAGCACCATGGATGAAGTTTTTGGCTATGGGAGACAGAAGGATGCTGGGAAATGGTGGTCTCTCAACTTGACTGAGTACGGAATTGATACAACTCAAGGAAAGGGGTGAGCAATGGCCGAAAAAGGGAAATTCCTTACAGTAAGGATAAGAAGGAGCACCTGGTCTATTTGGGCGCTAAGGGCAATTTGGATCCTCTGGCTTTTATTCTGGGCTGAGTTTATGGTGGGTTCTTGGGAAGAGTTAGAAAAAAGAGCCTTTATCATTTCGTTAGTAATTTTTTTATTAAGCTTGGCTGTGGGTACATTCCTCTGGCTTTGGGGGTATCTAAAGCACAAAAAAACCTGAATTTGTAGGGGCTTGATTTGAAAAATGGTGAAAAATGGGGCCAGGCCCCATTTCTCTTGGGGGCCAGGCCCCATTTTCTATTCATTTCCTTTGATTCATCAGAAAGGTATTGGTTTTCTTGTAGGGGTTTGATTCATCAAACCCACCTTATTTATTTAATATAAACTCACAATTTCAAATTTATCCACATCAACCAGCCCTTTGTTGGTAATTTTTAACTTTGGTACGACTGGTAGGGCTAAGAAAGCCATCGTCATGAATGTGTTTTCTAAAGGAGAGCCTATTCTTTTCGCAGCATCCTTAATGTTTCTGTATCCTTCAACCACCTTTTCTATCCTTGAAGTTGACATTAAACCTCCAATCTTCAGAGGAAAATAATCGATTTCATCTGCTATGACAACCATGCCGCCGCCTTTTTCAATCAGGAGATTCGCAGCTTTGGCCATGCACACATCATCAACGCCAGCTACGATTAAATTATGGCTGTCATGAGCTACAGTAGAGGCTATCGCTCCTTTTCTTATTCCTAAGCCCTCAACAAATCCAAGAGAATAAGAACCTGTTGCTTTATGTCTTTCAATTACTGAAATCTTGGAAATGTCTTTTTCTGGATCAGCCCTTAGTTCGTCGTTATAAACCGCAAAAGGTATTATTTTTTGCTTTGTTTCCAGGCTATCTCTGATTATTTCTATTACTTTAACATCCAAATATTTCGCGTTTCCTGCGGCTATTACCTTAAAATCATCAGGATTAAATTTCTTTCCTGTATTCACTTTCCCTCCGAACTCTGAATAATCATAATCTAAATGATTGCCGACAAATTCTCCGTTATCAACTACCAATGCTCCGCTGTGGACCACTTTATCTATTTCCAACTCTTCTAAAGAGTCGAAAACAACCAAATTAGCCTTTTTGCCTTCAGCAACCTCGCCAGTTTCGGGGTAATCATGCAATCTAAAAAATCTCGAAAAGTATCTTGAAACATTTATTGTGGCTAATGAAATTGCCAGAATAGTGGTTTGCTCAAGGTCTAATCTTGAATTCTCTTGTATGATATTGCTTGCTTTTCTAATAATCCTGTCCACATGACCATCTTCGTATAATTCAATTGGGTCCAAATCATCAGAACAAAACATAAATCTATCTAAATTAATATTTGCTTTAATAAGCCCGGGCAAGATTCTTTCTAGGTCTTTTGTAGCACTCCCGTATCTCAAAGCAATGTGCATCCCCAAATTGTTCTTTTCTATAGCTTCGTCTAAACTGATAGATTCATGGTCAGACATTATCCTGACTTGGTTATCATTTTTGCCGTTTGAAATGTACGTTTTCAAATCTTCACCAGTTAATCCTGGACAATGTCCATCAACAATTTTCCCAGCATTAAAAGCAAGGTCTACTTTCTCTCTTGCATCTCCTAGACCGTAGATTATTCCGGGAAAATTCATCATTTCTGCTAAGCCAAAGATTCTTTTGTCAGGAATCAACGTCTTTACATCTTCAACTGTTAGGCATGCACCTGAGTCCTCTAATTGAGTTGCTGGAACGCAAGAAGGGATTCCGACAAACATATCCATGGGAACTATACTGGATTGATCCAGGAATAAATCTAGACCTTTTCTTCCTAGAACGTTGGCTATCTCATGAGGATCAACGAATATGGCTGTTGTTCCATGTTTTACAGCTTCTCGGGAAAACTCCAGCGGGCTGAGCATGCTGCTCTCCACATGAAGATGACTATCAATAAACCCAGGAGCTACATATTTGCCCTGAATATCAATTATCCTTTTTGCCTCTTCATTTTGAGAAAACTCTATCCCAGCAATGATTCCGTTTTTAATTAATACATCGCCTTTATGAATTTTTTGAGAACGAACATCAATAATGTTCCCTCCCATTAAGATCAGATCATGCATGGTCTATTTATCCAATTCTTTAGGATTCTTTTTAGGCTTAATGTATTGGATCTTCTAACTATTGTTATTATTTGTTCAAATAATAATTTTCATTGACAGAGATAATAAAAGGTAAATGCCTGAAATCTTCTCCCGCATCAATTCCATAGCCTGCGATCCATCTATCAGGAATCTCAAATCCAAGATAATCAAGAATTAGCTTATTTTTTATCTCTCTTACTTCTTTTGGTGGATTTTTTAGCCTTTTGTTTATTAAAGCGCAAATTTTTAAAGATTTAGGCTTTTGTTCTTTCAGCATTTTTTGCTTGATCTCGAATAGCGTAAAGCCCTGATCAACGATATCCTCTATCAATAAGACATCTTTCCCTTCGAGATTCTGAGGCATTAGCTCTATTTTGACTTCTCTTGTTGTTTCCTCTGTATGCTTTATTTCTTTGCCGTAGGTCATAGCTTTAATAAAACCATACCTGATTTCAGTCTCCTGTAGTCCACCGATTTTATATATTTCTCTTCCTAGATCTGAAGCAAAAACAAACGCGCCCTTCAAGATAATGACAAGGATTAATTCTTCTGCATTTTTATAATCCCTGCAAATTTCTTGAGCTAAAGCCTGAATTCTTTTTCTTAAACACTTCTCTGGAATCAAGACTCTGTCTATTCGATTTTTCTTATCAGAGGAAATCTTAGATAGGGCTTCTATATAGTTTTCCGCCTCATTTATGCCTTCTTCTGGAACTTTTATGATATTCCCATAGTCAATTTCATGATTCATGTTTTAGCCACTGTTCGCTTTCTATTTTCCAGCAAAAAACTTATAGCATAGACAAATTTTGAAGTCAAAAGCTTCGGAAATTGGGGCATCGAGTAACGGATTTATTAATTTAAGGACAAATAAATTGAATAACCCTCAAGCTTGGCTGAACCTACCAACCTATCCCATCCCGCCCAGCGCTTCTGAACCTATAGATGGGTTTGATAAATCAAACCCCTACATTACTTAGAAATTGTCAAAAAAGCGTTGGGAAAAAAATTAAGAGCAGAATTAGACCTGCAACGTATATGATTAATAATCCATAGCTTATTTTCCAGCCTCTTTTTTCGGGGCTGATTTTTATTTCAAAGGAGCTTTTGAAGCCGGGCTGTAAGAGGTAACTCCCCAAAAGAATGACTGCAGTCGCTAGAGCAAATCCGATTGCATTCCACCACAACCAGGAGACAGAAGGCACAAAAAGCCAGAGGTAGAGATTTACTGCGACTCCACTCACAAGGCCAATAATAGCAGGGAGAGGTTTTGCTTTTGAAGAGATAATACCCGCCAGAAATACGGCAAAAACAGGGCCGTAAAAAGCAGACCCGATTTTGTTTATTGATTCTATAATGGTAGGAGAGACGTCACCAACAAAAAAGGCAAATCCGATACAGAAAACTCCCCAAAAAAGAGTAAACATCTTGGATAGTTTCATTTCTTTCTCAGGCTCGACCTTTCTTTTGCTTATTTTTTTATAGATATCTTCCACAGTGGCAGCAGAGAGAGAGTTTATAGAAGAGTCAAGCGAAGACATGGCGGCGGCCATGATAGCGATAAAAATTAATCCTATGACTCCTGGAGGCATCTTTGCCAGGATAAAAGTAGGGAGGAGGTAATCAGGTCTTCCTTGAGGAAGATTCTCTAGAAATTCAGGATGTTGGATGACATATGCTCCTAAGATGAGCCCTACACTACAGTAGCCAAGCACGATAGGAAAACGGAAAAAACCGTTGAAAAGAAGGCTCAGTTTGCATTCTTTGAGGTTTCTGGCTGAGAGTTCTCTCTGAACCTGACTCTGATCGCAGCCATAGTAAGAAGCATAAAGAAAAAAGCCTCCAAGAAATAATGCCCAGAACCCAAAATCTTGGCCATCGCCCAACCCGTGAGCAGAAAAATCCACGGCGACAAGTCGTGCAGGGTCTATTAGCTCTGAAATTGAACCCCATCCCCCGATAAGATGAAGGCCGACCAAGCCGATTATGATTATTCCCAAGAGTATTACGATCATTTGGATTGTATCTGAGACAATATCCACATGAATTCCTCCGAAGAGTTCGTAGATAACAGCCACCGCGCCGATAAGGAGAATGGTTATCCAAAGAGGAATTTGCAGGGTTACTGAGAGAACGATAGCAGCAGCGTAGACAGTGACGCCTGTGGCTAAACCACGACTAACTTGAAAAACAAGACTCATCACAATTCTTGTTTTCTCATCATAGCGCCTTTCTAAAAACTCGTAGACGCTTATTATTCGAAGCGAATGAAACACAGGGAAAAGAAAAGCCATAAGGACAATCATGGCCAGAGGGAGAGCAAGCTCATATCCAAGCCATATCATGCCCCCTCCCTCCCGGATAGCAACGAAAGCAGGAGCAGAGATAAAAGAAATAGCTCCCAGCTGGGTGGCCATAGTTGAGAAACCAATCGGTAGCCAGGGTAGCTTTCTTCCGGCCAGGTAGTAATCTTCAGATGTTTTTTGCTTGAGTCCCAACCACCATCCCAGGACGATGAGTCCGCCTGCATAGAAGATTATAATGATCCAGTCAAGGAAAGTCATAGGATTCCTTATTTATTTTGGGTGTTATCCAAGTTGGATCTGTTTCTTTTCTATTTATTTAAAGATGGCTTGGATGACTGAGTTGGATAGATAGTTATAACATTTCTTCAGGGAACTCTTATTCTCTTTTATCCCAGTTATTAACTAAATAGGGCTTTAGTTTTTCAAACTCAAGGCAGAGCTTTTCAATTTCTTGTTCAGCTTCTAAATTACTCATTTTTTTTGTTTTTTGAACAAAGGAAGCGATAAAGCCAAAATAGAGGGGAATTATCGATTCAAGAAGAGAAGGCAGGCTCATCTCCATGAACGTGTACTTGAACCTGCTGTAGAAAAGAATGTAGTCATAGATTGTTTTTACCCAGAGTTCGGCAGGGAAGCCAAAACTTTTCTTTGGGAGTTGAATGACTTTTTCCAGCGATTGCAAATTTTCCCTTTTCATTACTTCTTTCCAGATAAGATAGCGTTTAGCAACTCCTTTATGAAATAGATTGAATAGTTCATTGAAATCCTGGCGAGCTTCTTCAGGGATAACGCTTGCCTCAAAGCCAAAAGTTGGCAAATCCTTGCTGCCTTTTATCTTTTTCCATTTATCTTGATTTTCTTCGACGAGAGATAAAATCGTTCCCAAAACCTGCTTAAACATCGGAGGAAGAGTGGCTACACTTTTGGGATTATGAATTTTGGCTCCGAGAAAAGATTGGCAAACTTTATATCCATTAGCCAGGGCGACAGACGTCATCCAGATGTCGATACCGTAATAAGCGACGTCGGTGTCCCAGATATCTTTCTCCATATAATGGCTGAGAACCTTTGCTGAAAAGCCGAATTCACCTCCGATAGGCTGACGGAGCTTTACACCGTATAAAGCTCTAGTGAGTGGGTAAATTAAAGAATTTGTGATAGTTCCATCATATTTATGACGGGAATAGAGAGGCGCTACATAATCAAATTTCTTGAATAGAATGGGTCCTGCCAGCAGCTGTATCCATTCTGGAGTTATCGAGCGAAGGTCTGAGTCGACCACAACTACAGCTTTAGCTTTTAGTTCATGAGCTACTTCAAATATTCTCCTGAAAGCCTTGCCTTTTCCAGGAGTTCCTCTGAAGGTTGTTACCATTTCTGAAATGGGCGTATGAAGACTTCGCATATAAGGATGCATCTCATGAGCAATTAGGATAGTTTCTAATCCCTTATAATCTTTGATGCTGTTTCGGATGATCTTGCGGGTATTATCCGAAGAACCACAATCAGAATTGACAATGAGACTTTTTATCTTGGGAAAGTATTTTGTCAGCCCGAGGCGGACAGCCTTTAAGACATGGCCTATCGTGTTTTCGGTATTGTAACTGGGGATTCCGACCAGAAGGTCAACTTTTTCTATTTTTTTTACTTTTTCGATCGCTCTAGGGGTGAGAATCATCTATTTTTGCCTCTTTTGATCATCTATCCTAAGAAAAAGATAATGTTAAATATGCGCGAAAAAGTCAATAACTTCCTTAAAAAGGTTGAGGAGTTGCTTTCTCCGCTTCCAGCATTGCAGGTGTAGCTCAATCTTTTTTTCAAATGAAACAATCCTTCTCAGTTAAGATTAACTCTAATAGATATAACGACTCCTGAACAAAAATCAAGTCATTGACACAAAATTTTTTTTTCTTTATCCTATACCAAGCGCAATTAAATCCACATAGAATTTTATCTTATTATAGCTTTTTTGGAGGAATAAATGTCTGATTTTTTCCAAAACGGAGTAATCGCCACTTTTCATAGATTGGGAGAGCTAAACCTGAAAAAATTAGAAAATGATCTCAAGCGCTTTTCCCAGATAAGACCCATCGCCCTGGTTTTACCTTCTCTTTATCGCGAATTTAAAAGCGGAGCTCTCCCCAAAATTATGGATGAGCTGAGAAACGTTAATTATCTCCAGGAGATTGTCTTATGTCTTGACAGGGCAAATGCAGATCAATATAAAAGGGTAAAAAATTCTTTCTCTGCCATAAAAAAGCTTAAAGTGATATGGAACGATGGTCCTCGGATGAAAGGGCTCTATAAGCTTTTAGAGAAGAATGACCTGTCTCCAGGAGAAAGAGGAAAAGGACGTGCTGTTTGGATTTCACTTGGGTATGTTTTAGCCAGAGGGAAAAGCCGAGTCATCGCCATGCATGATTGTGATATCGTAAACTATAATCGTGCGCTTCTTGCCCGCCTTTGCTATCCTGTGGCTAATCCTCATTCTGAGTACGAGTTCTGCAAAGGTTATTACAGCCGATATACAGATGTAATGCACGGTCGTGCTACTCGGTTGTTTTTCACGCCTTTTATCAGGTCCTTAGAAAAGATATTAGGATATCTTCCTTTCCTGGTCTATATGGACAGTTTTCGCTATGCTCTGGCCGGAGAGATTGCCCTGAGAAGGGATTTAGCTATGGCCATGCGTATCCCCAGCGATTGGGGATTGGAAGTAGGGACCTTGGCTGAAGTTTACAGAAATATGGCTTTAAGCAGAATATGCCAGGTTGACATTGCCGATGGATACGATCATAAGCATCAAGAGTTGGTGCCAGATGACCCAGAAAAAGGGATTCTGAAAATGACCGTTGATATTGCCAAGTCCATTTTTCGAACCCTTGCTCAGGAAGGAGCGCAGTTTTCAGAAGGATTTTTTAAAACCTTGAGTAACATCTATTTGAAAGTCGCTCAAGAGACAGTGGTTCTGTACGAGAATGATGCTGAGATGAATAATCTGAAGTTTGACCGACATAATGAGTCGGTGTGTGTTGAAGCTTTTGCTGAGGGGATAAAGAAAGCTGGAGAGGTGTTTTGGCAGAATCCTTCCGGAACTGTGCTTATCCCCAACTGGCATAGGGTTATCGCCGCCCTTCCTGATTTTCTTGCGCTTTTAAAAGATGCAGTAAACAAAGATAACGAAGAATACTCTAAATGAGCCTGAATCTTCTTCAGTAGGGGCTTAATTTATCAAACCCACCGATTAATTCTGTGTGGGATTGTTTTATCTTCTGTAAGGGCTTGATTTATAACGCCTATTGATTAATTCCCTAGAGGGATGATTTATATTGTGTAGAGGCTAAAATTCTCTTTTGTAGGGGCTTGGTTTATCAAGCCCACCTTTTTATATATGGATTTTATCTATCCAATCCACATATTTATTGTAATGGCAAAAATGTGGGTTTGATGAATCAAATCCCTAAGAATAATTTACTTGGTTCATATGTGGAATTGATGAATCAAGCCCCTACATAAGCTACAATGATATGATTTGACATTTTGAATCGTCGTTTTTACTATAAAGACATACCTGTAAATTAGAGAGGTGGCAGAAGGAGATATGAAAATGATCTTCTCCAAAAAGATACTGATTATTTCACTCGTTGTCATCGTTGTTGGTGCCTTGGCTTTTTTTATTTTCTTCAGAGAGAAACCTGACGAATCCGAAGAGGCTTCAGTACAGGACTCCGCAGAAGAAGCTCAAGAGGCTAAAGAAACCCCTCTTCCTGTAAAGGTCGCTGTGGCTAAGAGAGGGGATTTAATCATTAAATTAAAGTCTCCAGGTGAGGCAGTGACTAACATGAAAATAGACATGAAGGCTGAAGTGTCGGGAGTTATAAAAACCTTGAACGTGGAGGAGAGCAAACATGTCAAAAAGGGAGAGTTGTTGGTTGCCCTGGATGACGAGAAATATAGATTGGATCTCGAGCTGGAAGAAGCTACTCGTTTGAATAAAGTGTCTGAATTATTAGTAGAGAAGCGGTTTGCTGAGCCTAATGAGGCGAAGTCCAGTCTAGATATACAAAAGATTCAAAAAGCTAAGGATGACTATGAGAAGGCAAGGATAAATTTTCGGAAAGGGCTTATATCTAGAGCAGACTTTGAAAAGGCAAGCAAAGAGTATGAATTAGCTTTAATAGAATCAGGAGAAAAAAAAGAAGAAATCCTAGCTGCAACGAAAGGCCTAACACAAGCCGAGATACGAGTCAAAACAGCTCAGATGAACCTGGATAAGACGAAGATTAGAGCTCCTTTTTCAGGTTTGATTCATGATATTAAAGTCTCTCCTCAAGAGCATGTGACAAGCGGCAGGGAGCTTTTCACCCTCGTAAACATCGATCGCATTCGCGTCCATGCCAAAGTTCTGGAGAGTGAAATAGGAAAGATGAAAGTGGGTCGGGAAGTTGATCTTAAATTCAGCGCTTATCCAGGAAGGATTTTCGAGGGAGAAGTAAAGGCGATAAGCCCGGTAATCAATCCCCAAGATAAGACATGCAATGTTATTATTGATGTGGCGAATCCTGAGGAGGAGATTAAGCCAGGTATGCATGTCGAGGTTGAGATTGCAGCTGAGATTCATAAAGACAGACTACTTGTACCCCAGGATGCCGTCCTCGTCAGAAGCGGAAGGAAATTAGCGTTTATCGTAGAGGAAGGTCTGGCTAAATGGAGATATATCGATGTAGGACTTGAAAATGAGGACTACGCAGAGGTCCTGGACGGCATTAAAGAAGGGGAGTCGGTAATAATCGAGGGACATTTCACTCTGGCCCACGATGCCAGAGTCAGGATACAAAAGTAATCTATCAAGAGCTTTTTGAAATCAGCTTGTCCCTTAACCAATTTCCAGCAATCTCTGCTCTTACTTTAATTTAAATGTAACAGTAACGGTGAAAATGACACTTCTTGGACGGCCGTTGATAATCATAGGTTCATAGACCCACTGACGGACAGCATCTTTGGCTGCCTGGTCGAGAAGCGGGATGGACCTGAGGACTTTAACATGTGCCACTCTTCCGTAGATATCGGTCACAGCCTCGATAATGACGACACCTTCCACTCTTGCCTGACGTGCAATTTCAGGATAGACAGGCTTAACTTCCTTGATTAATTTAGGTGGTTTAATTTCTCCCATTGCTCTAATGGGAGCTTCGACTTCACCGACAACACCGCCGAGGATTCCGCCGACGACTCCGCCGAGCACTCCGCCGACGACTCCGCCTTCGACTCCGCCTTCGACTCCGCCTTCTACTCCGATATCGCTGAGTTCTTCTTCAGCGATTTCTTCAGGGATTTCTACAGGGGCGACAAGTTTACCCGGTTCTATATTGGTTTGGGCCTGAACAGGCCTGATGCGTGTTTTTTTTGCAGAACTTTTACGCTTTTTAGGTGGGGGAGGAGGCGGCGGAGGTGGAGGCGGAGGTGGAGCTAGGAAAGCACTGTATATTTCTATCTGAGGCAGATTTCCAGGACTTAAAAGAGGGTAAATTATCAAAAGCAGCACGATGAATAAGTGGACTGCTAAGGAAAGCGGGAAGACCCAGACCTTGGTCCCAATATTTTTTTCTCTAATAATAAAAGAATCTTGGAACATTTTAGCCTCCTTTTGTTGGTCTTCATAGATTTTATTTTTTATTGCTTCTTTAACGCGGGATGGAAAAGATTCCCAGTATTCTTTTTGCTGAGGAACAAAGGGTAATTCCTTGGGAATTTCCTCCAGTTTTTTTAAAGAAGATAGCTCTTTGCAACATTCAGAGCAAACTTTCAAATGATATTCAACTTCCTTCATGTTTTCGCTATTGAGTTCTCGATCAAGATAAGCTCCTAAGAGCTTTTTTGTTTTCTCATGTCTCATGGGTCTCTCCTTCAAAGATAGTCAGCCATTAATTCTTTAAGTTTTTTCCTGGCTCTGCTCAGCCGGGACATCACTGTTCCGTTAGGGAGGTTGAGAGTTTGAGCTATCTCCTTATAACTTTGGTTTTCGTAAAACCTGAGGATAAAAATGATTTTTTGGTCAGCGGGAAGAGCATCGAGAGCTTCCATGAGCTTTTGCTCCAACCGGTTTCTCTGGAGCGTGTCAGGAGGCAGCTCATGGTGGGTTGATGAGGCATCCTCTGGAACATTATTATCTTTTTCTCCCAAAAACTCTTCCCGCTTATGTGCTTTAAGGTAATTTAAATTATTATTAACGGCAATCTTCCGAAGCCAGGTATAGAAGCTCATCCCGTCCCTGAAAGCGAAGAGAGAAGTATAAGCCTTGATGAAAGTATCTTGAGAAAGATCGTCAGCAGATTGGTGAGCACCAGTCATTAGGCGACAGAGATAATAAATGCTTCGCTGGTATTTTCTGACCAATGATTCAAAAGCTTGCATGTCTCCCTCTTTTGCCAGTGCAATCAGTTTCTTTTCAGGTATCTTCTCTCTTTGCCTCATTCAACATCACATCCTATATACAATTGCAAAAGCGAATTATTCCCTTTTTATTCTTATTTATTGCCATCATGTTTATTCCCCATCCACCAATATATCGAGCAACTTTTATGCCAAATTTATGTCTACTGGCTTTTTTCTGACCTAAAATCAGTAGATTTAAGTCAAATTTTCTTGTTCGGGTAAACTTTTTTTACAGGTGTGAAGATTTTTTTACTGATGCGTATGCAATTCCCCATCTATCTTTGACAGAAATTAATCAAGAGTTTTAGGTGGGGTTTTGACCTGCCAGAGGAAGAATTGCAATCTCAGAAGAAAAATAGTCTTATATTCCGTCTGTTATCTTTTCCCAGTTTTTTGCCTTGTATCTTTTTATTTTGACCTCACCTGTTTCTTCAGAAGAATAGTGCTCATAAAAATAGCCGTTCTTAATAACAGACGGAGTGAACGGAAGGTTTGTTTTATAAAGATAGTGGCCCTCCTTGCTGAATATATCAAATTCGACCTCTTCACTTTCATCAATGACAGACCTTACTCTTCTGACATATATTCTTCCTCTATCATCAGTTAGAATTCGGTTAAAATAGGGCCGGTGAGATGGAAATTGGATAGCTTCCTTAACGACTCCTTTGGGCCATCTTTCTTCTAAGCGAGAATAACTTTCATAAATCTTGTTTTTCTCTTTTTGAGAGATAGAATGTGCAGGCTCTTCTTTCTTTATGATCAATTCAAGGTCGCCTTCCAGGTTAACCTGAAACAAACTGTATTTTGACGAATAAGCATAGATGTGTTTATCCGCAACTGCTCGCGAAAAATATAAATCTTGATTGTATTGATGGCTCAATCCAAAGGCCATAGTTGTGCCATCTGTACCTTTTCTTTGAACAAGCTTAGCAGGGTAATCAAATTGAGCTATGTTTTTTATCATTTTTCCTTTATGGTCCAATTTTACGAAGCATTGCTTACTTTCTACATCACTTCGTATAGATGCTATTCCAAAAATACTTTTATCAGATGCGATAGAGAAATCTGTGATAAAATCGGATAAAAGAATACTATTTATAAATTTCCCCTTGCCGTTGAAAATATGGATTTTTCGGTACTCAGAAATATAAATATTATTTTCTTCACCCAAGGAAAGCTTAGAGGGCCGTTCAAATTCACCTGGACCCTGTCCTTTTTTCCCGATTGTTTGGAGATACTGCCCGTCGGGATCAAACTTCTGGAGGCGGCAATTTCCTCCTTCAAGCACATATATGTTTCCTTGATCATCCACATCAATTTTTCGAACTCGATAAAACATGTAATTATCATCGTCTTCTCTTCCGACGGCTAAATCTTCTTCCAGATCGAGGAGCATTTCCCCGTAGACAGGCTCAGCAGGATTCTTGACGACTTTCACCCCGTTCTCATACTCGATCTCTCCTCTCCATTCAACTTTTTCTGATATTTTTGTTTTTGTGCAGCTGACCAAAAAAAGAAAGAAAATAGCCATGGTTAAAACTAGCTTAAGTTTGGCTTTCATAGTGCCCTCTATCTTAAAAACTTCTCAAATCCTGATTAAGTTCCTTTATCTTAAGGATCAATTCTTGTGCCTTTTCTTTAAAAGCGCTATGTAAGATAGCTTTTTGAGCAAGGCTCAGTGCTTCGTCTTTCATTCCGGCGTTGAAATATCCAGCAGCAGCGTTATAAAAAAATGTCGCTTTAGTAAGGGTAGTCTTTCTCAACTGGATTCTCTTTTTTTTAATTAACCTTTTCTTTCTTTCCTCGGAAAAATCTGAATTTTCTATATTCTTTATTTTATTTTTTAAGTTTTTTTCTTCTCCCTCGTTACAGAAAGCTGCTTTTTCATAATTATTCCCAGATTCTTTCCAATCTTGATACGCAGCATAGACTTTTCCTAAATAATAGGAAGCTTCACAGTTTGAAGGATCTAACTTCAATGCTTCTTTGAGATCTTCCTCTGCCGCATCCAGGTTTCCCTTTTTAAATTCAATTATTCCAGCGAGAGATAAGACCTGGCTGTATCCGATAAAATAGTTCTTGGCCTTTTCAATATTTTCCCAGGCCTCATCTAGATTCTCGAGCTCATTGTGATTCCAGGCAAGCCAGTAATGGGCATCTCCCATATGGTATTTTCCAAGTTTGACAAGCATGTTTAGTGTATCAATCGCTTCTTCATTTCTCCTTAAATAACTCAGGCAAAGAGCCTTTCCCAGGAGAGCTGCCCTGTAGGCTGGAGCCAGCCGTAAAACTCCTTCATGATATTCGAGGCTTTTTTCAAGTTCTTCGAAGCCAAAACAAATACTTGCCAGAGAAATAATAGTGGAGGATGATTCTGGAATTTGTTCGTAGGCTTTTAAGAAATTCCTCTCAGCAGTAATCAATAGCTGGCGTTTTAGGGCTATTTCTCCTAAGAAATAATAGACTTCATGAAACCGAGGTTCCTTCTGGACGAGCTCCTCCAGGCTTTTGTGGTTCTCTTCTGGATAGAGGGAGAGAATGTATCGAATCAGAGGGGAATCAGGGAATATTTCTAAAAGACGGGAAAAGTCAGGTTTATCTTTAGTCTTAATGTGATGGGGAAGACTACGATTTAAAGAAATATAAAGATAGGCAAAGAATTCATCAGTTTCTGATTTTTCCTTAAGCTGCTCGTTCCATGTATCGATATTCTTTCTCAGTCTATCCCAGGTTGCAAAGACTCGAGAAATATCTTCTTTTTCATCTTGAGTAGCACCTTTAGTCTCCTTTGGGATTAAATTGACAATTTCAAGATAAAGGGAAAATTCGGATAAGGAAGGAGATCCTTTGATTATATCAGAAGGCAGCTTGAGATATTTGTTTTTTAAAATCCCCAACTCTTTTTCTCTGAGCGTCAGAAGAAGTCCTGTTTTGATGAGTTTTTCTTTTGTTTGTTCTGGTGCTTGCGGTTTTGATAGTAGGTCATGATAAATCTGGAACGCATCCTTCAAGCAGGCATAGCTTCCTTTTTTAAGGAGGATATCTGCCTCTTTTTCTTTGCTCTCGTATTCAACAACATGCGGTGCAATCTCGATTTTTTTCTTCGGAGCACAGAAAGAAAGCAGAATAAACAAAAAAAAGATAAAAAATTTCTTTAGCGTTATATCCTTCTTCATTTCCAGATAGGGCTATATTTTTATATTATACTTTAATATGATACGTTTCAAATTTGTTATTCGCTTATAGAAAAAGGAAAATATGCTGGCCATATACCTTGTTCTGTCCTTCCAAAAGATAATGCCCTAATTTATTGTCCTCATATTAGCCATTTGTCTTAAATTTAGAACAGAAAAACTCCAAATATTCTAATGCAACCTCTGGTCATTATTGGTACATTTTTTGCTATATAATTTAGCAAAATGAGGGAATCTCTTATGACATGTTGATGTGAAACCATATGGATGTAAAAAATCTTTATTAATGATATAAATAAAAATATAGTGGGCTTTCAAAGTAGAGCAAAAAGGAATTAGATTCCCCAGTAAGACAGTTTTCNNATAGTGGGCTTTCAAAGTAGAGCAAAAAGGAATTAGATTTCCCAGTAAAAAAGTTTTCGAAGAGTCATTTATTAGGTCGGTGGAAAGACGAGAGCGATCAAGGACATTAATAGAGTATGATAATTACAGATTCTTTATTGTTGGTTATGAAGTAAAAAATAAAGGGAGAGATAATGAAAAACACTAAATGTCTAATCTTAATTTTTCTAGCGTCAGACGAGAACTTGAAGCATAAGGCGAAGATGAATTATTCAAAGTAATCAAATACAAAATCTCCAAATGAAAAGACTAGCCTGTTTTGCACTTGTCTCTATAGTAGTTATTTCTCTATGTTGCTCGAAAGAAAAGTGGCACGGGAGCATTTATAAAGAGCAAGGAGTAACAGTCATTGATTCTGAAGGATCAGGAATATGGGGAGCTAAAATTAATGAAAAAATCACGTTTAAAGAAAATCTTGCGTTGGGAGTTGAAGAAGGAGAAGAATTTTTGATGTTCCATAGTGAACTAGATGTAGCAGTCGATTTCGAATTGAATATATATGTCTTAGATGTCAGAAATCATAGGCTTTTAAAGTTTGATAAGAATGGAAATTTTATATGGAAAGCAGGAAGAAAAGGACAAGGCCCTGGAGAGTTTCGAAATCCCTCAGAAGTAGCAGTGAGTCCTGCTGGGGAAATATGGGTTTTAGATCTTCCTACCCTTATACATTTATTTGATGCTCAAGGGAAATACCAGCAGACAATGAATCTTATGGGACGCTGTACTAATTTTTATTTTTTGCCTGATGGGCGATTGTTTATAAACCGAACTACCAGGGGGCAGATGGGATTTGCTGCTGATTATTATTCAGTTGAAGGAGAGTTTCTTGAAAAATTCCCTGATGAATATCGATTTGGCCCAAATTTACCCAATTGGGCAGGTGGAAGTATCGGCGGAGGTGGATATCACTTTTTAGACGGTAAGATATACATGGTCTTACCTGAAAAATATGAAATAAGGGAATATGATCTAGACGGAAACCTTTTAGAAAAAATAAAAAGAGATTATATATTGAAGCCCCCAGTGCTAAAAAAATTTCAAACAGGATATATAATGAGAGCATTAAATGTTATAGGCCCATGCTTTCTTTATAAGAAGAAAATGCTTCTGAATATGCTTATGCTGGTCGAAGAAAAAGCTGAGCAAGAAGTTGAAGTAAAATTTTATTTAGATTTCTTTAATGAAAAAGGGCGGTTCCTCGGTTCATATAAATTGCCGGAGGAGACAGCGCTAAATACCATTGACCATGAAGATAATTTTTATTTCGTTCAGCAGCTGCCTTTTCCTCGGATCGTTCGCTCTACACTAGAATTAAGATAAACATATAATAAGAGAATATAAAATTTTAGTTTAAAGGCAGGGAAGCTTTTAAAACAATTTGTAATTTTCGGATCAATAATAATTTGCGATGATTAATTGCCCTAAGTTTTTTAGTCTATTAGATTGGTTAAGCTAAAAAGAATTTGATAAAATCATTTTAATATAGCTTAAAAGATATGAAAATAACTCAACTCACCATCAAAAGACCTGTTACTACTTTCATGTTTTTTCTGGGCATCGTTCTTCTCGGCTTTGTCTCCTTGAGGGAGTTGAGTGTTGACCTGCTGCCTGATATAAGTTATCCCCGCCTCTCTGTAGTGACTGAATACCCTGGCGTTGCGCCGGAAGAGATAGAAACATTTGTAACATTGCCTCTGGAAGCTGCTGTCAGCCGAATTCCCGGTTTGCGGCGAGTGGAATCTGTATCTAAGGAAGGGCAGTCCTTCATGACACTCGAATTTTCTTGGGGAACGGATATGGATTTTGCCACGCTGCACACCAGAGAGAAACTTGATGGTGCTCCTATCCCTGAAGAGGCTGAAGATCCGGTAATCATACCATTAGATCCTCAAAGTAAGCCCATAATGGTCTTAGCCATTTCTGGAGACAGGTCACTCCTGGAGCTTAAAGAGTTCTCAGAGGAGCTGATAAAACCACGCCTGGAGCAGATAGAGGGAATAGGCTCGGCTGAGATAGTTGGAGGAGTGGAGAGAGAGATTCAAGTGGAGGTTGATCCCAGGCTCCTTTCGCTGTACGGGCTAACAATAGAGCAGATTGCTGGAAGAATAGATGAGTATAATCAAAACCTTCAGGGAGGAACAATAAGAAAAGGCCGATTCAAGTATGCTCTTCGAGTTGTGGGGGAGTTTGAGGTGTTGAGCGAGATTGGAGAGATAAGCCTTAAAACGACAGAAGAAAGAGGAGTCATCCGGCTTAAAGATGTAGCTCGGATTCAAGACTCAATCAAAGAGAGACAAGGAATAACCAAGCTCAATGAAAAGGAGAGTATTGGAGCCCTGATCAGGAAAGAATCGGGTGCTAATACTGTAGAAGTGACAAGGACAACCCATGAAATACTTGATGAGATTAGAAAGGAAAATCCAGGAACAGAAATCCTGGTTGTCTCTGAACAGGCAAGATATATCGAAAAGGCAATCTCATCAGTCCTAAGGTCCATTATTTTTGGTGGAATCCTGGCTTTTTTTGTTTTGTTAATCTTTCTCCAGGACTTGAAGACTCCGATCATTATTGCTGTTGTTATTCCCATTTCCATAATCGCTACCTTTAACCTTCTTTATTTCAGAGATATTACCCTGAATATAATGTCCCTGGGCGGGCTGGCGCTTGGAGTCGGGATGCTTGTCGATAATTCCATAGTTGTTTCCGAGAGTATTTTCAGGCATAAAAGCCTAGGTAAAAGTCTTGGCAATGCGGCATTTATAGGCACAAAAGAAGTAGGAATGGCTGTCACAGCCTCAACTTTAACCACAATCTCAGTTTTTCTGCCCGTTATCTATGTACATGGAGTGGCTGGTCAGTTATTTAAAGACCAAGCTTTTACGGTGACTTTTGCCCTTCTT
Source organism: Candidatus Aminicenantota bacterium (assembly GCA_011772475.1). Lineage (GTDB taxonomy): Bacteria > Acidobacteriota > Aminicenantia > Aminicenantales > Aminicenantaceae > SOIV01. The sequence goes on along the minus strand of WVZK01000067.1, from coordinate 9,158 downwards.
TCCTCGCTTATAGTCTCTTTGACCCTTCTTCCGGTGCTTTCCTCACGCAGGTTTGAGCTCGAAAAGATGGGAAAGGAGCTGGAAGAAAAAACTGCGGTAAGAAAGGAAAAGAATCCCCCCAAGAAATCAATAGTCAGGTATTTGCTCTACCCTTACAAGGGCATTAAATGGCTTTTTTATTATGTTTTCAAGGGTATCTACCTGGTTCTTAATTTTATAACAAGCTTTCTCCTTCAGCTATTGCTTCTGGTTTTCCATTACGCAAGTTTTCCCTTTAAGTTAGTTTTTAGAGCCGTTTTTAAAGGATTTAATTTTGTATATAAAAAATTTGCCTCCAGCTACCATGGATTTCTCTCCTGGTGCTTGGATAATAAAGGAAAGGTGCTTGTTGGATCTCTTGCTTTTTTGATCCTGACTTTTTTAGTCGCTACTCAAATCCCGAGGGAACTCATGCCTAAACCAGAAGCAGCGTCTTTTGAATTGAACCTGAAAACTCCAATTGATTATTCTCTGGAGCAAACCGTGAGGGTTGTCTCTTTGATCGAGCAATGGTTGGGGAAGAGAGAATCCGTCGAAGAAAGCTTTTCCCAAATAGGAATTGTAAGTGGCATGGAGGGCCTTAATCCCGACATTTCTCTGAATTCGGTTCAAATTCATGTTGAAGTTCAGAAATCATCACAGGTGGAAAGCACGATCGAGGCTTTAAGAGCGAGACTTGAAGAGTTGCCAGACCTCAATTATTCGATTGTCAAAGAACAGTCTACTCTTGCTCAATTCCTGGCTTTTTCCACAGCCGAAGTTGGTCTTAAAGTCAGAGGAGAAGATCTCGTTAGGCTTAAAATTATAGCTGAGGAGCTTGTCGAGAAATTGAGGGATATCAAGGGCATTGCTGACCTGAACACAAATATCGGAGAAGGAAAGCCAGAGTTTTTGATAACAATACGGAAGGATGCGCTGGAAAAATATAACATTACACCCCAAGCAATCGGAGGATTTCTTGTGGATGCTGTCAGAGGTAAAGTGGCCACTCAATTTAAAGAGCTGGAGAAAAAGTATGATATTTTAGTGCGGATGGAAGAAGCAACAAGGGAAAACATCGAATCCCTTCTGGATGAGCAGATTCAATACAGAGGATCTCTTATCCCTTTAAGAGAGCTGGTTTCCTATGAAATGGCAAGGGGACCTAAGGAAGTGCGGAGAGAAAATCAACAGAGGGAAGTATTAATAACAGCTAATCTTCGAGGCGCAAAAATAAGCCAGGTGGTCCCCAAGATTCAGGCTAAAATTGATGAGCTTTCCTTGCCTTTTGGTTATAGGGTTGTGTTCAGTGGGGAGCAGGAAGAGATGAACCAGTCCTTCAGAAGCCTCATTTTTGCTTTTTCCCTTGCGGTTCTTTTGGTTTATATGATCATGGCTGCTCAGTTTGAATCTCTGCTTCATCCCTTCTTGATTTTATTTACTCTGCCCATGGGCCTTACAGGTGCTATCTGGGCTTTGTTTATAACAGGCCAAACTCTAAACGTTATCTCTGTTATTGGGATGGTTGTTTTAGCCGGAATAGTGGTCAATGATGCTATTGTGAAAATAGATTACACAAACCAGCTTAGAAAGAAAGGATTAAGCTCCAGGGAAGCCATTATGGAAGCAAGCCGGGTGAGGCTGAGGCCGATATTAATGACGACAGTTACGACTGCCTTCGGCCTATTTCCTATGTCTCTGGGAATGGGAAGAGGTGCGGAGCTCCAGCAGCCTTTGGCCATCTCTGTAATCGGGGGCCTTATCCTTGCCACTTTCCTGACCTTGATCCTTATTCCTATAGCCTATGAGCTTGCCGAAAAGAGGAAATCTATATCTAAAAAATGAAGATATTTGTTGAGCGTCCGATCGCCACAGCGATGATTTTCGTGGTTTTCTTTTTCCTGGGAATCTATTCTTTCCTTAATATTCCTTTTGAGTTAGCGCCAAAAGAAGAGTATCCACAATTAACCATAGAGACAATTTGGAGCGACGTTCCGCCTGAGATTATCCAAACTCAAATTACTTCCCCGCTGGAAGAAGTTGCTTCCATGATCAAGGGAGTAACAAAGATTAACTCTACTTCCCGGATAGGCCGTTCACGGATTACCCTGGAGTTTGATCCAAAAACCAACATGGAATTTGCAACCCTTGCCCTTCGAGAAGAAATTGCCAGGATAAAAGATGATCTTCCTTACGGGTCAAGGCCGCCCCAGGTTATACCCTATGTTCCTGAAGATTTCCGAACCGAAGATTTTCTAAAATACTCCATTTCAGGCGACTACTCCCTTCATAAGCTGAGAGAGCATGTAAAGGATAAGATAGAGTTTGGGATTGGTTCCATAAAAGGCGTGGCTGGAGTTGAAGTAAGGGGGGGAGCTGATCCTGAGATCAAGGTCATCCTTGACAGGGAAAGGCTTAAAGCTCTCAATATATCTCCTTACCAGATCTATTATGCTTTAGTAAGAGCCAATCAAACTTTTCCTGTAGGCAAGATAAAAAGAGGAAGCCAGGAGTATACGTTTAAAATTTCAAATTCTATCAGAGGCACGATGGAATTAGGGGAGATAATAATCGCTTACTCAGGCGAAAATCCGATAAAACTAAAAGATGTAGCTCAAGCTGTTCCTTCCTACGGAGAAATATACTACATATTCAGGATAAACGGCCAGCCGACAATCGATTTGACCGTCTTGAAAGAGCCTGCAACAAGTACCTTAAAAGTGGCCAGAAGGGTCAAAGCTAAACTTGAAGCAGTAAAAAAAGAGCTTCCTCAAGACCTAGTTTTCAGAGTGGTGAATGATGAAAGCGAAAAAATCGAGCGAGACCTGAACCATCTTTATTTGTTGGTGGGAATTATCCTTTCTGTGATTTTTATTTCCATCTTTTTAATCTTAAGAAATTTTAAGCCCTCGCTTCTAATCCTTTCCTCTATCGCTTTTTCAGTCTTGATAACTTTTAATCTTATTTACTTTCTGAAGATAACTCTTAACACCTTGACATTGGGAGGTTTGGCTTTGGGCTTTGGCCTTTTTGTAGATAACTCCATCGTCGTCTTTGAGAATGTCCTGCGGTATAGAGAAAAAGGATTTTCTCCAATTCAATCTGCGATAAAAGGCTCAAAGGAAGTACTTCTGCCTGTCCTTGCAGCAACCTTGACCACAATGAGTGTTTTCTTTTCGTTCGCTTATTTCCAAGGCCGGCTCAAGATCTATTATCTACCTTTAGCCATAGTCATTTCTTCTGCACTTGCAGCCTCTCTGCTTGTATCCTTTTCTCTTATTCCTGCCCTGAGTCCTAAACTGCTGAAGAAGGGAAGAAAGGAAAGAAAAGAGCGGATCCGGAGCACTTACGAGAAATCATTAAAGTTTTTCCTTCGCCATCCTGTAGAAATCATTATCATTATAGTCCTGCTCTTTGTGGGCAGCTACAAGTGGTTCAAGAAAGAAGTCACTATGGGATATTTTTTTCCATGGTTTTCAGAGCAAGTGCTTAGGGTTAGTATCCAGACGCCTCCTGGGACACCAATTGAGAGGACAGACGCTATCGTTAGAAAATTCGAGGATAAGGTCTTGGAGGGTGATTATGAGAAAAAAATGGAAGCAAGAGTTTATCAAGAATATGGATGGCTCCTCATAACCTTTCCTCCTCATATAGAATACTCTTCCCGTCCTTATGTTTTGAAGGAGGAATTAATCCAGCTGGCAACAAATTTTGCAGGAATAAGTGTCTATGTAAGTGGGTTTGATCCTCAGTACTATTCTTCTTCCTATGGAACATTCACTTTTTATGATTCGAGGATAAAGTTTTATGGCTATAATATGAAAAAATTAAGGGAGATAACTTCAGCGCTGGAAAGAACGCTGAAAGCAAATCCCCGAATTAAAGAAGTAATCACTGTTTCCAGCAGATGGGGCTGGAGACTCGAGACCTTTTCCTATGTATTAAAAATAAATAAAGAAGCTTTGAGAAAGTATGATATCAATCTTCCTTACCTCTACTATCATCTTGGGTCCCTTATCAGGGGAAGAATTTCTCGGCAGCAGATAAAGATTGGCGGAAAAGAGATGGACCTCTCTATAAAATTTCGCGAGGCAGAAGAGATGGACCTCAAGTCTCTTCAAGATTCGCTGATCAGAACTCAAGGGGGAGAATACTTGAGGCTGGCGGATATTTCGACACTTGAGGAAAGACCTGTTGCTGGTTCCATTGATAGGGAAAACCAGCAATTCCAGCAGACAATAATGTGGGAGTTCAGAGGGCCCACTAAAGCTGCCAAGAAATATAAAGAATCTGTTTTTGCAAAATTAGCATTGCCCCCCGGCTTCTCCGCCACTTTAGAGGAGACATGGGCATGGACCGAAGAGGAAAAGGGGCAGATAAAATTTGCCATAATCTTTTCTCTTATAATTATCTACATGATTCTTGCTTCTCTTTATGAATCGCTTATCCATCCTTTTTTCATCCTTTTAGCTGTTCCTTTAGCCTTGATCGGAGTTTTTGTGGCATTTGTTATAGCTGACTTTCCGTTTGATTCCTCAGCTTATATAGGCGTTATTCTTCTGGGAGGGATAGTTGTCAACAATTCCATTCTCCTTGTCGACCATATAAATCTTAGACGGAGGCAAGGTCTTCCATTGCTTGAAGCAGTCTTGACGGGCGCGCGAGAGAGAGTAAGACCAATTTTTCTCACAACAGTTACGACTGTCCTGGGAATGTTTCCCATGGTTTTTCTTCAGGCGGAAGAGGGGAAAAGACAGATCTGGTCATCCCTGGCGCTTTCAGCTGTGGGCGGGCTTATTAGCTCGACAATCTTTATCTTGATTGTCATCCCCATTTTTTATTTCTACGGAGATAGGATTCGTACCTGGCTGTATGGAAAAGCAAAAGAGATCGCTAAAGCCTGGAAAAGCTTCTAAAAAATATCTTGATTAATTAGAAAAATTCGTTTCTGGGGGAATTTGATTTATTTCATAAAAATGGCATAAAAATGGGGCCAGGCCCCATTTTTACATATGGTTCTTCTTACGTAGGGGCTTGATTTATCTTGTTAAGATGTTTGATGTATCCTATGTAGGAGCCTGATTTATCAAGCCCACCTTTTTTTAATCGTTGACCAATACTTTGATTTAAACTCCTATTTCTGATATAAAATTTATCATTCAGAGGCAAGAAATGGCAGCTTATTCCATACCTGAGATAAAAAAGAGAATTGGAGATTTCCCGAGGAAAAATTTGATTCATTTGCCCACACCCCTGCAAAAACTAGAAAATCTTTCTCAAGAACTTGGGGGGCCTGAAATCTACATAAAACGAGATGATATGACCGGGCTTGCTTTTGGCGGTAATAAATCCCGCAAACTGGAATTTATCATCCAGGATGTTTTAGACAAGAAGGCGGATGCCATCATCACCTGGGCAAGCTTGCAGTCGAACTGGTGCCTTCAAACTTCGGCTGCAGCTAGAAAATTTGGCATTAAGCCCATCCTTCTTTTGTTTAAAACATATGACCTCCCTGAAGAATATGATGGGAATCTTCTCCTCGATTATATCCTGGACGCAGATGTCATAATAAAGGAAGCCAAAAAAGGAAAATCGGTGAGGATAAATGATATTCTTGATATACTCGAAGCAGTTGAGAAAGAAGTAAAAGAATGGGGATATTCACCTTATGTAGCTCCCATCGGCGGTTCAATGGTTGGCGGCTCGATGGAAAAGCCTCTGGGAGCTATCAGCTATGTTAACGCTTTTGTTGAGCTAATGGAGCAAGCTGGGGAGCTGGATTTTGAAATCAATTATGTTCTTCACGCTTCAGGCTCGGGGGGAACTCAAAGCGGCCTGGTTGTGGGTGCCAAAGCTTTAAAAGGGGATATTAAGGTTTTAGGCATCAGTGTTTCGGACGATAAAGAGTCCTACGGAAAAGAGGTTTTGACTCTAGTCCAGGACACAGTAGAGGCTTTAAAGTTAGAGCTTGCTGTGGAAGAGGAAAATGTCATTATTTTTGATGAATATATAGGACAGGGCTATGGAATTATAAACAAAGACGTATCGGAAGCTCTTCGCTTAGTCTCCATAAGAGAAGGTATTTTTCTCGACCCTGTTTACACGGGCAAAGCCATGGCTGCTCTCATTGACCTTATCAAGAAAGGCTATTTTAAAAAAGAAGATAAGATTGTTTTCTTTCATACCGGAGGTACACCTGCCCTTTTTCCCAACAAACAACACCTGGTCAATTTTCTGAAAAAATAGAAGAGGACATAAGATAACCTTTGTTTTTAGATTTGCTTTTCATCTCATATTTTATAAAAAGGAGGGATTAGCATGCGAAAAAGAAGTCTTTTGATAGTTTTTATTTTTTCTTTGGCCATTTTTTTCTGCCAGTCTGATTATTCATATAGCCAAAAAAAACTTAAGGTCTTTATCTCGGTGGATATGGAAGGAATTGCGGGAATAGTTCATGGTGATCACACTTCGTCATCAGGGAAAGATTACAACAGGGCCCGAGGCTGGATGACAGAGGAGGTGAATGCGGCCATAAGAGGAGCCCTGGAAGCTGGGGCAACAGAAATCGTGGTTAATGACTCCCATGGCTCTATGCGAAATATTATCGCCTCCGAACTCAATCCAGCCGCCTATCTGATAACAGGCTCTCCAAAGCCTTTGGCCATGATGCAGAGCATAGATAAGAGCTTTGATGCTGTTATTCTTATCGGTTACCATGCTCGCGCCGGCACTAAGGATGGGGTGCTCGATCATACGATCTCGGGCGGCTCTATCTACTCCATAAAAGTCAACGGTAGGGAGATGAGTGAAGCTGACCTCAATGCGCTGATAGCTGGCTGGTATGACGTGCCAGTGGTCTTAATAGCAGGAGATTCTACAATCTGTGAGCAGACAAAAAAAAGTCTAGGTGAGGAGCTGGAGGTTGCACCGGTAAAAGAGGCAGTAGGAAGGTATGCGGCAAAAAGCCTCACGCCCCAAAAAGCGCAGGAACTGATTCAGAAAAAAACAAAGATTGCTCTGGAAAAGAGGAATAAAATCAAGCCTTTTAAAATGAAACCTCCTTATCGATTTGACGTGAATTTCCTCCGCAGCTCCATGGCTGACGGGGCAGAGCTTATCCCTCAGGTTGAGAGAACAGGCGGTAGAAACGTAAGCTTTGTAATAGATGATTATATCAAGGGATTTAAGCTGTTAAGAGCTCTTATTTACCTTGCAAGATAAGGATAAAAGCATAATAAAATAAGACACGGCTAAAAGCAGGATAAAAGTAAAGAAACATAATAAAAAAATAAACCTCCAGCGATGAAAATGAAAAGACCTACGTTTAAGGATGTGCTTGAAGCAAGAAGTATCATAAAGAACTACCTTTTCCGCACGCCTCTTTATTCATACCCTCAATTGAACCAGCTTCTGGATGCTGAAGTCTATATCAAGCATGAAAATTACATGCCTACTTGTGCATTTAAAGTCAGGGGAGGAATCAACCTCATCTATCATCTAACGCCTGAACAAAAAGAAGGGGGGGTGGTGACTGCCTCAACAGGTAATCACGCGCTTTCCATAGCTTATGCATCCAATCTTTTTGGTGTTCCGGTGACGATTGTAATGCCAGAAAAATCGAACCCGACAAAGGTAAATGCGGTGAAGAGCCTTGGAGCGAACATTATTTTCTTTGGCCGAATTTTTGATGAATCAAAGGATTATGCAGAAAAACTGGCGGAAAAAAGACGGGCGCGCTTTATCCATCCAGCCAACGAACCTTATTTGATTGCAGGAGTAGGTACTTATGTTTTGGAGATTCTCGAAGAGTGCCCTTCTCTGGATATAATCATCGTCCCTGTAGGAGGGGGGAGCGGTGCTTCTGGATGCTGTATTGTCAAAGAAGAAGTGAATCCAAAGGTTCAGGTTATTGCTGTTCAGGCAGAGAAAGCACCTGCCGCTTATCTTTCCTGGAAGGCGAAGAAGATTGTCAAGGATAAAATGGAAACCGCTGCTGAGGGATTAGCCACTGAAATAGGGTATGAACTTACCCAGGGAATCCTCCAGGATTTTTTGACTGACTTTATTCTTGTTTCAGAAGAAGAGATGGCTGAAGCGATTCTCATCTATATTGAGCTAATAAGAAACTTGGCAGAGGAAGCAAGTTCCTCACCTCTTGCTGCGGCTTTGAAGATAAAAAAGAGGCTGAAAGGCAAGAAAGTTGCCCTTGTTCTCACCGGAAGCAACATTTCTATGGATAGACTAAAACAAATTCTAAAATAAGAATGGTAAAAATGAGGCCAAAAAATGGGGCCAGGCCCCATTTTTTTACCATTTTTTTAAAAAGGGGAAAGGCTACCTTTTTGTCTGCGATAAAACGCGTGGTCTTGGTTCTTCTTGTGTAGAGGCTTGATTTATCAAGCCCACCTTTTTTTGTACGATGAATTACCTGGTTTTGGCTACACCTGTGTATTTTATCTTCTACCAGAGTTTTTAAGGTATTTGAGGAATTCTGCGTCTGTGGAGAGCAATAACCAGGTCTCTTTGTCCAGGCTTGCTACATAGGTCTCCAGGGTCTTCATGAATTGGTAGAATTCAGGGTCTCTGTTGTAGGCATTAGCGTAAATTTTTGTGGCTTCAGCATCAGCTGCTCCCTTTATTTCCTGGGCTTTCCTGTAGGCTTCTGATCTTATCTTCAACAACTCCCGCTCTTTTTCCCCTCGAATTTCAGCGCTTTTCCCATCTCCTTCTGAGCGATATTTAGCAGCAATTCTCTTCCTTTCGGATATCATACGGTCGAACACCTTTCGCTGAACTTCTTCAACATAATTGACTCTCTTTATTCTTACATCTCTGAGCTCCACTCCGATTTCAGGTGCTTTCTGAGAGGAATTCTCCAGAATGATCTGGGCAATTTTTTCTCTACCTGTCTGTATTTGAGGAATAGCAGCAGCAAGATCGAGAATGGCCATTTCTTCTGTAAGTTCGAACTCACGGTTTGTGGAACGAACGATTTCGATCAGGTCAAAATTAGCTACGGCATTTCGTGTTTCTCCATCGATGATATCATCAATCCGAGACTGGGCTCCTCTCTCATCGCGCACTCTCTGGAAGAAAACAAGAGGATTGCTGATTCTCCAGCGAGCATAGGTGTCAACCCA
>WVZK01000132.1:340-1087 GCA_011772475.1 Candidatus Aminicenantota bacterium | reverse complement strand
ATAACATAGCTTGCCATAATCGATGGTCGGGTCAAATTCAGTTTTATTGCAGGTTACATTTGCTAATCGCAAGTTTTTCGGCCTTTCAAAAGTCAACAAGTATAGCTATTGTCTCAGGCGGGATTTGGCATGCACAAGATATGGAGATTTTTTTCATGAAAGTGAAGCCATTTCTTCCGCATATTTCTCCACCCATCCATCGGCTCCACATTCTTTGAAAATATCTATTGCCTTGGCGAGATTTTCTTTTGCTTTAGGCTGGTCGCCTTTTCGTTTATGCAGTTCAGCATAAAGGGCATAATCTCTTCCTAAATCAAGCATCATGCCATTTCCCTTATCAGCTTCGATGGCTTTCCTAATCCAATGTTCCGCTTCCGATAGGTACTGGCCATCAAGATATAATAGAATCTCTCCTATGTATCTTCGCATCTGGCCTTCAAACCACTTTATTTTATTCTCAGACACGTAGGCATACAACGATTCCAAGTCAACATCTTTTTCATTATTCATCACCTTGGCTCTTGTTAAAGCGATCCTATTCGACTTCGCCCAACTGGGCATTAACTTGTTTTCTTCTATGAACAAAGCTGCCTTATCATAATGACCCATGGCAGTTTGATATTCTCCAATTTCACAATAGACGTGACCTAAGAACTGGTTTCCCGCTGGAGTCATATAGAAATGATTTATCTTTTCACTGAAGTCGAGCACTTTTAATAAATCCTTTGTTGCTTCTTCAAAGACTCC
>WVZK01000132.1:0-263 GCA_011772475.1 Candidatus Aminicenantota bacterium | reverse complement strand
ACTTATAAGGCTTTTCATCACACATATCCAAACAACATTGTCTGCTTGCACCTGGATATTAAGAGATTTCTCTAGATGGTCTGATGCTCTTTCAAATTCACAGTTTAGCGATAGGGCATATCCCAACCAGTAATTCCCTGCAACTGAAGAAGCAATATCTCCTATTTCCTCTGAGATCTTTAAAGCTCTTTCTAAAAACCCAAATGCTTTTGGAAAATTCTCTTCTATACAATATTCACAGCTCCCAACTATCGTAAGTATTT
>WVZK01000128.1 GCA_011772475.1 Candidatus Aminicenantota bacterium | reverse complement strand
ACTGGCTCTATACGAAATATGAGCGCTAACTCCCGCAAATGGTATACGAAACATGAGTGTTTACCCCCAGATTCTTTACGAACTGTGAGTGTTGCTTCGTATACGAATCGTGAACGTTAACTCCCACAGATGGTATACCAAATATGAGCGTTAACCCCCAAATCCTTTACGAACTGTGAGAGTTACATTGTATACCAATCGTGAGCGTTAACTCCCGTAGATGGTATACGAAATACGAGTGGCAATGACTACCAATACATTTAAGTAACTCTTTACTCATATGAGTAATATTATGCTCAATGAAAATATCTTCAAGGTGTTGTCCTTGTTCGTTGGGGACTATCAAAAGGAGGTGTACGGCAGAGAAGCAGCCCGAGAACTTGGTATGAATCAGAAGACTGTTTCGAATGTCCTTTTGCGCCTTGAAAAAGAAAATATTCTGAGATCGAAAACAGAGGGGCGAAATAAGGTATATAAATTGAATCTTTCAAATCCTGCACTGATGCATATCCTTTCCATGGTGGAAGAAGAGAAGGCAGTCCGTTTCAGAGAGGAATCAGGACTTGGTAGGGATTTCATAGATGAGATAATAAAAAGTAGAAGCCCACTGGTAATAATCTTTGGTAGCTATGCAAATGGAACCCAAAAAAAGGACTCTGATGTAGATATTTTAGCACTTTCGCCTTTTGATGCCGACCTTAAAGATGTCCAAAAATTCTATAAGATCAAAGCTAGTGTGAAGGAGTATACCGAGGAGGAATTTAAAGAGGCCCTTAAAAGTGGAGATTTTCTCATAAAAGAGGTGTTGAGAAAACACATAGTGCTAGTTGGATCTGATATATTTGTTAAAATGATATTGGAGGTCTTACATGAACGAGGATGAGCGGAAGATACAATGGTGCCTTAAAAAAGAGCGGGGAATCTCGTTGGTTTCCCCAAATAATAACCTGGCAAAGGCTTATATGGCCAAAGCTAAAGAATCAGCCGACGTCATGCGCACCATACAAAATAAAAGCCCAGCTTGGGCCATGTCTGCATGCTATTATTCCATGTATTATTCCCTTTATGCAGTTATGATGAAATTAGGTGTGAAAAGCGAGATACACTCTTGCTCAATAACATTTATGCGATATGCTTTAAAAGAATATTATGACGAAACAGATGTTCAACTTTTAGAGCGTGCATTTGAGGCGAGGATAGATCAACAATATTATATAAGAAAAATTCCCAAATCAGAAAAACTTCAGGAACTATTTGATAACACGATTATATTCTATGAGAAATCTCAAAAGGCACTTTCGCAGATCGATGAAGATTTCACAAGTTCTGTGAGAGATAAGACACGTTTACTTGATAAGAAAGGGAAAAGGCATTAACTTTTTTTCTTTTATTTTACCTTTTACCACTCACCTCACCCCAACCCTTGCCGCTTCCCACCTCCGCTCACACCTTTCCTCCGCCAGTTCCCCCATCCCTGGGCCCCAAAAATCCAGTCCAGCTCCCGAGCTCCGCGAGGCCACCTGCAGGCCCCACAAACAGACCCATCTGCCGAGGATTGGAATCCTGCCTAGCC
>WVZK01000009.1 GCA_011772475.1 Candidatus Aminicenantota bacterium | reverse complement strand
ATTGCATTTAAGGGCTTGCTTAAAGACCATGGGACATAAAGATAGCAAGGAGAACGGAGAAATGAAGGCAATGCTCCTTAAGAAAACCGCACCGATCGATGAAAAACCTCTGGCTCTGGAGGATTTGCCAATTCCTCAACCTGGTCCTGGCCAAATTCTTGTAAGGATTTCAGCTTGTGGAATTTGCCACACCGAGCTCGATGAAATCGAAGGACGACTTGAAGCTAAATTGCCGATAATTCCTGGGCATGAGGTTGTTGGAAGAGTAGAAAGTCTCGGCTCCGGGGCAGCTAAATTTAAATCGGGAGACCGTGTAGGAATTGCGTGGATAAATTCCTCCTGCGGAAAATGCAGTTTTTGCCAGGAGGGAAATGAAAATTTATGCCCGGAGTTTCGTGGTACCGGCTGCCATGCAGATGGCGGCTATGCGGAATACACTGTGGTCTCAGAAGATTTTGCTTATCCGATTCCTGACAGATTTTCCGACTCAGCGGCAGCCCCCCTTCTCTGTGCCGGAGCAATTGGCTACAGAGCTTTGAGACTGACCAATCTTCGAGATGGCCAAATTCTGGGCCTGTTTGGTTTTGGAGCTTCAGCTCATATTGTTATTCAAATAGTTAAACGCAAATATTCGAACTCCAAGGTCTTTGTATTCACGAGGCCTCGTCAACAGGACCATCAGAATTTGGCCGGAAAATTGGGTGCTGATTGGGTCGGAGCAACCGGAGAAACACCGCCGGCAAAAATTAATTGTGCGATTGATTTTACACCTGCCTGGAGCCCAATAGTTGAAGCCTTGAGAGTATTGGAAAAAGGAGGACGGCTGGTTATAAATGCAATCCGGAAGGAAGGTAAAGACAAAGATTCTGTCCTGAGGTTGGATTATCCGACACACCTTTGGCTCGAAAAGGAAATAAAAAGTGTAGCCAATATTACTAAAAGAGATGCTGAAGAGTTTCTACCTTTGGCAGCTGAAATTCCGATTATTCCTGAAGTTCAGGAATTTAAGTTGGAAGAAGCTAATGAAGCTCTGATTTTGCTAAAGCAAGGGAAGATTCAGGGGGCAGGAGTTTTAAGAATCCGTGAGTAAAAATAAAAAGCAAAAGTAATTATTTCTATTCTTTATTTAAACTTTAATCGAGGGTAGAGATTCAAAACAAGATTAGAAATGAGGTGAGACAATGGGAATCAAACTTTATAAACAACCTGAGCTTAAGGATTCGATTATGTTTTGTGGCTGGCCGGGGATTGGAAATATTGGGATAAGTGCGATTGATACTTTAAGAGCAGTGTTGAGAGCCGAGAAGTTCGGAGAAATCGAACCTTGGGATTTCTTTGACCCTAAAAAAGTCTTAATTGAAGAAGGTCTATTGAAAGATTTGGAGTTTCCCAGTAATAAATTTTACTTCCAGCGGATCAAAAATCAGGACTTGATATTTTTCATTGGACAGGAGCAGCCGACCGACGGAGGAACAAGATATGCCGAAGGCCAGAAGGCTTATCGGATGGCCAGTTTAGTTTTGGATGTGGCAGAAAAGTTTGGCTGCCGGCGAGTTTACACTTCTGGGGCGGCTGTAACTCAAATTCATCACACTGCAAGACCGAGAGTTTGGGCTGTGCCCAATAGCGAAAAATTAATCGATGAACTAAATCAATATGAAAATACCATCTTAATGTCGACAATTGAAGGAAGAAGCGGTCAAGGTGTTATCACTGGATTGAACGGACTTATGTTGGGAGTTGCTAAAAAGAGAGGCTTAGAGGCTGTTTGTCTAATGGGAGAAATACCCTATTACCTTCAGGCAGCTCCTTGGCCTTGTCCTAAAGGTTCGAAATCTGTGCTTGAGGTTTTAATTAAGATTCTGGGTATCAATGTTGACCTAAGTAAACTGGATGAACTTGCAACAAGAGTAGAGGAAGAGATTGAGGAATTCTTAGAAAGCCTTTACAGGACAGAGGCAATACCTCCTGAGGTAAGAGATGAAATTGAGAAATTAAGGCATATCGAACCAGCTGAGCTGGGACCAATAACTGAAGAAGAACAGAAAAAAATAATGGAACATATCGATGAACTTTTTGACCAAGAGGGCCGGAAGGATGAAAGACATCTTTAAATTCTCTCAGCAACCCAACTTTGAAAATCCATCATTGATTGTTGGATGGCAGGAGGATACCGGCAAACTAAGCCCGAAGGTGATTGAGTATTTAAACAAAAAGATAAAGACTGAAAGTTTTTGTGAAATCGAGCCGGTAGGCTTCTTCTCTTTAGGGGCAGTGGCAATTGAGAACAACGTAGCTCAGTTCCCAGAGAGTAAATTTTATTGCAGCAAAAGAAACGACCTGGTGATATTTAAAGGTAGCGAGCCTCGATTTGAGCGATACAGATTTTTGAACGTAATTTCAGATTTAGCTCAACATTATTGTAAGATAAGAGAGCTGTATACTATCAGTGGAACTATCTCTGCAATTGCCCATACCGATTCGCGAAGGATATTGGCGGTTTTCAATCAGCAAGAATTTCAAAAAGAGCTGCAAGGCTATGGGCTGATAGATATGAATTGGAAAGGACGACCAGCTATCAGCAGCTACCTTTTGTGGATAACTAAAAAGAGAAATATTCCCGGCGTGAGTCTTTGGACAGAGATACCATTCTACTTGGCGGCCGGTGAAGATTCTCAGGCGATAAAGACAACTCTTTCTTTTCTCGATAGGAGGTTTAACTTAGACTTGGATTTCGCAGAACTGGATGAGCAGATAGACAGCCAAAATACAAAGATGACCCAGTTGAGAGAAGATGACCCAGATATTAACAGATACATAGGAATGCTGGAAAATGGACTTTCCTTAAGCGGGGAGGAACAAATGGAATTAACTAAAAAGGTAACGGAAT
>WVZK01000107.1 GCA_011772475.1 Candidatus Aminicenantota bacterium | reverse complement strand
AATAACCTACATAACTTATATTGATAGTTATTATATCACACTCACTTGATAACCTGTCAATCCTTTTTTGCCGGTTATGACCATTCCCGAGATAAACATAATCAACTCGATTTCGATATACAGTGACCTGCCCCCATATAGCATTATTAATTATCCTTTCCCAAATATCTTGGGAGTACTTAAAAGGCTTAGTAAAGTCCTCAATAGATGATTCAAACTCAGATGGATTCTGTTTAGAGTGAAGAGCTAGAAGGAACTCTTTAAGCTTTTCCTTAGCCTCAATCTCAGACATTTTCTATTCTCCTTTTATTACTTTAAAAAGTGACAGGGCAAAGCTATAAGGAACGGGAATGAAAGACCCGCCAGCCTGAACTTTGCCCTATCTTTATCAAGGTATATCAGGCTGATTGTTTTTTTCATTTCACCTAGAATATAATTTATTCCCATCCCAGAGACCATCTTTGGAGAGATAGAGACAATAGGAAAATCTCCAGTTACAGGGGATTTCCCCCCTATAAAAGGGGGTCTTTTCTCCAACTTCCTTGGCCTCCTCCTCTTTAGAGAAGAAGGAGGGTAGTTTTTATCTTTTTTCCAGCAAAACATTGCTTCTTCCTCAAATTTCTTAAATCCTTTATTTAGATTTTCAGATGTTCTATGGCCTTTTTGAAACGACATTTTTAAAATCTCTTTTCCATAAAAAAGCCCAGAGTCCATAGGCTCTGTTATGAACAAATTTTAGAGCCTTGAACCCTGGGCTTTAGGTTCTCATCACTTGGCACTGCTTTTCTGTCTTCAATTCAAACAGTACCAAGCTTGCCGTGAGGGGATTGACCCCTCTTCAGTTTTCAAACAACTTCGAAGACGTGCCCATTATAGGAAATTTTCTTTTGAAAGTTCAGTTCCCCTTACGCGAATTTCAAGCCAGATTTGCTAATGAATTATATAATGAAAAAATCTGCCTATGAGAGCTATCTGTCTAATTAAGTGATAAAATGCTCTGCTACACTTTTCAAATTCGGGAAGCCAAGCTTTATATCTGTTGCTCCAACCCAGCCAGCCTCTTCTTCGCATCCTCAACCTCAGGAATGCCAGGATCAGCGTCTTTCCAGAGGTTGAGGAATTTCTCATAATGCTCGATGGCTTTTTCGGTCAAGCCGTTTTCCTGGTAAATCTTGCCCAGCATATAGAAGCTCTTGGCATATATATCTCCGCAAAAAAATCTTCCTGATATAAGGGAAATGATCCT
>WVZK01000186.1:20805-32263 GCA_011772475.1 Candidatus Aminicenantota bacterium | reverse complement strand
AGCTCTTCGCACAGGGCCCTAACCTTCAACACCACTTACAAGGACACAGGCCAGAAAAAGTGTAGCCTCGACAGGGAATTCAACCCCACTGTAGCGGATTGTGGGTTACAGGGCACCGCTGGCTCCCCATCTAGCACGGTCCAGCTTTATCATTTACTCGGAAGATTTTTTCTCAAAGATCGGTCTATTCAGCGAGTTTAGAATTATAACATGAAAGTAACTCAACTCCCTATTCATTTCTTCGTCTCTGTATATTGACCATGCGCGTTTCAGTGTGATATTCTATTCCATCTGATTATAGAATTAATAAGACCAGGGCGAAGTTTAGCCCCTATAACAAATGAAAACACTTCAATAGAATAGAAACGCAAGATAATGGATCAGAAGAAGATAAGAAGAAAAAAGATAATGCGGATGACAAAATCAAAGGATAACATGAATCTATCCAAGAAAACCTCATCTTTCTCAAAGTAATATCCTGCTAATTCTTTTTTATCGATTCCTCTTACTTGAAAATGAAAGGAGCATAAAAAATGCCATCCAACATATCACAAGCATCAGCCACAGCGGAAGACCATAAAGACACCAATTTTCGTGAGATTCTTAATGAATCCTTGAAAATTTTTTTTAAAGACGCCTTAAAGGCTACTCTACGAAATCCTATTCAGGCCTATTATTTCTTCCGCACGATTAGGTGGCAGAAGCAAGCTGCTCGTGTTAGGTCGAATTGGGAACAGCAAGGTGTCCATGTCCCTCCGATCATGATCTTCAGTATTACCAACAGATGTAATCTTCATTGCCAAGGATGTTACAACCAGGCTATGCGTCAATCACCAGAGAAGGAAATGAGCAAGGAGAAACTCGAGAGTGTTATTGCCGAAGCAAGAGATTTGGGTATTTCTTTTATAGTAATCGGTGGTGGTGAGCCGTTGGTCCGTCCTGAAATTGTTGACATTACTAAAAAATTTCCGGAAATCATTTTCCTCACATTTACCAATGGTTTACTGATTAATGACGATTTTCTCCTGAAGCTAAAAGGGCAAAATAATTTCATTCCAGTAATTAGCCTTGAGGGCCATGAAGCAGAAACAGACGTACGAAGAGGCAAAGGAGTATACAACCGCCTGCTGAAAATAATCAGGAAGATAAAAGGAAAAGGAATATTTTGGAGCGTATCTTTGACAATAACACGGTCAAACTTTGTATCAGTCACTAATAACCAGTTCATACAAGACTTGTATAATCTTGGGTGTAAATTATTTTTCTTTGTAGAATATAATCCAATTAGAGAAGGAACCGAAAATTGGGTTCTTACAGATGAACAAAGAGCAAATCTTCTAACCATAAGGGATTCATTTCGTTCGAAATT
The DNA here is from genome assembly GCA_011772475.1 of Candidatus Aminicenantota bacterium. Classification (GTDB taxonomy): domain Bacteria; phylum Acidobacteriota; class Aminicenantia; order Aminicenantales; family Aminicenantaceae; genus SOIV01. The sequence goes on along the minus strand of WVZK01000186.1, from coordinate 30,894 downwards.
TCAAGCTCTTTTTATTGCTATTCCAGGCGATGAAGAAGAAATCGGTGGCTGCCTGTCTGCTAGAGGGGGTTTTGTCCATATCAGCGCAGATGGCAATGTCGAACCCTGTCCTTTCGCTCCGTATTCGGATACTAACCTGAGGGACTTCTCCTTAAAGGATGCTTTGCAATCTGAATTTCTAAGGGCAATTCGTCAAAACCACAATCAACTCCATAAAGCAGAAGGCGGCTGCGCTCTCTGGATAAAACGAGAGTGGGTGCGTTCTCTTCTTCATGTGAAGTAAATGTCTTGAAGGATTTTTATATAAGTCGTTGCCAAAATTGACCCACTCACAATCAGGCTCATTTGGGCATACTTAAAATATTTCGAAAGGAGGGCAAAGATGAAGTTTAAAGTTTTGGGGATTTTGTTAGTCCTTGCATTAATGTCTTGCCAATCTCAACAAACTGCAATCCAAGCACCTTCGGTGGAATTTATAACATCAGATGAGTTAGCCAATTATCCGTTTTCAGAAGCTGTACGCGTCGGAAACTGGCTGATTCTTTCTGGCCAGATCGGGGTTGATCGCGAAACCGGAGCTCTCCCCCCGGGTGGGATCAAACCAGAAACAAAACAAACAATGGAGAATATCAAGCGCACTCTTGAAAAATACGGTTCCTCTCTGGATCAGGTAGTCAAATGTACGGTTATGCTGGCAGACATCAGTGAATGGAGCGCTATGAACGAAGTATACGTTACCTATTTCCCAGGCCATAAACCAGCTCGAAGTGCATTCGGAACAAGCGGGCTCGCATTAGGAGCTCGTTTGGAGATTGAATGCTGGGCCCTAATCAAGTAAAAAAATTTTATAGATTAATCCTGGGAAAATAATCAAACGGTGGGCTTGATAAATCAATCCCTACAATAAATAAAGAGAAAATGGGGCCAGGCCCCATTTTATATATATTGACTATGCTCTGATTAATTGATATTATTTTGCCGATAATTTAAGGGAGGGCAGGCCATGAAATGCCCCAAATGTCAGGCCGACATCTCGGATGATTCCCGCTTCTGTCACAAATGTGGAACACCCGTTCGTCCCTCTGAGAATATCTTCATCTCACAGACCAGGACCATCCTGAAACCTATGGATGAATTGCTTCCCGGGACCACGCTGGCCGATAAGTATAAGACCATTGAGATCTTGGGCAGAGGGGGAATGGGCATTGTCTATAAAGCCGAGGATACCAAGCTTAAACGCAGCGTTGCCCTCAAGTTTTTGCCTCCTGAATTGATCCAGGATGAAGAGGTTAGAGAACGGTTTGTTCTCGAGGCTCAAACTGCAGCAGCCCTGTCTCACCCCAATATCTGCACTATCCATGAAATCGATGAAGAAGGAGGGAAATCCTTCATCGCCATGGAATATGTTGAGGGCGAGAGCTTAAAGGCGAAAATAGAAAAAGGCCCGTTGGAAATTAATGAAGCCCTGAATATTTCAATCCAGGTGGCAGAGGGCCTTGAGGAAGCACATAAAAAAGGCATTATTCACAGAGATATCAAAAGTGCCAACATCATGGTCACAGATAAAGGACAGGCTAAGGTCATGGACTTCGGTTTGGCCAAAGTAAAAGGAGCAACTTTGTTGACAAGAGAGGGAACAACTCTAGGAACCGTGGCCTACATGTCTCCCGAACAGGCGCGAGGAGAAGCAATTGACCACCGCTCGGACATCTGGTCGTTGGGGGTGGTCATGTATGAGATGCTTTCCAGGCAGCTGCCGTTTAAGGGAGAGCGAGAGACATCGATTCTTTATTCTGTTGTGCATGAGGAACCAAAACCACTCAAAGAAATAAAGCGCGATCTTCCCCTAGAACTGCAACAGATCATCAATCGCGCCTTGAAGAAAAAACCGGAATCCCGGTATTCCTCAGCAACAGAAATGATAAAAGACCTGAAGAAATATCAGGATATTCTGCAAGCAGAGGAATTGGGAGCACTGAACCTGCGCACATTACTTCGGCGTATCCGCAGGCCAAGGCTTGCGATCCCAACAGTTATTGTGATCCTTGCCATCAGCTTTGCGGCTGTCTGGTTCTTCAACCGCCAGGCAAAAATCCGCTGGGCAAAGGAAGAAGCTCTTCCAGAGATCGAGCAGCTTATTGAAGCAAGCTGGCGTGATTCCTCCGACGCTTACAGACTTGCAGAACAGGCAGAAAAATATATACCTAATGATCCTAAGCTTTCTGAGTTCTTTTCAGAATACTCGAGAAACATAAACATCAAAACAGAACCTCCGGGTGCAAAAATTTATATGAAAGAGTATAAAGCCCCAGACAGCGAATGGGAATATCTGGGTGTTTCGCCTCTCGAAGAAATTAGATTACCCATTGGAATCTTCAGATGGAAAATGGAAAAGGAAGGCTACGAGACAGTCATGGCTGCATCTTTGATAAGAGAAAAGGATTTCGTGAGAGTGTTAGATAAGAAAGGAAGCATCCCAGAGGACATGGTGCGGGTAACAGGAGCGGAAACAGATCTGGGGAAATTGGATGATTTCTTTATAGACAGGTATGAAGTCACGAATAAACAATACAAGGAATTCATAAACAACGGCGGATATAGAAACAGGGAATACTGGAAACATGAATTTATCAAGGATGGAAGGGCCCTTACTTGGGAAGAAGCCATGGCCGAGTTTGTGGATCAGACAGGCAGGCCCGGCCCTGCCGGATGGCAGGCAGGAGATTATCCCGAGGGACAGAAAAATTATCCCGTTTCAGGAATCAGTTGGTACGAAGCAACAGCCTATGCAGAGTTTGCAGGGAAAAGTCTTCCCACAGTATATCATTGGGATATGGCAAGGGGCGAATACACCCCTTTAATCATGTGGCCCCAACTTGGAGGTTTCGCTGTTTTTGCTCCCTTCAGCAATTTTCAAGGTAAGGGCCCTGTTAAGGTGGGGAGTCTTCCAGGCATAACCTCCTACGGAGCCTATGATATGGCAGGAAATGTGAGAGAATGGTGCTTTAACAAAATCCAGAACGGAAGATTAATTTCAGGCGGCGCCTGGAACGATAGCACCTACATGTTTGGGAATTGGAGTCAAGCTCCTCCCTTTGATCGTTCTTCTAAGAACGGGTTCCGGTGTGCTCTCTACCTTGATCTTGAGAAAATCCCCGAATCAGCCTTTCAAATAGTAAAATCTGGTGAAACTAGAGATTTTTACAAAGAAAAGCCAGTTGCAGATCCTATTTTTCAAGTTTACAAAGAACAGTTCTCTTACGATAAAACAGATCTGAATGCCAATGTAGAATCAAGGGATGAAAGCTCTGATCGCTGGATTGAAGAGCGAATAACCTTTGATGCCGCCTATGGCGGCGAGCGGATCATCGCCATCCTTTTTCTTCCCAAGAATACAGCGCCTCCATATCAGACTGTTATTTATTTCCCCGGCTCTCAATCTGTATATCGAAATTCAAGTAAAGACCTTGATAACAGTCCGGAATTTCAGGTTTTCCTTTCTTTTATAGTTAAAAATCGCCGGGCTGCACTTTTTCCTGTCTATAAAGGTACTATGGAACGCGGAGAGGACGCTTTGGCTCCAATTCATGGAGGAGCCAATTCCCATTTGTTTACTGAATACCTGATTCAATTGGTGAAAGATTTCAAAAGATGCATCGACTATCTGGAGACCCGAGAGGATATTGACAGCAAAAAGCTGGCCTATTACGGAATGAGTTGGGGAGGATTGTTTGGAGCGATCATCCCTGCGGTGGAGCAACGTCTCAAAGCAAGTGTTTTATTGGGAGGAGCCCTTAAGGGACGTGAACGCCCTGAAGCAGACCAAATTAATTATGTTACCCGGGTCAAAACTCCAACCTTGATGATAAACGGTAGATATGACACGCTCATGCCTTATGAGATGTGCATAAAGCCCATGTATGATCTTTTAGGAACTCCGGTTGAACACAAGGAACTGAAGTTATACGAAACTGACCATATCCCCCCCAGAATCGAATTCATCAAGGAAATCCTGGCCTGGCTCGACCGCTATCTCGGCCCCGTTAAATAATGGGGCCAGGCCCCAATAACTTAGCCTCCATAACTTCCATAATTTTCTTTTTTCCAGCCAAAACTTCAGAAAATGGGGCCAGGCCCCATTTTCTGCCCCATTTTCTGTGGCCTCATTTTATTCACCTACTATGAATCAAAATGATTTTTCTTGACAGGGAATAGTGCAGGTGATAAAAAAATCTCTTCAAAAATAAGGAGGTTTAGATGAAAGGGTATAAAAGTTTAAAAAGGGTTTATATTTTGTTCCTTGTTTTATTTCTTTTGCCCTATTTTATGGGTGCACAGACATCACCAGATGCATTTTTGAAGTTTAAGGTCGGAGCAGACCGCAAACTGGCAGACTACAATCAGATCCAGGAATATTTCCAAAAGCTCGATCAAGAATCCGGAAAAGTCAAAGTTTTAAACATCGGCGTTTCAACAGAAAACAAGCCAATGATCATGGCGGTTATTACCTCTGAGCAAAACATGGGCAAACTGGACTTCTATCGTGGAATAACGAAGAAACTTAGAGATCCCAGAACCTTATCTCCTGAAGAGGCTAAAAAACTCGCAAAAGAAGGGAAAGTTATCCTTCTCATAACCTGCAACATCCATGCAACAGAGATCGCCTCCACCCAAATGGCCTTGGAGCTTGCCTATAAACTTGCCATCGGAGACACTCCGTTTGATGCAGCCAAAGTACTGGAAGATGTGATAGTCCTTCTCGTTCCGACAACAAACCCTGACGGCCAAAAAATGGTGACCGACTGGTACCGAAAATATGTGGGCACCAAATACGAAGGTGGACGCATGCCCTGGCTTTACCAAAAGTATGCAGGACACGACAATAACCGTGATTGGTTCATGTTCAACCTCTCTGAGACAAGAGCTGTCAGCCAGGTCCTCTACCATGACTGGCTCCCTCAGATTCATATGGATGAGCACCAGATGGGCTCAACCGGCGCCCGATTATTTATCCCTCCTTTTATGGACCCGCCTGTTCCTAACGTCCAGCCCCTCCTCTGGCGAAGCGTCAACCTCTGCGGAGCAAATATGTCTTACGACCTGCAGAAGAACGGCTTTAAAGGTGTTGTCCACGGAAGAAGCTATACAGGTTGGTGGATAGGAGCCTGCGATGACACTTCCTGGCTTCATAACGTTGTAGGACTCCTGAGTGAAATGGCTTCGGTCAAAGTGGCTACTCCCATATACATCGAACCAATAGAAGTCTCCCAATCCTACACTGAAAAACGAATGAATTTCCCGGACCCCTGGCCTGGAGGCTGGTGGAGGCTAAGAGACCTTGTGGACTACGAGCTTGTTCTTTCCCTTAGCTTGATAAAAACGGCTTATCTTCACAAAGAAGATTTCTTGTACAATTTTTACAGGATGTATAAAAATTCCATCGAAATAAGAGAAAAAGGCGAACCGTTTGCTTTTGTTATCTCGAGCAAGCAGCGCGACTATCCCACAACGCTCCGCATGCTAGACGTCCTTATGTTTGGCGGAGTTGAGATACATCAAGCCAAGGAAGATTTCATCGCCGCAGGCAAGCTCTACCCAGCTGGATCTTTTGTCGTCAAGATGTCCCAGCCTTATAAGCCTTATGCACAAGCCCTTCTCGAAAAGCAAAAGTATCCGAATATCCGTCAATACCCTGGTGGCCCGCCTGTTCCTCCTTATGATAATGCAGGCTGGACTCTTCCCCTCCAAATGGGAATCGCTTGTGACCGGATAGAAAATACTTTTGAGGCAAAGCTAGAAAAACTGGAAAAAGTTCCCTACCCTTCGGTAACATATCCATCAAAATCTGCCCCGTATATCGTCTTTGATTCCCGGCAGAATGCCTCCTATTCTGCAGCCTTTGCTCTTCTTAAAAATAATGTGGAGGTGTACCGCTCCAAGGAGAAAATAAAGGAAAAGGCGTTCAGCGCAGCTGCTGGAAGCTTCATCGTCAAGAATAGCCCGATAGTTCAGAAACTTCTCGGCAGCATAGTAGAAAAATGGCATCTTAAGGCGTATGAGATTGGAAGCATTTCTGATATTCCCAAAATTCCGCTGAAAAATCCTCGAATTGGGCTCTATCAATCCTGGAGATCCAACATGGATGAGGGTTGGACGAGGTATATTTTTGATGACCTTGGCGTCCCTTACAAAACCCTGCACAACAAAGACTTCAAAGGAACACAGAAAGGAAAAACGAAAAAGAAAGCCGACTTGAAAGCAAACTACGATGTGATCGTCTTTGCTGATGAGAGCGCCGATATAATAAAACTCGGAAAACCCGACCCGACCTCCCGTTGGGCCCGTTACTTTACGCCCCTTCCTCCCGAATATGAAGGAGGTATAGGCAAAGAAGGTGTAGAGGCCTTGAAGGATTTTGTAGAAAAAGGCGGCATCCTCGTTACTCTAAACGGAGCTAGTAGTCTAGTATTTAAAGAGTTCAAACCACCTGCTAACAATGCCCTGGAGAGAGTTGATCGCAGCAAATTCTTCTGTCCAACATCCATTCTAAAAATCCAAGTCGACAACAAATCTCCAGTTGGATACGGGCTGCCTAAGGAAGCTGCGGCTATGTTCTCTCGAAGTCCGGCCTTTACTACCCGGGTACCACCAGGAGAATGGGATAGAAAGGTAGTCGCCAGCTACCCCAACGAAAACATCCTTTTGAGCGGATGGCTCCTGGGAGAAGATGTGATTGCCCGCAAAGCTGCGGTAGTCGATCTGAAATACAACAAAGGACACATCATTCTAATCGGCTTCCGCTGTCAATTCCGGGCTCAATCCCACGGCTCTTACAAATTCCTGCTCAATTCGCTGCTCTATCCTGAAATGTAATAAGGGGATGAAAAGCAGAATAATAATAAAATCCCTATATTCCCTATTGAAAAGATAATAATTATAGTATATAATCATAATAAGATTATTGGAGTAGGATAATGCCAAAAAAAGAGGCGATTAAGATGGAAACAAGTAATTTTTTTCGCTTGCACTCTGAAATATGTAAAACTCTGGCAAATCCCAAAAGACAGGAAATACTGGATAATCTTCGGCAGAAAGATATGACCGTCAACCAATTAGTCAAGAAAACAGGAATTTCTCAAGCCAACCTCTCCCAACATTTGGCTATCTTGAGAACAAACGGCATCGTCTCTTCCCGTCGAGATGGCATTAATGTTTACTACTCCATCTCCAATCCCAAGATCATCAAAGCTTTTGATTTGATAAGCGAAGTTCTCGAAGAAGCATTGGCCTCTCAATCTAAAACAATTAAAGCTGCAATCAACCGCAAGAGTTGATTTAAGGGGAGATTTTTTAGCAATGGCAGAAGAAAACAGGAAAAAACTCTCAATGGTCATTTTCAGCGGCGAAATGGATAAATTGTTCGCAGCTTTTTCCATAGCAACTGGCGCAGCCGCCTCAAACATGGAAGTGAATATGTTTTTCACCTTCTGGGGTCTTCGAGCACTCAAGAAAAAAGTCAGAACTGGGAAGAGTTTTCTCGGACGTCTGTTTGGATTATTCTATGGTGGAGACATAAATCGGAGCAGTCCAAGCAAAATGAGCTTCGGAGGAATAGGGCGCTGGATGTTCAAAAAGATGATGAATGCTAAGAACATCCCATCTCTGGCTGAACTCAGGCAGACGGCGATCGATCTCGGTGTGAAACTTTACGGATGTCAGATGAGCATGGAAGTCATGGAGATTCCAAAGGAAAAAATGATTGATGAGGTCGCTCAATGCGTCGGAGTTGCTACATTTATCGAACAGGCGCAACAAGCTGATGTGACGCTATTTGTCTAGATTTCATTGAGGGGGATATTAGACTTAGACAAGTTTAGACGAGGCATATTTAGATTGCTCGCGACTTATATAGAATACTTCTGAGAACTGATGAAAATTCTTACTCTCCGATGATCTTGACCAGCACTCTTTTTTTTCTACGGCCATCAAATTCACCGTAAAAGATTTGTTCCCAGGGCCCAAAATCCAGCTTTCCTCCTGTGATGGCAACAACCACTTCCCTTCCCATGATTGTTCTCTTTAAATGGGCATCTGCGTTATCCTCGCCAGTCAAGTTATGTCTGTATTTTGAAACCGGCTCATGGGGAGCAAGTTTCTCCAGCCATTCTTCAAAATCTGAGTGTAATCCTTTCTCGTTATCATTGATGAAAACGCTGGCGGTGATGTGCATAGCATTAACGAGGCAAAATCCTTCTTTGACGCCGCTCTTTTCGACCAGGTCTTCTACTGTCGGAGTAATATTTATGAACTCTTGCCTCTTATCCGTTCGGAAAACTAAATGTTCAGTGAGGAATTTCATTGCTTCTTCCTAAAACTTATGCTCAAGCCTCCTCCTCCAAGTGCCAGCAAAATGAGTGATTGGACAAAAGTTTTCCACTGAATTTCTGGAACAAAGAAAAGGGAAAAAATTAGGAAGTAAATGCCAGCCAGGGCAAATACAGAGTATAAACCAACCATGATTTTCCAGGCGCGGCGATTTGTCTTGGGCGTATCCTCTGAGAAGAACCGGTTGTAAAGAAGCATGCCCACAAGGCAAACTCCACCAAGAATAGCAAAGATTAGCCAGAAAAACCTCACCTGGCTTCCTGCATGTGCGGCCAGAGGAAGACCAACCTGGACTGTTTCGGGAGAAGGAACAATAGGCTTAAGGAGATTCTCATAAAGAACAGCTCCAAGGTTGGTTCCGATCAAACTTCCGAAAACACCGTAGAGAAAAGCATAGCCCATATAAACTGCCTTTTGTTCTTGCGGAGCTACTAATCCAACATAGCTGTAATACTTGGGATGTGCTGTCATCTCTCCTATTGAAAATATAGCGATGCTGAGCACAAACATCCAGGCACTGTTGGTAAGAGCCAAGATCAAGAACCCAGCTGACCCGATAGCTATTCCTGCAGCCATGACCGGAATCGCTTTCATTTTTGTCGTAATCCTACTGACCAGCACAACAAGCAGGACGATTGTGGCGGCATTTATCACCGTCACATGTCCCGGGTCAAATTTAAAAGGTATTCCTATTCTGGCCATAAATTCATCAACTGGCGCTCGATGAATAAAATCAACCATATACCAGAGTACTGAACAGAACATTTGAAAATAAAGAATCCAGAAGCAGGAATAAACAACTATCAGCAGCATGAAACGTGAATTCCCCAGGACCAAGAGCGCTTCGGCCAACACTTGGCGAATCGATTTTGTGCTTTCAGGCCTCTCCGGGTCTTTGTAAATGAATACTGCAGGAAGAAGCATCAAAAAACACCAGAGAGCAGAGAAAAAGAAAATATATCTCCAGCTAAATCCTTTTATCCAGATAGCAAACAGAGGCCCCAGGACAGCTCCAAGATTAATGCACCAATAATAAACTCCAAACCCAAATCCACTATTCTCTTCGGTAGTCGTTCTGGCAACTGTTCCTGTGATAATAGGCTTGAACAGCCCGCTTCCAGTGGCCATGATTAAAAGAAAGAGAAAAATCAATCCATAAGCATCAAAGTTTCCGGAAGCAAAATAGCCTATTGTTAACAGGGAAAAGGCTAGGATGAGCATTTTTCGGTAGCCCAAACGGTCGGCCAAGGCACCCCCCGCGATGGGAAAGATATAAGTTAAGGCATATACAAATCCTTGAAGAAGCCCTACCGATTGCTCCCCGAAATTGAGTTCTTTAACCAAATAAACAGCCAAAAGAGCATTCAAACCATAATACGCGCCCCGCTCGAAAAGCTCCATAACGTTTGCTACCCAAAAAGTCCGCGGAAATGTGGTTAGAATGTTCCTTTTCTTAGCTTTTTCTTCCATCCTTCACTCCTCTTAATCAAAAGTTATATTCACCCATTTCATGTAGGGGTTTGATTTATCAAACCCACATTTTTGATTATATAGATGATCTGATCATATAAATAATTTATCCATGTAAATATATCGTAGGGGTTTGATTTATCAAACCCACATTTTTGATTATGAAAATAAATGTTTGGATCTTATGAATAAATTTCATATAAATAAGGTGGGCTTGATGAATCAAGCCCCTAC
>WVZK01000186.1:8704-20798 GCA_011772475.1 Candidatus Aminicenantota bacterium | reverse complement strand
CCTACACATTTATCAGGCCCCTACACATTAATCAAGCCCCTACACATGAATCAAGCCCCTACAAATACTTCTACTTCAAGATTTTCATCGCTCTGTCGATGTCTGAAACATCAAGAATCACCGCGGTGGTCCCTGCTTTCTTGCCAATCGTTCCATAGCAATACTCGATGTTTATTCCCTTGTTTCCCAGCTTGGAGGCAACTTCAGCTAAAGCTCCGGGTCTGTTTTCGAGCTCAACCTTGAGGACATCCCGCAAATCTGTCGTATAATCCGCCTTGGATAGCACTTTCATCGCTTTGTTAGTATTTTTCACATAAAGCTTGGCCGTATCCTGGAAGACCCCGATGGCCTCGATGTTAATTTTATTCTCGGCCAAGTAACTGCACAGCTCTCCTAAAGTGCTAGGGCGGTTTTCTAGGACGACAAAAATCTCAGTGATTTTTTCCATGTTTTCCCCCATGATTTTTTTGGATTTTCATGTTTATATTAATTAATCCTTTCCAGGATTTCCACAAAAATGTTAACCATAGACCAGCGGGGTCAGACTTGCAAAACTTGCAAAGCTTGAATTTTTAAGCATTAATCAAATGATATTAAAGCTAAAAATATGAGATAAACAAAAAAATGCAAGTTTTGCAAGTCTGACCCCAATCATTTTCAATTATTTTTCTCTAGCAAAGGTTTTTAAATACTGGGCCCGAAAATAGGCATCAGCCTCGCCAATGCCTTTAAAAGTTAGTTCTTGTTTTTTAAAAGAAAGCTCTCCTTTGAAATCATCGATCACTGCATTTTGATGCTCATCCATCCATGCTTCGACCTCGCTAAGAAGGCCTTTTATAACCTCGAATTTCTGCTCATAGAGTATAGTACAGACTTGAACCGCTGAAGCTCCTGCCAGAATTTGTTTAATCACATCTTCAGCTTTACGCACTCCTCCAGAGGAAGCTACATCACAATCAACTCGGCCAGCCAAAAGAGCCACCCATCTAAGGGATTGATAAAAATTTCCTTTGCCGATTAGGTTACTTGTCTTGAGGTTTTTCACATCAATATCAGGCTCAACAAACCAGTTGAATAGGACAAGAGCATCACAGCCAGCTCTTGCCAGCTTATATCCTAAGTTTGGAATAGAAGTAAGCTGTGACATCAATTTTACAGCCACCGGGATAGAAACAGCCTTTTTTACTTCATTGAGGATCTTCAGATGATACTCCTCGTACTCTTTGCCAGGGGAGTCAAGGCCGATGGGAAGAAAATATATATTTAGCTCCAGCCCGTCAGCCCCAGCTTTCTGCAATTGCCGAGCAAAGCTTGGCCAAAGCCTCGGTGATTGACAGTTGATGCTGGCTATTACCGGGATATCGATCTCCTTTTTTACATCCTCGATCATCTGACATGTCTTCTCTGGAGCATATTCTAACAATCCCCCTCTTCTCAAATAATCAAGGGCTTCAGGATATATAAGGCCCTCTTTTCCTTCCTCATCTTCTTCTATCAGGAATTGTTCCTCAAACAAGGATTTCAGGACAACTGCTCCTACACCTGCTTCATAACAGCGAATGATACCTTCCTTGGTTTTTGTCAAATCACTGCTGGAAACGACTATCGGATTTCGGAGATTTAATCCCATATAAGATGTGGCCAAATCAGCCATACTCTCCTCCTTTATTTTATCTCGAATTTTATCTGGTCGGGAATGAAAAGTGAGGGCACTCGGTGTTTCATCAACTCATTATTGATCTCTTTAACTGTTTGGCTTAAATATTGATTCGTTTCAGCCATGCCAAATTTGAACTCTTTCTCCAGCTCATCATAATATTTCACCTGTGCCTTTGTGGGCGCTGCATGCGCTCCATCTATGGCACCGAAAAGACTCCTCAGCCTTTCCCCGAGACGCGCCTCTTCACTCATACGAGAGCCACCTTCAGGACGGGCTAGAATTTTTTGAATGGATTTAATTTTCTCTAAATGCTTATCCACAGCTTCCATAAGCTCTTTCGGAAATCTTTCCTCCTGTTTTTTAATGGTTTTTTTCCGCGCCTCAAGCTGCTCCTTGAGCGAATCCAGAGCGCCAAGTGCATCGTTTACAAAAGACTGCATGTCCCTAATTCTGCTGGTATACAATAGCTGGAGAGCAAGGTCATCTGAGGAAACATTGACCGTAGGATCAAGCTGGACTTGTACAGGCTTTTCATAGATTTGATCTTTTAAAGTAAGCCGGACCGAATAAATATCAGTTAAAACCTGTGGTCCTCTGGGACCTCTCCCAAAAAAATCCTCTTCGCGTCTGCGCTCTCGACGAGGGCGCGCAGCCTCGAAGCGGAGATCCCAGGCAGTACGGTTCAGACCAGCTTCTCTTGGAAAATTTTTCAGCTCCCTGATGACTTTTCCTGTTTTATCCAGGATCTCGATCTTTATTTCCGCTTTATTATCCAACTTTTCTTCGAGGTAGTAGGTGACAAGTGCACCATAGGAAGGATTGGGTCCTCTGAAAACCTTATCCCCTATTCCATAGCGCGTTGGCTTAGATGTATGGCGCGTTGCTCGCCGAATCGTGAAAAGGTGTGCTGGCTTTTTAAGGATATCCGAAGATAACTCCTGAAGGAATGAAACATCATCAAGTATCCAGATGCTTCTTCCGTGTGTTCCAAGGATGATATCGTTCTCTCTGGGATGAACTATGATCTCGTGCACGGAAACCGAGGGCAGGTTTTTCATGTTAAGACTCATCCATTGATTTCCACCTGTAAATGAGATATAAAGTCCCAACTCAGTTCCTGCGTAAATGATATTCGAATTCTTGGGATCCTCCCTTAATACCCAGACATAGGCTGTCTTAGGAAGGTCTCCTGTGATATTTTTCCATGATCGGCCAAAATCTGTTGTTTTGTACACATAAGGACCAAAATCATCGAGCATATGTCGGTCAAAACTACAATAGGCCACTCCCGCGGATGTGCGGGATGGCTCTACATGAGACACTGGCGAAAAGGGCGGCAGCCCAGGAACCTTATCGACAACATTTTTCCATGACTCGCCTCCATTCACCGATACATGAAGGTTGCCATCATCGGTACCTGCCCAGAGGACTCCGGGTTGAATCGGCGATTCCGCGAGGCTGATTATGGTACAGTGGAATTCTGCCGTGGTGTTTTCTGGCCAGGCTGGTTCACCAGCAGTTTTCTGCTTTTCCGGGTCGTTCGTAGTCAAGTCGGCACTTATAACCTCCCAGTTAGAGCCAAAATCATCGGATTTAAACACAACGTTTCCCCCAACATATATTGTTTCCGGGTTGTGAGGCGAGGGGATGATAGGTGCATTCCAGTGGAACCTGTACTTAAGTACAGAAGCTGGCCCTCCATCTGACCGCCGCGCCTGAGGACTGACATTCTGCTGCTCACGAGTCCTCATGTCTGTTCTCATCACATTCCCCCCTTGAGACTCGGTTAAGAAAATCTCTGGATTATTAGGGTGGGCGACGATATGAAAACCGTCGCCAAAGCTGATCATCCTCCAATCGTCATTTAAAATTCCAAAGGGTTCTTTGTTACGGCTCGGCCCATACCAAGTACCGTTATCCTGAAGTCCTCCACCAACATAATAAAAAGGTTGGCGGTTATCGGCATATATCTGATAGAACTGGCCCACAGGGAAGTTATTGACATACTCCCAGCTTTTTCCTCTATCGTAGGAGACACAAATGCCCCCATCCTGCCCTTGCCACAGACGGTCCGGGTTCTCGGGATCAATCCAAAGAGAATGAAAATCAACATGGGTGGAGGGTGATATACGTTTGAAACTTTTGCCTCCGTCTATGGAAAGGAGAAGCCTCCCGGATACAGCATAAACCCGGTTTTCGTCAGCAGGATCGACTCTCAGGTCAGTATAGTAAAAGCCTCGGGAGACAATCTGAGTATCCTTGGAGACCTGTTGGAATGTCTCTCCTCTATCATCAGAGCGATAAAGAGTTCCTTCCTTAGATGCAGTCATCACATAGACCACCTCAGGATTGCTTTGGGAGACTTTAATCCCGATTCGGCCCACAAGTTCTGGCAGTCCCTTGGTAACTTTGTGCCAAGTCCGACCTCCATCTATCGACCTGTAAACACCGCCTTTTTCGTCCCCGCTGGTAAAAGTCCAGGGTTTTCGCTCAAAAAACCATAAAGCAGCGTAAACGATGTTGGGATTTTGGGGATTGATATCCATGTCAGCCACCCCGTGGCGCTCATCTGTGTAAAGGACTTTTTCCCATGTCTTTCCTCCGTCTGCAGACATAAACACTCCTCGCATTTTATTAGGGCCAAAAGCATGTCCCAGAGCACCAACATAGATGATGTTTGGATTTTTAGGATTAATGACGATACGCGAGATGCGCTCTGTATCCTGGAGTCCCATATGCCACCAGGTTTTTCCTCCATCCGTTGATTTATAAACTCCGTTTCCAAAGGAAATGCTGTTGCGAACATTTGCCTCCCCAGTTCCGGCATAGATCACGTCTGGATTGCCGGGCTCGAGAGCCAAGTCTCCTATGGAGGCCACTGGCTGCTCGTCAAAAATCGGCTTCCAGGTTATGCCGCCGTTCGTTGTTTTCCAGATTCCGCCTGATGCAGTCCCCACGTAAACAATATTTGGATTTCCGGACACGCCTTCGATATCAGTTGTCCGGCCCATCATATTAGCTGGACCGATGTTTCGCCATTCAAGATGCTTAAAAAGAGCTGGATTAATAGTTCCTTTCTTCGCTGGAGTACTTTCGCGCTGACTCCGGGCCACTGCCATCTGTAAAGCCAAAGCAACTATGAATAAAAGAACAATGCCTCTCTTAAAATTTCGAATTATCATAATAATCCTCCTTTCATAAGATTGCTTCGCCCCTGGGAAGCTCGAAATAACATATGCGAATAATCATTTAATGTATCCAAAAAATGGGGCCTAAAAATGGGGCCTGGCCCCATTTTTTCACATTTTTTCACATTTTTTCATCATTTTTTATATTTAATCAAAGATTTTATTCGGATTAAGAATAAGGTTAGGATCAAAGAGATTCTTTATCCCTTTCATCAGCCGAATCTCTTCCTCATCCAGAACATAAGAGAGAAACGGCTTTTTTACTATCCCGATGCCGTGTTCGCCAGAAATCGCACCTCCCCTGGTTTTAGAGTCCTTGTACAAATCCTGACGTACCTTAACAATCTTCTCCTTCCATTCCTCTTTCGGAACCGGGATGATTTTTCCATTCTCGAGGCGCGCCTTCATGATATGAGTATGAACGTTTCCATCCGCAGCATGGCCAAACGTAGGAAGCCAGATTCCGTACTTCTTAGAGGTTTCATGAACTTTTCTCACATGTTTCGAAACCTCAGCCCTGGGAACAACTATATCAAGAATTTCAATCGTATGAGCTTTTATTGCTTCGTAAATTTTACTGCGGATATCCAAGACATTCTTCTGTTTTTCAGGACTATCTGCCACATAAACATCAAGAGCTCCCTTCTCCATACAGACCTCAGCCACTATCTCAGACAACCTATCCAACTCTTCTTCGCTTGAAGCGTCAACTATGATCAGAAGGTGAGTATTCCCTTGAGAACAGGGCCATTTCTTTTTTAGGAATTCCTCTGTTATATGAATGACGTCGAGCTCCATAAACTCTACGGCCATCGGCAGTATTTTTCGCCTGATCAAAAGAGGCACGGTTTCAATCGCATTATCCAGATCATCATAAGGGATGATGAGAGATCTCGTTGCCTGCGCGGGCGGCATGAGCTGGATCGTGGCTTTGGTGATAATTCCAAGAGTCCCCTCAGAGCCTATCATTAAATTGAGTAAGTTATAACCTGTGCTGCTTTTCATGAGTTTGCCGCCGAGGTGAACGATAGTGCCGGAAGGCAAGACGACTTCTAATCCACGAACATAATTTCTTATAACCCCGTATTTAACGGCACGGCTTCCTCCCGCGTTGGTGGCAATAACGCCTCCTATCATGGCACTTTCCTCCCCTGGATGAGGAGGGAAGAAAAGCCCTGCTTCTTCAACCGCACCATAGAAATCCAGCAAAGTTACTCCTGCTTCAACGACTGCCATCTGATTATCGAGATCTATCTCCAGGATCTTATTCATATTCTCGAGGGAAAGCACAATGCCTCCGCAGGAAGGCACACAGCCGCCACAAAGCCCTGTTGCTCCTCCCCTAGGAGTCACTGGAATCATTTCTTTATTTGCCAGACGAATTATCTCTGCTACCTCGGCTGTTCTCTTCGGCTTTATCACCATTTCCGGCATGTGGGCGATATCTGTAAGCGAGAATTCATCATGATCGTAGTCCACCATTTTTTCAGGATCCTGAGTAAGATTTCCCTTTCCTACGATTTTTTCCAGTTTTTCTCTGATATCGTCATCAACTTTTTTATACATTATTAATCCAGTTAAAGTGTGGGTTTGATGAATCAAACCCCTACGGTAAAAATCTATCGGGTTTGATAAATCAAACCCCTACAAGAGACCAATCATGTCTTTACAAACAATGTGGGCTTGATAAATCAAGCCCCTACAAAATAATGCCTCCTCTTTTATCTCCTGAAGGCATCTTTTTTCTATTTTATCCTATATAGTTTTTAAAGGTTGGTTTGATGAATCAAACCCCTACAATTTTATTTTAACAATTTTATTTTATTATTATTGCTGGGATGTCTGCTTTCTTCACCAGCTTATTGAAGTCAGGAAGGTCTTTTTTCAAAATGTCCTGCAACTTTGTTAGCTGCTCACCTGCCTTGGCTGATAATTCTTTAAAAACATCATGGGATTGGTCAGTTGGACGAGCGTCTGCGCTCGAGACAACCCCAGCCAGGGCTGCAATCTTATTATCGAGCTTAATGGGATAATTGAGAGGGTCCTGGCGGCTCTTGGATTTTGACTGGATGAGAACATCTTCTACTAACGAGAGCTTTTGCTTGAGCGTCTTTGAGGCTTCAATAATTTCCTTTCCATTCTCGTGTCCTTTTACTTTGCTCGAGAGTAAATCTATTTGTTTTTTGACGTCGCGTAATCGATTTATTGCCCGGTTTACTTCTGTTATTTTGTCTCTGATTTTAATAAGAAAATCAAACTGCTCCTGGTATTCTTCTTGAGTTGTTAAAAGACGAGGCTCTTTCTTCCACTGCCAGCTTTCCGACATCATTTTTTCCCCGACTGTGAGCTTAACCTGATAAACGCCCGGCACTGCTACCGGTCCGCTAAGCATCCCGCCCCAGAGAATTGCTCCACTGACCCTTTCGGCGTCAGGATAGCGCATATTCCAGACAAAGCGATTCATCCCCGCCTCAGCAGGAACATGTTGAGGGCCTCCTCTTTGAAACCTTGACGGGGGTGTGCGTTCGGATTCTGTTTCTTCCTCTTTCTTGCTCTTGAATTTCCGGATTGAATTTCCTTCAGCATCCAAGAATTCCAGCCTCACTTCCTCCTTTGGTTTTTCCATAAAGTAATAATAGATAACCGAACCGCTGGGCGGATTCTGCCCGACATTTGGCCTGGGGAATCCTCGCCCCCTCATACGGTAAGCATCGCGGGGCTTGAAGAGAAACATCTCTGATCTGGAGACAGCATCTGTTATCTGATGAAGGGGGGTGAGATCATCCAGAATCCAGAACGAGCGTCCGTGTGTAGCAACAACAAGGTCATCTCTTTTGAACACCAAATCATGGATAGGAACGACAGGTAGGTTAAGCTGAAGGGACTGCCAGTTTGAGCCATCATCAAACGAGACAAAAACACCCGTCTCTGTGCCTGCATAAAGAAGCCCTTTCCTTTTTTGATCTTCGCGCACTACGCGAACAAAGGTATTATTCGGAAGACCGTTCGTGATTTTTTTCCAGGTTTTACCGTAATTATCTGTTTTATAGATATAAGGCTCAAAGTCGTCAAGCTCATGGCGGTCAACTGCTATATAAGCAGTTGCTTGATCATAGGTCGAAGGCTCAATCGAGCTTATTAGGCTCCACTCCGGCATATCCTTTGGAGTGATATTTTCCCAGTTCTTCCCCCCATTCTTAGTGATGCTGACCACCCCATCATCCGTGCCGACCCAAAGGGTGTTAGGATTGTGGTAAGACTGAGCCAGCGCAAATATTGTGCAGTAATACTCGACGCTCGTGTTATCATGTGTTATCGGACCACCAGAAGGCTTCTGCTTATTCTTGTCATTCCGGGTAAGATCAGGACTGATGATCTCCCAGCTCTGTCCTTCGTTTTTTGTCTTAAAAATGACCTGAGCTGCATGGTAGAGAACATCGGAATCAAACTTTGAGACAAGTATCGGGGCTGTCCACTGGAAGCGGTATTTTAAAAGACCTGCGCCCCAGCCCATCGGATTATCTGGCCAGGCACTGATAATTCGCGTCTGGCGCGTTTTGTAATCCCAGCGTGTGATGAGCCCACCGTAACTTCCAGCATAAACAATATCTGGATTATCATGACGAGGAGCGATGTGACCGCTTTCCCCTCCGCCGACAGAGTGCCAATCGGGCTTGTCTATGCCGCTTCCCGTCGTTCTACTGGGAATACGAACCGTGCTGTTATCCTGCTGAGCTCCGTAGACTCGGTAAGGAAAATGGTCATCGGTAATTACATGATAAAACTGGGCGGTCGGCTGATTATCCTGTGCTGTCCAGGAAACGCCGCTGTTATAACTCACATTAGCACCACCGTCATTCCCGTTTATAATCCTGGCGGGATTTTCAGGATCGAACCATAAATCATGATTATCGCCATGAGGAACTCTTATAGTAGAATAAGTCTTTCCTCCATCCACAGAACGGTAGAATGCGGTGTTGAGGACATAAACGGTTTCTGCGTCTTTGGGGTCAGCATAAATCCGGCTGTAATAGAAAGCACGCTGTCGCAGGCTACGTTCTGAATTCACTTTTAGCCAAGTTTCTCCTCCATCATCCGAACGAAAAATTCCCCCATCCTTTGCCTCTATAATGGCCCAGACACGACTGGGTTTCACCGGTGAAACAGCGACACCGATTTTACCCAGTAGGCCCCTGGGAAGCCCCGGATTTCTGGAAATCTCATTCCATGTATCCCCTCCATTAGTCGATTTAAAAAGGCCACATCCTGGCCCTCCACTGGAAAGGCTATACGGCGTACGAAAGAATTCCCAAAGGGCCGCATACATAATTCTCGGGTTCGAAGCATCCAAGACCAGATCAACAGCTCCGGTCTTATCATCCCTGTAAAGGACTTTCTCCCAGGTTCCACCGCCATCCTTGGAGCGGAACACACCTCTTTGCTCATTGGGACCATAGACATGCCCGAGAGCTGCAACATAGACTAGGTCAGGGTTTTGAGGATGGACGCGGACCCTTGAAATCTGGCTTGTATCACTCAAACCGATGTGCTCCCATGTCTCTCCTGCATCATTGGATTTATACATGCCGTCTCCATGAGAAACATTCCCACGCATCGGCACCTCGCCCATGCCTACGTAGACTATATTCGGATCTGACTCTGAAACTGCAATGGCGCCCACAGAACCGGTCTTGAAGAAGCCGTCAGAGACAGGTTTCCAATTTAGGCCTCCATCTTCTGTTTTCCAGACACCTCCGCCAGTTGCACCAAAGTAGTAAGTATAAGGCTGGCTGGGAATACCGGTTACGGCAGTTACTCGACCACCTCGATAGGGTCCGATACAGCGCCACTCCATGGCCTTATAAAGGCTCGGGTCGTAACGCGTGACCTTTCTAGATCTTTGGGGTGAACTCCACGCCGGGAAGCTCAAGATGCTACATATAAGAATGAAGAGAGCAAAAACGGCCAGTAGTATTCTAATTTTTTTCATGATTAAATCTCCCTCCTCTGGAACATTTATCATATCCCTAATATAAATTCAGGTATAGGGATTTATAAACCAAGTGAAATTTCCTGTCAAACCAAATTATTTATAGGGGAATGATTTATCTTGCGAAGGTAAATGATTTGTAGGAGTTTGATTCATCAAATCCACATTTTAGTTATACAAATAATTATAAGGTGGGCTTGATAAATCAAGCCCCTACAAAAAATAACATCCTTATAAATAAGGTAGGTTTGATGAATCAAACCCCTGCAATTTTTTTATACAATCAAAAATGTGGATTTGATGAATCAAACCTCTGCGTTAATAATAATGAGTTATTCGGTTTTGTTTAGTGTTGAAGCTTTGCGTCTTTTCTGCCTGAATGAAAGAATGATGAGCGGCGGAGTTATGAGTGTTGTCAGAAGGGACATTCCCAGGACAACCGTATACATATCTCTTGTAATAGAATGAAGGGAAAGCCCAATCATTCCGACAATAATTCCCACTTCGCCTCTGGGAATCATGCATACTCCTATCTGGATTCTGGTCTTCCAATCCTCTTTCCAGCAGGCCAATGCAGATCCGATCATCTTGCTTAATGCAGCGACTACGGTTACTAAAAGTATCAAAAAGAGTAAATTCGGCTTTAAGAATGCTCCAGGATCAAGATGAGCCCCCATCATTACAAAAAAGAAAGGAAGAAGGAACTCGTTTACATACTTAACTTTGTTTTCCAAGTCGTAGACTCCGGCCAACTCATCAATCACTATTCCTGCCATGAAAGACCCGATAATTGCTGCCAGGCCTATCATATCAGCCAGGTATGCCAGGCCCAAACAGAGAATCACAGATAGCACAAAAGGACCTTCAGGGATGTTTAATCTCTCGATCCAGCGACGAGTCCTACTGGCCAATCTTGGGCCCCACATAGTGAGGAAGCCGACAAAAGCCAAGGCCTCAATCACCAAAAGGAAAAACTCCAAGGCATGAAATTCCCCTCTAGCCAAGCCTTTGACCAAAGCAAGGAAAATCAAGGCAAATATATCATCCAACACTGCTGCTCCCAGAACGATACAGGCCACTTTATGCTTGATCAAACCTAAATCCTGTAATACTTTGACTGAAATTCCAACACTTGTAGCCAGGATGGCTGTGGCCACGAACAGGCTTTCGACAAACTGGTAGCCAAGAAAAAACATACATCCAAAACCCAACACCAAGGGAAACATCACACCAAAGATTCCGACCATAACGGCGGTTCTGCCGACAGCAAAAAGATCCTTTACGCGTATCTCCAATCCCACATGAAACATGAGAAATATAACTCCTATCTCAGCAATAGACATCAAGACGTGGTTCGTATAATCGATTATCCCCAGGACATAGTTTCCTAAAAGAACACCGGCCAGCAACTCCCCTATGATGGCTGGCATCTTCAGCCTGACGCAGATTTCGCCCATTATTTTGGCCGAAAAGAAAATAACAAAAAAGTAAAAAAGGAGATTGCCGTTTTCCATTTTATTTTTTCTCTATTTTAATCTGTATGGGAAAAAAAGCAACAATCTGAGGTTTTCCTTTATACTCTTCCAAGAATCCCGTAACACTCAATACCTTCCCCTTGAATGATTTAAGCTCAGGAAAAAGAGAGGCGTTTTCACTTGGTATAAGAGCTGAAAATTCTTCTCCAGAAGAATAAAGAAAGATGAATTTCACCTTGGCTTGCACCCTGGAGCATGTGAATTTTACAGAGAGAAGTTTACCTAGATTAGCTCCTGTGTCTCTTGCTGAGATGGATGGATAGGGGCCTTTTCTCCAAAGTCCCCTTTCAAGTTTCCGGGCTTCTTTTTCTGCCGCGATGAATTCTTCCCTGTATTTAAAAGGGAATTTCAAAAAAACTGCAGCAAAACCTTCGCTAAGTATAAACTTATTGAAGAGCCCTCTTTCATCTGTCCAGACATAAGCTAGTAGTCTGTCATACTTGTCTACGACTTCCCAATCATAAGTTAGCTTTATCGTCTTTCGGTAAAGATAAAAAAAAGCAAATCTCTTTGCCATCTGTGCCTGAAATCTCGCCTCTTCTCTCGAATCTTCTATTTCAGGCGCATCTATTCCTATTAGTCTTACTTTTCTTTCTTGCTCGTTCTTGAACCTGACCTTTATCGTGTCTCCATCGTAAACCGCGGTAACAATACCGCTTTCTGGATATGAAGAACCCCTCCCCTGTTCCTGCTGGATGAGTCTTTCTGAAGATAAGACAAG
>WVZK01000186.1:0-8696 GCA_011772475.1 Candidatus Aminicenantota bacterium | reverse complement strand
TTCAATAAATAAGATTCCCCTCAGAGGAATATAACTTAATCAAATTTCTTCTAAAATCGGTATTAGCGGCTGATAAGCTCTTTTACAGCTCTTTTTATATGTTTGGCATCTATTCCGTATTTATCCAACAGCTCCTCGGGTTTTCCAGAACGCGGAAGATCTTTCACCGCAAGATGAATAATCTCTGCTTTCCCGCTTAAGGCTTGAGCCACGGCATCTCCCAGGCCACCGTTTTGAAAATGATCCTCGACAACGACTACTTTTTTTCCTGCTTTCTCGACTTCTTTTGAAATATTATCCTTATCTATCGGCTCAACTGAATAAGCGTCAATAATGCGCACTGAAATTCCTTCACCCTTTAGCTCATCATAAGCCTTTAATGCTTCGTGCACAGTCAGTCCAGCCCCGATAATAGTTGCCACATCATTTTTACTTTTCTTGAGAACTTTTGAGCCGCCCACAGGAAACATATCATCCTTGCCATAGATGAGGGGTGTGGCGGGTCGGGTAGTTCTAATGTAGGCCAGACCTTTATGTTTGGCCATGGATTCAACACAAGCCTCTGTTGAATAGGCGTCACAGGGATAAAGCACAGCACAGCCTGGAATTGGTCTGAAGATACCCAAATCCTCCAGCCCCATCTGTGAAGGCCCGTCTGCTCCGATGCTTACACCAGAATGGGACCCAGCAAGCTTGATATTTGAAAAGGAATAAGCAGACATCCTTATCTGGTCATGGGCTCTGCTCAGGAATGCTGAAAAAGTAGCCAGGAAAGGGAGATAGCCCTTCGCCGACATGCCGATGCTCATACCGACCATGTTTTGTTCGGCAATGTATGACTGGAATGACCTTTTGGGAAAAGCTTCAAAAAAATCCTCAGCATAGGTGGAGTTTTTCACATCTCCGTCAAGCGCCACAACAGTCTCGTTAATTTTACCTAGATTTAAAAGAGCATTACCATAAGCTCGCCTGGTGGCAGTCTTGTCCTTGTAAAAAGTCCTTTTGAAATTATATCTTTTGACGGCTTGATGGTTTTTTGTTTTTTTTGGCTTGCGAACGTATTTTTTGGCATCAACCAAAGGCATAGCACCCAACTCCTTAAGAGCTCTTTTTGAGTCTTCTCCCATTAGGGGCTTCCCATGCCAGCCGTTCTTATCTTCAACAAAAGAAACTCCTTTGCCTTTAATCGTTTTGGCCAATATGGCGGTGGGCATCACATTTTCTCTTGCTTTCTTAAAGGCCTTTAAAATCTCATTTATCTTATGCCCATCAATGCTAATCACATCCCATCCAAAGGCTTTAAATTTCTTTTCATAAGCCTTGATATCGTGCCCATGCATTGTTTCCTCTGACTGGGATAATCTGTTTATATCCACAACCAGACAAAGGTTACGGAGCTTGTGAATGGTCGCCATGTTAACAGCTTCCCAAACTGATCCTTCGGCACATTCACCATCGCCCGAAAAAACATAAACTCTTCCTGGCGATTTCCCCAGTTTCATCGCAAGTGCCATCCCTACTCCTACTGAAAGTCCTTGCCCCAAAGATCCGGTTGCTGATTTTACCCATTTCATCCTCGGCGTGGGGTGTCCCTCGAGGACGCTTGTTATCTTTCTTAAATTCATCAAGCTCTTTTCAGGGATGATCCCTGCTTCAGCATAGGCTGCCCATAAAATGGGAGCAGCATGACCTTTGGATAGCACAAGCTCGTCGTTTGCCCAATTATCTGGATTTTTGGGATCATATTTCATTTCGTCAAAGAATAAGCACGCCGTTAAATCTGCCATGGACAGACAGGTTGTGGGGTGGCCTGAGCCGGCCTTGGTGGTCATCTTTACCGAATGAATCCGTAATCTTGTGGCTATCTTTTCCAAAATTTCTATTTTGTCCATAAGGATTTATCCCTCCCTTTGGGTTTTTTATTGGCGTTCTTCCAATCCACTAACCTTAAGGCATGGAATTTTCTACAAAATTTATCTGGAAGAAGCATTTTTTGAAGGCTTCCAGTTCCAAAGAATGGACTATTATATTACCTTCTTCGCATCTTAACAACAAAATATTAAAATAATGTGGGTTTGATGAATCTATCCTTATAAAAATGGGGCCTGGCCCCATTTTCGCTTGATGAATCAAACCCCTACAGAATTAAAATCAGGCCCAACATTAACATAAGGTAAGTTTGATTCATCCATACTTTGCACAATATGAATTGTAATAGCGGGGAAGATATTATAAAATTCCTCGATATAATCACAACTCATAGGGCATATTTATGAAAGAAAAGAGAGCTGACATCTTGGTAATAACTCCCCATCCTGATGATGCCGAATTCGGCGTTGCTGGGACTGTGGTCCACTGGGCTCGCGAGGGAAAAATCGTCGTCTATGTTGTTTGTACGAACGGAGATAAGGGAACTGATGATATCAAACTAAAGCCTGAGCAACTGGCAAAAATAAGGGAAAAAGAGCAGCTTGAGGCTGCAACGATTTTAGGCGTCAAAGATGTTATTTTCCTCGGGCATCCTGACCAGACGCTTGAAGATACTCCTGAATTCAGGAAGGAAATTGTAAAGGTCATAAGGCTCTACAAGCCAGAAATCGTGGTTACTGCTGACCCCTATCGCCGTTATATCTGGCACAGGGATCATCGAGTTGTAGGACAGGTAACTCTAGATGCTGTCTTTCCGTATGCCCGTGATATTTGGGCTTATCCAGATCTCATAAAAGAAGGCCTCGAGCCCCATAGTGTAAAAGAGATATGGTTCTGGGCGTCAGAAAACATAAACCACCGGTCTGATATCACCAAGACCTTCGACCTGAAGCTAAAGGCGCTGCGCTGCCATAAAAGTCAGATAAAAGAATCCTTTTCCGCAGAAATGGAAAAATGGCTGTGCGAGCGGGCTAAAAGTATGGCAGAGGGCGAGAAATTCAAACTGGCTGAGGGCTTTCACCGGGCTGAAATATGGTGGTAAGCGCGGTCTTCTCTCTTTTTATACTTCTGAATAAAGAATAAGTCTCCTCAGCTGTCTTTTCCCATGAGAAATTCTTTATTGCTGACAGGCGAATCTTTTCCTCTTTCCATAAACTCTTCCTGTTGGAAAAGAAATGCCCCAGACAGCTGGCTAATGAAGCAGCGTTATTGGGACGAAAAGAAAATCCTTTCTTCCCTTCCTTAACAATATTTCTCATCTCACCAATCCTAGAAACGAGGACAGGAGTGCCGCAGGCCATGGCTTCAACAGGTACCAGGCCAAAGGATTCATAAAGGGAAGGCATCACCAAAGCCTCGGCGGCAGAATAATATTTTTTAAGTTCACTCTGTTGTTTTGAACCCAGGAATATGACCTTCTCTTCCAGCTTTTTCTCTCTTATGGATTCTTTGATCCTGTTAAATTCTGTATTTCCAGGAAGATCTTCTTTCTTCCTTCCTCCTCCGATGACTATCAATTTCAATTGATTATACAAAGGCAAATCCCTATTCTTTAACAATTCTAAAGCCTCGATTACGGTCATAAGCCCTTTGGCAGGGTCAATCCTGCCGACATAGAGAATAATTTTATCCTTTTCTTCATATCGCATTTCCCTAAGAACCGCCCGATCCTCTATGGGATAGAAGAGCTTCTTATTCACTCCCGGATGAATGACCTTTCCCTTTGAGGAAGGGATTCCGTATTCATCGACTAAGTTTTGAATCTCTTCCTCAGAAGAAGAAATAATTGCATCCGAAACATGAGCAAGATGTCGTTCTATTTGTGTCCTGCTTTTATGTTCTCTCGAGTTTGATCTTAAAGCCCTCTCTTTCAAGAAGGCTAAGGTATGATAGATATGAACGAGAGGCAGGTCGAACTTTTGTTTTATCTCTTCACCTACCAGCCCTGAAAGCCAATAATGAGAATAGACAAGGTCATAATTTTCTCTTTCCTGACAGATGAAAGACTCCAAATTCCTTGAAAATTCAGGAAGAAAATCATAGAGCTTTGTCCGATCCATCGGGTGTTCCGGCCCCCCTCTTAAATGAACAACTCGAGCTTGAGGAGAAAGATACTTAATCTCTCTTATCTTAGGGTTTTGGATTCGGGTGAAGATATCTATTTTAACCTTGGGGAAACGTGTTAAAGCTGAACTCAGTTCCCTCAAATAGACGTTCATCCCTCCTGTGCCGTCTCCTCCCAAAAGAGAGAACGGGCAACAGTGGAAGCTTATAGCACAAATTTTCATTTTTCAGTCTTTCTCGGAATCAATACTAAACGGAATATTTTACTATCCTCAGCCCCAAAATAATACTTATATTTTTCTCTCCCCCTTAAAAAATCAGCCTTCTTTTTTCCCTCTGAAATGGCCTGTTTTATGCAGTGATTGAAAAGAAAAAGACCAGGGCTGTAACGGGCAAAATCCTTGTTAAAGGCAACATTATAAAAATAGACCTGGTTTGAATAAGAGAGATTAAGAAGAGCTGCCATTACTTTGTCCTCATAAAATAAAAGATACAGCCCTACCCATTTCTGGAGAGAAAATCGAAAGGTTATTTCATTAAAAAAATCGGACATACCTTTTTTTCCCCAGAACTTTTCTTTTTCTGGACTTCCTTCTTTATGAAGAGCAATAAATGTCTCGAGATATGATCGCAATTCCTTTGTGTCTGTAATTTTCGTTATTTTGACTCCCTCTAGGGATTCCACTCTCCTCAGCTTGCGCCGAAGCTCATGACGATTTTTCTTGCTTAGGCTCGCCAGGTAAACTTCATAGGAGGAAGGAAGCTCAAGCATAGGAGCGACTTCAGTCTCATCGAAGGAAGAGGAATATCCATGTCCAGTAGCCAAACGAGGCAGAAAACTTAATGTAGGAGATGAGGCCTTTATGTTCATCAGTTCAATCTTTTCTACATCCGGATAATTCGCTTTTAGGTAATCCAATACACCCTCATAAAATTCTTCTCTTTTCTCGTTATGCACAATAACATCGCAATAATCGCTGACTTCCTGGCTGGCGATAAAGCATAGGATTTTTCCTTTGTTGTAGGGGCTTGATTCACCAAGCCCACCTTTAGTCATAAAAGGAGCAATTCCTACAAGATTTCCCTTTTCATCCTTAAAGAGTAGTATCTCTAAGGAATTGTCTTCTGAAAAGGACTTCCACCAGGAAGAAATCCATTCATGGGTTAAGAATAGGCAGTTTTGCTCTGAGGAGAATAAAAGCTCATTCCAAGAGTCTTTTAATCCTTCCAGGCTTTCAGAATCTCTAATGCATTCTATTTTCATGAATTTATCATTTTAAACTCTGCTTATACTAATCACAATAGCTTGGGGCACATGGGGGAAAATGGGGCCAGGCCCCATTTTTATATACATTTTTATATAAGGTGGGCTTGATAAATCAAGCCCCTGCATTTAAGCCCCTACATTTCTTAAAACATGTAGGCAATTTTCAAGAAAAGAGTATGACCTTGTGTCCCTTTTTCCCCAAACCTGGCTGTTCCCTTCTGGTAGGCAAGTTGAATGGATCCAAATGGAGGCTGAAAGCGGTAGACAAACAGCACCTGAATATTTTTTTTATCAATAGCCGAATTTATCTGGTAGAAGACTTTAACAAAGAGGTCATTTGTGAAGTAATTTGTTGCTCTGATCACATGAATCCAGGTGGTTTCACCCTCCGGATCAGGCTCGAATATCAGACGAGTCAAAGAATACTGCAAGGAAAAATCCCGGGTTAATTTGTAATTAAAACCTCCCTCAATCAGCTGAAAGTCTGAGTCAAAATTCCTACCAAAGCCGTAAGAAATTGTGGCATGCTGCCATTCTCTGGTGTTATATCCCAGCTCAAATTCGGTCTCGTGATTTCTAAAATCTTTTTCGAAAAGTTCGTCATCTTGAGCCTTGTATTCGCTGGTAAGTTCTATATCTAAGGAAAATTTATTTTGTAAATCCAAGGAGAGTTCTTGATCTATCTGCCAGCTTCGTAAATTTCTGTCCAATCCCCAGTAAATATTATAGTTGGAATTGTACTCTACCCGATCAAAGCCCCATCTCTTTAGCCAAAAAATCTTTTCTATCCTCGAATCCAGCTCGTGACGGTTATCGTCCGTGATAAAACCTACTTCGTTAGCGTTATCTCTGAAGCGCCTTCCTAACTGAGTGTAACGGAGATGGATATGAAAAGTGGCTGAATCGTAGCTCGGCCGGAGGAAAAAAGCAATGTTACTTTTGTTGTAATCACCGTAGCTTAAGGCAAATTGACCGGTAAACTCAAAAGTATCTGTGAAATATAAAGATGTATCGATGCCGGCGGTTCCTTTGTTTTTTCCTCCAACGAGCTTATTGGCAGCCAGAAATCCGATCGTAGAAGACTTCATGATATCTTTTTTCAGGCGAAACACCGTAAAATTTGCTGATTCTTCACCAAGGGATTCGTCCTTTTTAGTCTGAGCACTTAGGCCAGAAAACTCGTATCCTCCTGACTTCCCGTAAAATTTAGCTCCTCCGTAGATATCGGAAATTCTTTTGGAATAAAAGAGGCGAATTCGCTGTCGATAAATCTCTGAACCTTCCAGAAAGAAGTTCCTCTTTTCTGAAAGACTGAGCTCAAAGCGGGTTAAATTGATCTGTTCCTGGTCAGCTTCGACTGTCGCAAAATCAGGATTAACGGTTAGATTACCGGAGACCATCTGACTGAAAGCATAACGGACATCAATCCCACCTTCCAATTCTGACTTTTCTCCTTCCTCAATCTTTGAGATAAGATGCGGAATGATCTGGGCTTTTTTCTCGGCTCTTATGAGATCGAGTCCCCTTAACGCCCCAAACTGAGAAACTTTTGTGGAAGATTCAAGAGGACCCGTCCAAAAGCTCCATTCAAGAATTCGTGGCACGGTCCGACCCACATTGAAACCCCAGGTCTTATTTTTTCCTGGTTCATATTTTAGGCTGCTAAGATCCACAGCAATCTCTGCACTCCAGCCATAATCAGTCTTCTGTCCTGCAGATTTCCATATTCCATCCCAGGTTGTCTCCCTTGTGAGGCCATTTTCAGTAATCCGACCATCATGCTGAGTACCTAACAGGTTTGTTATAAAATAATAACAGTTTCTTCTGTCATAAAAAGTATCAAGACCTACTATAACAGCATCATCATCGGTTAGATCCGCATCTCTTTTAGTCATGCGAGCTGCGATCCTCCCTGGCCGAGGATCGTAACAGAGAAATCCAAAATAAATGAAATTCTCATCATAAAGGATTTTCACCGTAGTTTTCAGCGATGCAGGCTTTCCTCTCTCTGGTTCAAATTGAATAAAATCGCTTATTTCTGGAGCCCTCTCCCAAACTGACTCGTCTAAAAAACCATCCACTTTAATTGATTCGTCTATTTTAGAGGCGATAGCCTCCTTAATTTCTTCCTGATTAAAAAAAGGATGAGAAGATTTCGCTAGAATTGTAAACAGAAGAAAGATAAAGACAATTCTTAAGATATTTTTTTTAAGGCGAATTACTACAGTCAAACCTTCTTTTTGCAAAATTGAGTTTATCATTCCTGTTATATTAAGTCCATCATGCACTTAATCTACTGCTTTTATCACAGCAGGAAATTGTTTTCAATTCAGCTCAGAAGAGTTGATATCAAACAAATACGCCACAGATTTTTCTGAGTTATACTGAAAATCCAGGATTAAGATTGAAAAACGAAAGCGGGATATATCATAAAAAACGGGAAACAAGCTGGCGCGCCTAACAGGATTCGAACCTGTGACCTACCTCCCGGTTCCTTGCTTTACGGTTTCAAAGTCCAGCGAAAAACACGATTTCCAAGGGAAAAAGCCTCCTTCACTCTTAGTCAACATTATCCATAATTAACCAGGTTTAAGCATTATTTGTGACGCGGATTGGAGTCTATATTTGATTTGACACTTCCCTCATAAATTATTATCCTAATGCCAATAAGGCAGAGGGATAGCTATGGGAATTAAATGCCTTGAATGTCATTCTGATAATTCTGAAAGTACAATCCGATGGGATTGCACCGGAAAGCTTCTGTGACATTTATTTAAGGTAATATAATCCTGGTTGCCGCGCCAGGAATAAAGTTTTTCATTAGGGGAGGCGATTCAATGAATAAGCGAAAGTTTTGGCTAGTTCTCCTGTGTATCATAGGTTTTTTGGCGATAATAGTCGGAGCTTTGGATCCGCTTGAGGGAGCATTCATCATTCTGCCTGGGAGCGGATTGGTTGCACTCGGCGCTTTTCTTGGCAAGAGCCATCACCGCAGATTCATCTACTGGGCTTTCATGATGATAGTGTTTGGTGTGGCCGTGGTCGTTGTGTTGAGTCTGTTTGGAGGAGTAGGTGGTGATACCGGGCGATCAATGTGGTGGTTGCTCACGGCTCTGCCTTATCCTGTGGGCTGGATCATGAGCATTATTGGCGCCGTCCGTTTGCTGATCGAGTCCTTCCGCAAACCTTCCTAATATCCGCAAAAAGCCATTGTTGGGGAATACCATGAATACTCCATAGCGTGTGTCGTCAACATAAAAAGGGGGGGAAAAATGAAAAGAACAAGAATAATCACAATTACTCTGACATTAGTACTCGCATTTTTCTTTATTCTAAGTTCCTTGACAAAGGGAGAAAAACCACCTTGGGTAGAATGACCTGCCCCCATTTATTGATACATATGCAAAGTTAGAGTTCCGAGCTCATAAACCTCTGG
>WVZK01000164.1:1293-1467 GCA_011772475.1 Candidatus Aminicenantota bacterium | reverse complement strand
TCGTGCTATCAGGCTGTCCGAAAAAATAATAAAGCAAGGATGGGACCTAATCTGGGGGGCATGGTCACATGTGGATACAGTAGTAAATAACCCTGGCATGGTTCGAATGATGGCCAAGGCTGGACTTAAATGGACTTTTCTCGGATTTGAGAGTGGTAGCCAGGAAGTGTTGAA
>WVZK01000164.1:908-1103 GCA_011772475.1 Candidatus Aminicenantota bacterium | reverse complement strand
TAACCCCAGTACGGCCCAATTCTCAATACTAACCCCTTATCCTGGAACCAAGCTCTACGAAAGGGTAAAGGATCGACTTTTAACCAAAAATTGGGAAATTTACACCTGCTTATATCCTACAATAAAGCTTGATCATGTATCCCCTGAACAATTGAGAAGGCTTCTTATTATGGCTTATTTTTCCTTCTATGGGCG
>WVZK01000164.1:0-763 GCA_011772475.1 Candidatus Aminicenantota bacterium | reverse complement strand
GCTTCCAAGCTGTTTTTTGAGAAGGCTAAACCCGTTTTCCGATTCCCTTTTGTATGCTAGGAAGTATTTTATGGGCATACGTGTTTGAAAGCACGAGGCTTTCGAGGTACTTTGGGAATAAAAACCAATGCTCCTTGTGGAAATCACGTTTATGTGAAAAAATAAAAAGCAGATTTTAAGGATGTGGTTNNNGGTGATGGGTTTGAAAGGAGAGATAAAGAAACTTATTCGGGAAAGGGGATTCGGGTTCATCAGTGCAGAAGATGGAAGAGAGGTCTTCTTCCACCGCTCCGCTTTGGAGGGGATAGATTTTGACGCTTTGGAAGAGGGCAACAGCGTAGAGTTCAATGTGGAGAGAGGGCCTAAAGGCCCCCGGGCGGTGAATGTAAGGATGATAAAAGCCTAGCCTAAGGCGAAATCAGGGTCAACCGATCCCTGATTTTTTCTTTCTTGTTAACCTTGGTCTCCTTTGCTATTATAGGCCCATAAGGTAGGCCTATCAAAGAAAGGTATAACTCCCTTTATAAAGGAGGATACGACATGGTTTTCATTCCCGCGCTCATCTTTTTCATTNNCTCATTTTTTTCATTCTCATCATTGTGGCCTCCGCGGTAAAAATCTGTCGGGAATACGAACGGGGAGTCGTCTTCCGGCTGGGAAGGCTGATCCTTCCCCCCAAGGGCCCGGGTATCTTCCTCATCATCCCCATCGTTGATAGGATGCTCAAAATAAGCCTCCGGACCGTGGTGATGGATGTCCCTCC
>WVZK01000104.1 GCA_011772475.1 Candidatus Aminicenantota bacterium | reverse complement strand
CCTGGGATATAAGCCTCCAGCTCCAGAGGTTTATGAGCTCGGAACTCTAACTTTGCATATGTATCAATAAATGGGGGCAGGTCAATAAAGGGGGAACTAAAGAACAGCAATACAGTATTTAATTAAACAGGAAGATTGCTGACTCTTTCAGCCCAGCCAGCCTCTTCTTCGCATCCTCAACCTCAGCAATACCAGGGTCAGCGTCCTTCCAGAGGTAGAGGAATTTCTTGTAGTGCTCGATGGTTTTGTCAGCTATTTCTTGATCTCATTTCCCTTTAGTAATGCGCGGTACTCGGCAGCCTTTTCGGGCTTGCCCCAGGCTTCATAGAGCTTTTCCAGATGGCGGATCGCCGCC
This sequence comes from Candidatus Aminicenantota bacterium, assembly GCA_011772475.1. Classification (GTDB taxonomy): domain Bacteria; phylum Acidobacteriota; class Aminicenantia; order Aminicenantales; family Aminicenantaceae; genus SOIV01. The sequence goes on along the minus strand of WVZK01000104.1, from coordinate 17,893 downwards.
TAAAAGAAATGCTCACTAGCAGAGTTGGAGCGTAGCTGAGTATACGATTATAGCATTCTATTTAAAAGGATTATAAGGTATTTTTTCATACCCCCTGGGAAGGTTATAAGTTTTGGATGGCACGTCCTTTTTTTCCACTGATATCACTTCTTCCCGCTCTTTTGTCTCTGTCCCCATCATCTTCACCGAGGATATTGTAAGCACAGGGTAGCCTTGTATTTTTTTAAATTCTTCAGAAAGACCCTTTGTGAATGGATTGAGAGAGAGAATTGCATCAGAGAATTTTTTATAGGCGCTTAAATCAATTCCTAAATCCCTTGAAGCCCAGATTTCCATCGCCATCGGTATATTCATTTCCATCATGGAGATTTCGACTTCGACCAAGAATTTTTGACACAACCAGTCTCTTATGGTTTGTGCTTCAGCTGTTTCTCTTACCGATGAGGATTTTGTTTGCATGACGTCCATCATTTGTTTTGCCTCGGGAGGGACTGCCTTTTCAATTTCGACGGGCAAATTTATCTCAGAATATGTCTTTGTAGAATGATCAATCGTGTAGATTTTGTTCAGATCGAGCCTGACGATAATTGAGCTTTCAGCCATATCCTCTCTCATTTTGTTTTTTGCTATCCATGTTTTCCCTTCTTCATTTTTTGCAGGCTGGGGCTGGCCCTCAACAGTGGATTCGGTATGTTTACTTTTTGTGATGATGATATCTGCTTCTGCCAGGTTAGGGGAGAGGAGCATGGAGAGAGCGAAAAGCGAGGCTATTATCAAAATGATATTTTTCTTTGACATAGATACTGCTCCTTGGCGAATCTTTATTTACTTTATCTTATTTTCCTCCTTAAAGCAATTTTTTTGAAGTTAAGGTGATTTCGATTTTAAATAAATTTTTGTTTTAAATCCCGCTGGACATTGACAATTCAGCAAATCGTCATTATAATATATATGAATCTGCTGGCTGGAGAGGATCCTCCTTAGCCCCGCTTCCTTTTCCAAACCTTGGCGCCTCGACAGCCAGCGTTTTTTTATAGTTTAACTTTCCCGAAGAAAACCCTTCATAATTTAATGTGGATAATTAATTGCCAGTTTATTGGGGCCATTTTTGGGGCCAGGCCCCATTTTTTTAACTGGCTTTTTGATTTATCGGAATGCGAGCTTTACTGCAGATTTATTTTGGCAGGGTAGAAGGAGGGTTCATCTTGGAATAGTCCAATTCTGAACCCAGAAGACTGTGGGGGATAAGATAAACTACAAGGAGTAGTATCGAAGCTCCTAATACCCACCAGCGGGCAGGTTTACCGCCACGCCCGGCGATAACAGCTGCTATCCAGCCTATGACGGCGATAAGCGTTTTATTATCTGTCAGATCAGAGCTTACGGGGAATCCTGTCCAGAGCTCTCCGAAAGCATATTTTTGGACAACGGGGCCAAAGATAAGGCCACCGACTATCAAGAGGCCCGCTGCCCAGAGAGCAAATTTTCGCGGATTGCTCTTTGAATCCAGCGCCGCAATACCCGCTCGTGTAGAAAAAAGCATGGCTAAAAACATGATGATGACGTGGGGAATTAGGACTGCTGAAGGTACAGGTCTCTTGAAGCGAATTATCACCGGATCTTCTCCGGATAATGAGATTTCTTTCTCCTGGGATGCTAATATAACCTTATACTCCATTTTCCCTGCTGCGGGCTGTTTTGGGAGGCTGGCGACCAATGAATCCACTTTCCTGATAAAGGGAACTTTAGTCCAGGGATCATCTGTTTTATGTCTTTTGTAGATTAAGTTCCCTGTGATTTCTTGGTTATCGACTTCAATGGTAATTTCATAATCCTTTATGGTTTCATGACTCCGTTCCAGTTCGTAGGCAATTTCAGAGTCATCAATCATGGTCTTTCCTTTGATAGGATATGTTGGTCCTGTTAAACGCTGATAGAGTGCAGACGAAAATGTAATGAGAACGGCAATGATCCAGAATGCTGTTTTTTTCATTTCTATCTCCTGCGTTTATGCTGCTGTCGAATTATTCGAAAGCTTTATGTGTTAGCTATGAGAGCTAAGTCTTTTGTATCCTTATTGAAAAAACAAAAAGATTTAAGATTTTTTTAATATCTTCAATATAAATTTATAACATATTTGGCTCATCTCGAAAACAAAAACTTTAATTATCCCGATTGGAATGCTGTAATTACCTGCTGGATTTTGATTAAATAAATAATGTGGATTTAATAAGTTAATCTTTATAAAAATAAAGGTGGGTTTGATAAATCAAGCCCCTACAAAAAAAGGTGGGTTTGATAAATCAAATCCCTACAATAAATTTAATCCACAAGATAAGGGGCAGGTTTGATCAATCCAAGTCATATGAGAATAGTTACAAAAAACGATGTTTTTGATATAAAATAACAATTAGTATAAAATAACAATAAAGATAATACATAACCTTGAAAAAGGAGGCTGCAATGATAAACAAAATATTTACTAGGACTTTATTATTGTCGTTATTCGTGTTGGCCGTTTGTCTTGCAGGATTTTCCAATGAAGAAACAGTAGCTAGCGCGTGGAGAGGATCAGCTATATCAATTGATGGCGCAGATGATGACTGGGCTGGCGATACCTTAAGTTTCGAGAAGAAGTTTAGGGTGGATTATGCATTTAAGAATGATGCAGAGAATCTGTTTGTTCTTTTCGTCTTTAAGGATCCGTTATTTCTAAGCACAATAAAAGATACAGGTATGACGCTTTGGATCAATGCTGCCGGCAAAAAGAAGAAAAAATATGGGATTGCATTCAAAATGATAAATGTATCTGCTAAAAACTTAATTTCCTTAATAGAAAAGCAGAAGGGACCATTACCCGAAGCTGAGAAAAATAGGATTAGATCCCAACCTAATTATACATTTTATCAAGGTGATGTCGTAGATAAAAAAGGCAATATCCTTACTGCCAATGCCTTGGGCGGCGAATTGCCGATGCCTGTGTATAAATCACAGCCGAAGCAGAAGATGATGGTCTATGAGTTTGTGATGCCCCTAAGAATCCTGGAGAAGTTATCTGCCAAAGAGAAAATGGAACCAGGAAAAAAAGTAACGGTAGGATTTGAATGGGGAGGATTAACCGAAAGAATGAAGGCGCAGCGGATGGAACGGCTTAGAAAATCAGCCGAAAGAGGATCAGGGAGCGAGGCTGGTGCTACTAGTTCCAGAGAAAGAGAGATGGGAAGAAGAAGCGATGGTGAGCTAGATTTGAGTTTAAAAAAAGGTCCTAAGAAATACTCATTCTGGGTGGATGTTGCGTTAGCTCAAAAAGACTAAAGTTTCACCTGTAATAATTCTTAATATTCAAAACCAAAGCCAATTCCGAGATGAAGTCCGCCTACATTGAATCTCATTTTCTCGGTGGTTATTCGACAATAGCTGTAGTTGGCATAAATATCAAAAACTAAATATCCCGCTATTTTTATAAAACAGCCAACCAGAGTCCTATAAAGTTCCATACTCCGACATTTAGTTCTGCTCCGTACATTACACCGTTCTTAAAGAAAATTCAGCCAATTCTGTTCGACGACATTGATTGAAACACCGTAAGCTGTTTGGAATTTAGTTTTTATCTCTGTTACTGAATCGTAGTAACTTGAAGAGGCAAAGAAGGTTTTTAGCTGATTAACTCCGTAGGTATCGATTAGATACCTGACAAAAGAGCCAGCCTCTGGATATGCGATGGTAAAGTCGCCGCTGCGGAAACCTGAAGCGTCCAGAATGTTGTCAATAGGGATTAAAACGCCGTCGTCCTTGTATCTTCTGACCAAGTCATGTACTCTCTCTCCGCTCTTCTCCCTCGCTTCATAGTCATTGTTATAAGGGTCTGTTTGCAGGGCTACGGCAATTCCTTCGTTAAAAAAATCTGATGGTCTTCCGAACAAAGATGTGTAGAGATGCACACACTCATGATTCATCCAGGGAAGATACGAGTGCGCTTCGAATGTTTCTGATATTGCCCATCCTGTATAAGTTAAACCTGTAATTCTTTTCTGCTGCTCCCTGTCCTTGTATTTGTAATAATCGATTTTCTTAGGACAGGTCACCCCCAATAATGAGATAGCCCAGTTGTGGAAAGCCTCTGACCTTTCAGCATAGACAAAGTCGCCAGGAGAATAATGAAAAATGAAGTTGGCTGTTTCCAGGGTTTGGGTTAACTCAAGAAGAGTATCACCTCTGTCAACAGGTGATGTAGGGGTGCCTTTACAGAATAAAATCGGAAGTATGAGGAATAAAACTACTATACTTTTGTATATGAATTTCATTATTTTCCTCCTACGGCTTAGAATTTATAGCTCAACGAAGAATGAAAGATAAAAAAGTAAGAAGTGACATTTTCTGTTTCTCCAGAATAGATTTGGTTTAAATCATGAGCATATTTATATTTGCCAAAGTAATTGACCATAGCTAAATCAAGACTAAGATTTTTCCATTGGACTCCCGAACCGACGCTTATTCCCCAGTATCTCTTTTGATTATTTTCTATATCCAGCGAGTACTGAAAGTCATAAAAAATTCCAGCTCTCAAAGGAACTGTGATTAATTCTTTCTTTATCATGTATTCACCACCCAGGCTGTACTGCTGGGTGTTCAGTTGTTCGTATATATCAGGGATTTTCATCGTGGGATAAAGGAAGTCTTCTGCGGAGGGAATCCCTCCATCACTGTTTACCCTGGCGTAGTCCTTGATTTTTCCTTTTGACCAGAATGTTTTCATGTAGCCAAAAGATACTAGTAAATTATCTGATACATGGAGAGCAATTCCAGCTCCAAAGGAAGAAGGGAAAACAATCTTTCCTTCACTCGAGTAAGTGCCGGATTGATGAGACTCATTATAGCCATCCCAATAATCGGCTTTATTCGAGTAGTCGATATCCCCCTGAAAAGGGCTTCTGTAGACTAATCCGAGGCTTATCCTGTCGATAATCTTGTACAGTATTCCAACAGAGATGTTGTACCCTGAGATATCAAATTCAAGCGAATCAGTTGCCCTGTCTTCCCAATCCTCGGTCAGTCCGTAGTAATTGGCAAGCGAGTATAAGTATACTTCCTCGGTTGGCAAAGTGTATCCGTTAAACCATCTGTTGATAGATACTCCGAGCTGAATCCCTTTAAGTATTTCTGAAGCTGCGGATATAGAGATAATATCAAATCCTCCAGATCCCTCTGCCCTGTAAAGGTAGTCGTAATCATATTGATATCTTGATCGGTATTCGAATTTATAATCATACTCTTCGGTTGCTGAGAACGGAATTTTTCTTTGGTAGCTTATCTGGGCTACGATATTTTTGCCCCTGATGTTTAGAGGAAGGGCAAAACTCAAGAAATCAAAATATTTTCCTATAGACCTGGAGTTAATTTCTGAAACTTTATAATTAATTGTGTATCCAGTCTGCGCCTCTGAATATGCATAATCAGGAATATTTGTCTTCAAGTTGTTATAGCTGAAAGAGATTGAAAATTCCGCTCGAGATAAGGAGGCCAATCCTGCTGGATTCCAGGAAGATGCACTGGAATCATCTGAAACAGCCAAATAAGCTTTTCCCATCCCCAATGCCCGGGCGCCAATGCCTGATGAGAAATTACTGAAAAAATACTCATTGGGTTGGCAGTAGCTTTGACTGACTGTCCCCAAAAATAGAAGAGAAATGAACACCAAAAAAATCATAAGAAATTTTTCACGCATTTTCTTTTCCCTCCTTTCAAGCTCGGAGCAAAGTTTATGCCAAATATGAACCTTGGCCTTATCCCTAATTTTTTAGCCGCAAGACTCGAAAGTCATGTAAAAAACCTTTGCATTTACTTCGAGGAAAGGACGTAATTTTATCATCTATATCTGCAGCTATTTTTAAGAAAGAGTGTATGAACCTATATTTTAGCTTTGATTGAATTTAAAAGAAAGTAACTCATCCACCCCAGATGGAAGCGAGAAATATCTCTTTAAGTAGTCCAAAAGTGGTATTCATACCCACCTATGAGTAGCCTAAATTTACTAAAAATGGTGAGAACAAATCATCTTTCCAGGTGGCGGGGATGATAAGAAAAATCATTCCAGGATTCATCTTTTCGGGCGATGCGGTTATGCATTAATCTGCCTAAATTATAATTGGGACGATAAGGGAGTCGTTATCATGACGAACTTAAGCTTTAGCAGTAACCGGAAAACAAAGGAGGTAGCCGGAATACTACATGCTATTGCAAAAGTTATTGCCGTAGTAATCGGAGTTGTTTCTGCCGAGTTGGCTATAGCGGTCTTCCTTTCGCCCCAACCTCTCCATGCAGAAGAAAGTCGCCCGCAAAAATTAGTAAAACAACTAGAAACGTTGCATCAAAATAAGTATGGAGTAAAGGTTCGCGAGTCTTTGGAGTCACAAAAAGAATTTGGAAATCCCGCCTCTGCTCTTCAAACTCTTGATCATTTATTCGGCAAAATAGAGATGAAGGTCAGACCAAGAGCAAAATACAATAAAGAAGAGGCGATTGAAGCCTTACTACTAATTGACGGTGTTTTAAAGGAAGATGGAAAATTTGAATACAGAAGAAATAATCTTTTAATCGAAGGCTTGAAAAAGCAAGAAAATGGGAAAAGATTTATTGACTGCGATGATTATTCTTCCATTTACCTGTTTGCTGGTGAGCGCCTGGGTTTATCTTTAGAACCTGTTTATGTCCCGAAACATGTTTTCTTGAGGTGCGTACTTGATGATTATACAAGCTTTTATTGGGAGCCTACCATAGCCTCAGAAATGGATATTGGTTATTACAGAGATATGCTTAATATGCCAGATAAAAAAAGCTATCCAAAGGTTTTAGATGAAAAAGAATTTGAGGCAATCCACTTTTGTAACCTGGGAGTGGCCTGGTATGAAAAAGGTGATTATGCAAAAGTTATTGAATATTCTGAGAGAGCAATTAGGTTAGATCCTAAATATGCTGTGGCCTTTAATAATCTGGGAGCTGCCCATGCTAAGCAGGGAAATTTAGATGTTGCTATGGAGTGTTATAAAAAGGCAACAAGCATAAATCCTAATTATGCTGCAGCATTTAGCAACATAGGTGTTACTTTTTACAGGCTTGGTTTCTTAGAGAAAGCTGTTGAGTGTTTTGAGAAGGCAATAGAGTTAGATCCACACTTTGATAGAGCCTATGAAAATAAAGTCATTGTTTTGATAGAAAATGGCGAGCGTAACAGAGCCTTAAGCTTTGTAAATGAGATACGTGACATAAAGCAGAGGAATGCAAATCACAACAGGAATTAACCAGCTTTTTCCTCTTCAACTTTACTTACAGCATAATACATAGACGCAAAAGCACTACGGACCCACATTATTACCGGAATTATACCGACACCCAAACAAATAAGGCCGGCAATCCCAAGTGGTATTGCTATCAACCCGATTAGAAATATATCTACTGTGTACCCTTTCGTCATATTCCAGCTTTCTTTTACCGCGTCCACCGGACCCATATTTCGGTCGAGAACCAGGTATTTTACAAATGCCAGCTTACAGGCAAATATGATACCAGGAACGACGAGAAGAAAAATTCCGATTCCGATTATTGCCGACTTCAGTATTTCGGCCAATACCACATTCAGGTATCTTTCAATGTTTTCAAACGGCAAAAAGATATCTTTAACCTCAAACTTATCTCCTCTTACTGCCTTGAGGAACACGAAGGCCGAACCGTAATCGATCGGGTCTAAAAGCAGGAGCCAGTAAGCAAATCCAAATATGCTTAAGATGGCTCCTCCGACAGTTCCGCGTCCATCAAGAGACGTCATCATTCCGAGTGGAATATAGACAACCCCAACAATAACGGTAATAAGAAAAAGATCCAGGAAGAATTTTTTCATCCTGTCCCATCCAAAACCATAGGCTGAGCCAGCGGTTGCATACAGAACGCGGACAGGAGGAACAGAATTTTCTTTCTTGTTATTCATGTTAATCTCCTTTTTCATTTTTTCTCGATATTCATACCACCAAATTTGAAATCATTTCAAAGCCTGCTTGCTTTCCAGTCCTAATTAATTCCATCGCAGAGGGAGTAATCATCATGTTGAACAGGAAGAAGGTTAGAATGACGGCTACAACGAAGATTTCTATTTTTGTTATCAATCTCATGATCTTTTCATTTTTGTTACTCATTTTGACCTCCTATCTAATTCTTAAAAATCTGATTTTTCGAGTTTAAATCTTTCACTGCTAAAATACGAAAATAAAAATCTTTTTTCATCCAACAAAAGTAGGATTGCCCAAAAACACGACTTTAGTGGGATTTAGATTTTCAGGAAAACATTTTATTTTTTTTGAGTAAATGTCGTTTTATTGTATACTTCTATGTTGAAATGAATGGGGTGAAATCGGGCAATGGGTGATACTCTTTTTATTGCAGTCATTTTTCTCTCTATCTGGGCAGCCATATATGCAATCCTCGTCACTTATAATCTGCACAAGAAATACAGGCTTAACTACCTTTCCACTTACCTGTATTTCCAAATTTTTATTAATGTTTTTGGGGTATATGGACTATTGGGCCAGTCAATCGCCAGAAAAATAATCCATCAGCAGGAATCCTCATTCCAGATAATCGAATCAATCAGCCATTTTTTTTCTTTCCTTGGTCTTCCTTTTCTGATCTTTGCCTGGTACATGTTTATAAGATTGTGCCGTGAAATAATTGATAAAAAATTATCTCGGACCTTTAACTTGAGCTATTTTTTTACCCTTGCTTTTGTCTTCCTTTCTTATGGAGCCGTTATAGTCCTGTCAAATCTTTTAAGTTTTGGGGATGAACAATATGCTTTTTTCTCATCCGCAGTAATCTATCTTTATGTCACTTTAGAAGTCCTGGTTCTGATTATTGCCCTTTCTCAGATTTTCGTAAATGCAAAAAAAATTCAGGATGAAAAAAAGCAAAAGGCAGTGCTGAACTTTGCCTTTTTGATCCTGTTTATTTTTGGTGCAGGCATCACACTCTTTATTCTTGCTGAAGAGAGCAGTATACTTGGTGCCGTTTATCTTCTAGTATTTTTTTCAGGAAACATTCCACCCATCCTCTATTGGAGAGCGTATCTCAAAAAATATTTCACCGCACCTGTCCTTCAGAAAATTGGCATGATGACGATGGAAAAGTTTTTAGATGAATATAAGATTTCAAAGCGCGAAGAGGAGGTCATCCAGCAGTTATGTGAAGGAAAAACAAATAAAGAGATAAGTGAAACTCTGTTTATTTCACTGCAGACAGTGAAAGACCACGTCTATAGCATCTATCAAAAAACCGATGTAAAAAACAGGGTTCAATTGATAAACCTCATCCAAAGTTACAGAGAAGAAGGATAAAAAAAATTCTTATGGATTGAGTTTAAGGAAAAAAATCTTAGTGCTGGTTGAATTTTTTGCTCAGTATGCAAGTATCATAAATAGAAGGAGTTAAGAAACCTACGTTTATCCTAAGAGGAGAAAGATGAATATAACCTATTTTGAGCCTTTTAGCCGGGCCTGGAACCGGATGAAAATCGCTCTTTTCAAACCATTCGATCTTCACAAGTGGTTTATCATCGGGTTCAACGCCTTCCTGGCCGGATTGACAGAAGGGCCTCGAGGTTCGGGTTCCTCGGGTTGGAGAGAAGATGCCAGCTTTCGTGAATTCCTTGGCTTCCCGAGCAAGGCCTGGGAATGGCTGATGGATAATCCGGGATGGTTCGTCGGTATTGTGTTTATTATGATATTCTTAATAATTATCGGTATCATTTTTATCTGGCTGAGTTCAAGGGGTACATTCATGTTTCTGGATAATGTTGTCCACGACAGGGCGGAAGTCGTCAAACCATGGAATCGTTACCGCACAGAAGGCAACTCGCTGTTCTTGTGGCGTCTGGTTTTTTTCATTATCTGCACGCTCGTTTTTACCTCGTATATAATATTTTTCTTCACTATGGCATCTCATCTGTATACGGGCAGTTATTACGAGCGGATACCTGTTGCCTTTATAGTGACAATGGCATTGCTTTTTGTTCTAACAGCGATAGTCGTGGTATTTATCTCTATGTTCTTGAATAGCTTTGTGGCGCCTATCATGTATAAGAACAACATCAAAGCCACAGAGGCATGGGGGAGTTTCCTGTCGCTTTTCAAGCGATACCCTTTTCATTTTATATTGTATGGATTGCTCGTCTTTGTGCTGGGTATTTTAGCTGTAATTTCCGTTGTTGTCGTTGGCTTATTAACCTGTTGTATCGGACTTCTGCTCGTGATTATCCCTTATATAGGAACGGTTGTCACTTTGCCTGTTTGGTACACCTTCAGAGCCTTTAGCCTGGAGTTCTTAGCTCAATTCGGCCCTGAATACGAGTTATTCCCCCCATCCGTAGAATCATCTGCAAGCACCTCTCCTTGATGTAGCGGAACTATATGGAAGTAGAAATAATGATGTAGGATTTTTTTCACTACCCCCCTTTTGCTGACTTAACTGTTAGCCTGATTCAGTGAAAGAGGCTAATCAATTAATTTTCTCTACCTTTTTCTTTCCTGCTAAACGCCCTCATATCTTAGTAGTATATTGCCTACTACCAGGAAGTGCTGTTATTATTACAATAATCGAATGTTAATGTCAAGATAAAATTTTCTTGTTTTTTTTTAAATATTTGTTATTATCTGCTGTCACCATCTTCGTTAGGAGGCAAAAATGCTCAAAAGATACCAAGTCCTTCTCCCAGATTGGTTGGAGGATTATATCAAATTATTAGTGGATAAATATGACCTTAGTTTCTCCGAGGTCATTAGAGCGATGATATGCAATTGGATCTTAGCTACAATACCTAATCTTTACCCAGAATTGAAGCTGGGATTTGCTTCCAAAGATATTCATGAATTGATAAAAGCAGAGGCTCAAGAAAATATGGAAAGAGAGGAGGTCCATCGAATTCTATCCAAGATCTATTTTGAATCAAGGAAAGCAGCAGAATATAGAATGGCCAAAGAACAGAAGAAGAAAAAGAACAAGAAGAAATAACCTATCCTTTGCTATATCGTTCTATTTTTAGCTTTATCCACTAAAAAAACTTTATAACTTATTCCAGGATATTTATAGAACCCAGGAGCAGTCTAGCTGAATCTGAATGTGGAATAACTTGAGGGCAAAGTTTGTAAATTTTCAAAATAATTTTTGGATTTGGTTAAGGCCAATTCTCATATTTAGCTTTCAATTTAGCCTCGATCAGATCGCTGTGTCTTAGTTGGAGCAATTTAGCCAGTTTGTGAACAAAATGGTCTTCGTAGCTGTGGAGCTTTTCATCAGCATAGATTACCTTCCATGCTGCCTCCACAATTTTTTTCTTCTCTTCCTTTGAATAGTTCTCATTGATAAGATGGGTGAACTGCCAGAGGTCAATGCTCTCCTCTCGCTTTCTTTTGGCAATCTCCATCATTTCTTCTGTTGCCTCAGCTGGTATTTCAAAATCTTTCTTAAGGATTGCTTCGACAGTTGATTTCTCGATGGTGCTGAACTCGTCATCTGACCTTGCGACCTCAAGAAGGATAACACAGGTTGCTATTTGAATCCGCTCAGATTCATCTCGCTCTTGAGAATCTAAATCTGTAGTCACTCTCTTAAGTAATCTCTTTTTTAAATTGAACATGATGATACTTTCTTCCTTGGACTATAAGGGTGCGTGCAGGAATAATTCCAACGACATGATAATAAGGCCCTTGTCTTCAGTCAAGGTATTTAGGATTGTTTAGTATGAATTATAGAAAAGAGAAGATCCATGCATCTTTTCCGGTAATCTTAATTTGACACTTCTCTCCTTAATTATTATTCTATTGCAGGATAAGCAAGATAAACCATAGCCATTGAATGCTTGAAGTGTAGCGTTGAAATTTCTATTAATCTTGAGTTGAAGAGATGATAATATGAGTGCCGGCATATTACGGGCTTTGGGGACAGTCCTGCTGGGTTTAATCGTAGTCTGGATAGTCTGGGTAGCGTTCATAGCTACTAAGGTCGAGATGCCGCTCGATAATGCGCAGGTTAAACTGGCAATGAGCGATGTTGAAATTATCAAGATCGTCTTGGATAATCTTTGGGAGGGATATAACCTGGGAGAAGAGCAAAAAGTATATACAATAAAAAGTTATGAAATATTTAAGGAAAAGATAAAAGAAAGAATCGATGAACAAATGGGCGAGATTTCTGTCGGCCTTCCCCAAGGCAAGAATTTCGCCAGCTTTTCCTACAGATGCGATAAGACTTCCTACCATATAGTTGTCGTGGCAAAGGATAAGAAGGGAACAATGATTCATGGAACTCGCGAAAAGATATGGTATGAATGAAAGCGGTAGTCTGATTTAAGGAGGAATACATTGACCGACAAACCTTTCTATTTCGTTGTCTTGAGAAATCCTAGTCGTTTTAACCATAGTAGTTTGGCTGATGCTTTGGCTTCCAGTCTTTCTGTGCTTAAGGTGGATGCAGTCATGCATCTTAAAAATTACTGGGGATTGCTCCACAAAACCCAGGAGATTGAAAAAGCTCAGAAGCTACAAGAGAAGCTAAGGGAGTGGGGGATAGATACTTTTGTGATTTCTACGGCCGAAGTAAAGCAATTACCTGCGGTTAAGGTGCTGAAACAAGCCTCCCTTGAGGAGCATGGACTAGCTTTTGAAGAAGAAGGGCAGAAGAAATCATTGCCGTGGAACAGCTTTGTTCTGGTGGGTGCCGGACAGGTGATAGAGATTGAAACCGTTAAGAAACGAACAGTAGGTGATGGCCATTATGCAAAACACCTTGCAACTACAGGGATAAGCTTTGTTTCTGCTGTGAGAATCAGCGCGGACAGGCATAAGGGGAAGGAGGTAATAGAGAAAAAACCTGGCACGACTTTCCTTCTTGACTTGATTGCTAGAGAAAATTCTGAAAGCATTAGAATTAAAGGTAATTCATTCAACTATTCCTGCCTCGGTGACAAGATGGGGTACAATGTACTCATCAATTTCAAGAATCTGTATCAGGAGATTTCCAATTTCCTGACAGATGTTGTCAAGAATCAAGGTGCCCGGTCTATTGATGCTGACGATATGGCAAAGTTGAAATATATCAGTGAAAACAGCTATGAAAACGAGATGCTGTGGCTTATGCAGTTAACGAGAAAAAGTACCAACTGAAGCCAGCACACATGTTTAAAGTTAATCTGGAAAAAAGGGGATTGAGCTAAAACTCAAATTCCAAACCTAAAACCAGTATTCTTGGAAACGATTCCTCTTCATACAGGTCCCCTGAGTATTCGTTCCAATCAATTTTTAGTTTGGCAAGAAGCATGCCAAGCTATTAAGTAAGAGAGGCAATGAGATTGTAAAATATCTTAACTAGAGACGCAAAAAATCCTCTCTGAACAAATATTTTAATAAGAATGGTTTTGCTAGGGAATCTAAGAATGAGGGTGGATGATTTTTTGATTTAATGAAACTGAAGATAACGAGAGGCTTTTCAGTCTTTCTATTTGAATGTCTTGTCTATCTTACTTTAGAGGGATGCTTCCAGGGACCTGTTATGGCAAATGTTAAACCAGACTTTAGATTGTTCAAAAACATCGTGCTGCCATCCGGAGAAAATGATGTTCCCGAGAATTCAGATATATCTAATGCATTTCGAGCAAACCTGTAGACTTTTCTTTTAGGGGTAATTCCTAACATATATTGTTCGCCCTCTCCGTCTTCACAGACAAGCAAATCATCCCAGGGAGCCATTGTTAGCTGGTCTGGATTTTTAAGAGTTTTTTTGTCATTCAATTCAATAAACAATTCCAGCTTGCCAGGCGATTCGTTCTCCCTATCAGTACCCTCAAAAGGACTTAAGACATAACGCCATATCTGACCTGTACCGGTTTGACCGCCAATCGTACAACCGAAATAAACTACACCATCACTGATGCACAAGCCTTCACCTCGGGCAAAAATCGCAGCGCCTTTTTTATAACCTTGGTAGCGCAGATTATCTTGGTCTGGGTCCACATCATCCAGATCAACCCAATGAACTGTTAGAATTTCGCCTGGCGATATTCTTTGCTTGTCCCAGTTTCGCGTGTTAAACTGAGGCATGTCAACGACTGCAAGGCACTGGAGTCGCCCTCCCTCAGATAAGCGTTTCGCTTTATTAGAGATGAAACGATAGAACAGGCCATCCTTCTGGTCTTCAGTTTGATAGGCAATGCTTCTATCAGGCTCCACCGCAACTCCTTCGTGCACAAAATGTCCCATTGCCTTAAGAGGCAAAGGCTTAGCAATTCTTGGCTCCGCTGATACGGGAACCTCAAAAATATAGCCGTGGTCTTTTTTGTATATTTCTCCAGCTTCTTCAAACGTTTCCTCAGCTGCAAGCCAAGAATTCCAGGGAGTTACTCCACCACTACAATTGCCTAAAGTGCCGGCCAGAGATAAAAATTGGCTTTTGAGCTTTTGAGATTTTGTATCAAATACAAGAGTTGTAGTCGCGCCAAGACAATAATTGCCTCCTTTGCCCTCGTCGTAGATAAGATCATCACGCAATCTCCGCAATAACCGATTAGTTTTTCCAAAAGCTCCAAAAGAAGCTGGCAGTCCAGGCCAGACTTCATGATTACGTAAAATAATTGTCAATCCATCAGGCCCGAGGAAAGACCCCATTCCATCAGGGTAAGCAGGCACATAAAAGCCATCAGTCATCTTCCCGCCAGCACGGGAAATAATCTTATAAGAGAAACCTCTTGGCAGATCGATTATTTTTTTGGGGTCTTTTATTAACGGCCCATATCCAGCTTCATTTGTATCGTTTGAGAGAAGAGAGATTTTAATTTCATCGGCAAAAGTATTTTTCATACATATCAGGCAAAGAAAAGTGATGCCGGATTTTTTCAAGAAAGATCGGCGGTTTATTTTCATACCCTTCATCCTTGTTCGCTTGTTTGGCAAAAGAATAACAGCAAATAATACTAGAGTCAAATTGAGTAGATTCACCCAAAAAATCCGTATGGATACGGTGTAGGCGAAATGACCAAAAATGACTGAGTGTAATTGACCAAGGCAAAAAGCTAAGAACAAGGTAAATAAATGAAATTAGAAGGAATAATGTGGGGTGGGCTAATACACGATCTTAGAACTTTTCTTAGTCATTATAGCTTATCTCACCTGATTCAGGAACTAACACAGTTTGCATAGACTCTGAGCAGATAATCCTTTGTAAGTTTGACTCTTATCTCACTAGGAAAAAAGATTGACAGCTGCTTACCCACTTGATAAGATTTCCAACATCGATGGGGAATTATGACCATTAGGTTGGGTGGATATAAAAAAAAGTTTCCCTCAAATAATTAAAGATAAAAGCTATTTGTCAAATGTGAGAACAATTATATTTTTCTCCTTACGAGCCTCTATGAGATCTGGGATAGACACTGCCATAAAAAGAACGATACTGATATGGATTGCTCTTGCGAGCTTTTTCATAACGCCAATAGCGGGGATAGACTGTGCATCTACTAGCCCCTCAGATCCATCAACACTTCAAAATCATTTTCCATTTAAGAAAGGAAGTCGTGTCCTCTATACGGACCACTATGTCGTTGAATACGATACTATGAAAGAAACTGCACGTGCCATGGTGGATCAGCTAGAGAAGCTAAGTGAGTTATTTCTGAAGACATTTAGTAAAGATTTTGATCTCCAAGTACCTAAAGAAAGGATGAAGGCCTACTTATTCAAAGCAGAAGAGGGATTTCGTCGATACGTTGCCTTCAGAGCTCCTCACATGGTAGATTTTTTTGGGATGTATGATAGAAAAATAAAATGTCTGATTCTTCTCGATCCACATGGGAGCCCTGGATATCATGAGGCTATGAAACACCTGGAATTACTAGAAATTCGCCTTGGAGAGTTCCGTCGACATGTAGAGTTTCATGAACAACGTCTAACAGGGAGAGCGGCAAGTCAGACCATAAGAGGGCAGCGGTGGCTTTATGACCAAAAGAGCAAGTACGAAAAGGCCAAAAAAATGAAGCGAAGAGCCGAGTCTTACTTGAAGAAAATGGCAATCGAAAAGTTTTATATGGCCTCCCTTCATGAAGGAGTGCATCAACTCAGGGACATGACTGACATGTTTTCAGTTGCTCCCTTGTGGCTTGAGGAAGGCCTTGCGGAGTATTTCGCCAATGCTGATTATATTCGCAAAGGATTTATATCCCCCGGAAAGACAAACAAACATGCTTTGATACGGTTTAAAAGAGCTTTCTCCGATGGTAAACTGATTCCTCTGGATAAAATCCTGAGGTGGGGAGTTTCGACTCCCACAAGCCATCAGCTCATTGAAAATGAACAAATTCCAGTGGCATATAGCGAGTTTTGGGCTCTGTTTTACTTCTTCCTCCATGCAGACAAAGGAAAATGGCGAGATTCCTTAATCTTCTATATTAAAGACTTGAAAAAAAACCCACCATCTGGAGAAAATGGAGAACATCATTTGTTGCTGTTTCAAAAGTTTCTATTCAGTGACATAGTTGCATTTGAAAAGTTCTGGATCAAAACAGTTCTGAAGTGGCGTTGATTGCAGGAGTTAACATTTTAAACACATCCAACAATTAGACTTATCCCGATATCACAGACGTGTAACAAAAATCGTTGAATTGTGCTGAAATTATCGTATTTGGATTGAAAAGCAAAAAAGAAGTAAATAGCTGAAAATAGAATTAATAAGGCGGAGTGAGCGAGGGGTCTCGAACCCTCAACCTCTGGATTCGAGTCCTACCTGAGAAGTTGATTTTCCTCTGGTAATTAATTATTTTACTTTAAGCATTCATACGCAAACTTAGGCGATTTTAAGCATTTCCGGTGACAAAGAGGTGGTGCCGAAGCCTTTCCCCTCAAGCTCTTTGTAAGCTTCTTCTCCTAGTACAAGTGTTAAGTTGGTATGGTTTAAATGGGTGAAATAGATCTCTGCTTTTCCCTCTGTTACCACATTCCTTAAGATTTTTAAACTCGTTTTGATGAACGGAAGTCCTATCTGAAACACTTTGTGTTTCAGCAGAAAGGGAAGTGGAGGGACTATTTCTTTCCGTTAAGTGTTATGATTATTTCTTGAGCTTTGGCGATTAGCTCATTAGCAACTTCTTCAGGAATCTTCTTACCTCGTTGGGCTTCTATCTTGTTTATGAACGCCTGAAGGGCATTAATGGCAGAAACATCATTTTTCGGATTGGAATCTTTGAGCACCTTAGTAGCATTATCAAGAGATGCAATTAGGCTATTTTCAGTAGCTTTTGGTAAGTCGTCAGTGGCATCTACTACATCGATGAGGGCTCCCACCATTAACTCTGGAGGCAGGTCATCATTAAGGATAGTCCCGATGCCCTGGCCATCAATGATAGTAGCATTAGCTGGATTTGAAAGGTTGAGATAGAAGGCTTCGTCGCCTTCATAAATGAGGTCATCGATTATCGGGATGGAAACTGTGTTAGCTGTCTCACCAGGGTTGAATGTCAGAGTACCTGAGTTAGCAGTATAGTCCTCACCTGCTATAGCCGTCCCATCAGCGGTAGAGTAATTAACGGTCACGGGAAAAGAACTGGGATTGCTTAGCGACATGGTGAAAGTGGCAGCTCCATCATTCTCATTCACGATCACATCGTTAATGGATAGAGCGGGCTGCGGGTCATTATCAACGATAGTCCCGATGCCCTGGTCATCACTGATAGTAGCATTAGTTGGATTTGAAAGGTTGAGATAGAAGGCCTCGGGGCCTTCATAAAGGAGATCTTCATTTATCGGGACGGAAACTGTGTTAGCTGTCTCACCAGGGTTGAATGTCAGAGTACCTGAGTTAGCAGTATAGT
>WVZK01000163.1 GCA_011772475.1 Candidatus Aminicenantota bacterium | reverse complement strand
ATAATAGAGAATAATAATTGGAGGCAGAGGGAATCTTTCAACCTCATTCCTTCTGAAACGACGCCTTCTCCTCTGGTGAAAATGTGCGAGATATCTGATCCTTCTGGTCGCTATGCTGAACACAGGACAATGAAGGGAGAAGAAATCTATTTTTATCAAGGAACAGATTTCATAAGGGAGGTTGAAGAGGAAGCACGGCGCGAATTCCAGCGCTTCTTTGACTGCACAGAAGTGGAATTGCGAACCATAAGCGGACAGNNAAGGTTTGGTTCGCTTTCTCAATCGCGACCGCCCACAAGGGCAGCAGATGCGAAAGATGAAGCTTGTCATGAATAATGCGTTGACAAAAGGAGGACATCTAAGCTCTCAGCCTATGGGAGCTCTTTTCAACTTCGTAGAGGAGAATCCAGAAACAGGGAAGGAAAATGTAATCAATTTTCCTGTTTTAGAAGAGAATCCCTACAAGACCGACCTTGATAAACTAGGAGAAATCTTAGACCAGCACAAGCCTGAACTTGTGGTGTTCGGCAAGAGCATGTTTCTCTACCAGGAGCCTGTCAAATTTATTCATGATGTTGTTAAAGACTGGGAGGCGCCACCCGTTATCATGTATGATATGGCTCATGTTTTGGGGCTGTACGGGGTTTTTCAGGAACCTTTAGGAGAAGGGGCTGATGTTATAACCGGAAGCACTCATAAAACCTTTTTCGGTCCTCAAAGAGGTATAGTAGCGGGCAACTTTCCCAAAGGGAGTCCGCTTCGAAAATTATGGCTGGATATCAAAGGTCGTGCTTTTCCCGGTTCAACCAGCAACCATCATTTGGGAACCCTTCTCGCTCTGTTGATGGCCGTCTATGAAATGAATGAGTTTAAACAAGAATACCAGAAGCAAGTCAGAGCCAACGCCAGAGCTTTTGCCCGTGCGTTAAAAGATGCGGGAATTCAGGTGGAAGGAGACGAAAAAGATGGATTCACGGAGACTCATCAAGTTGTTATCCGTATCAAAGCCCACGGCGACGGCCAGGAAATTGCTCGACGTCTTGAAGAAAACAATGTAGTAACCAACTATCAGGCGCTGCCGGATGATGAGACCTTTCTCAAGTCGAGCGGAATCCGAACGGGCGTCCAGGAGATGACCCGCTTCGGGATGAAGGAGAAAGATTTTGAGAAGCTTTCAGGTTTTATAGCAGATGTTGTCATCAGGAACAAAAAGGTTAAGGAAGAGGTGAAGAAATTTCGCGAAAACTTCCTCCAGATGAAGTACTGCCTTTCTCCCAAGGAAGCCCTCCCTATCGCAGCGAAAATAATCAAAAGCATCTTTCCCTACCCTGATTTTGCTGATTTGTTCATACAGAACTTAGAGAAAAACATCTAAAAGGCCTCAGGAAGCATCTCCAGATTCTTGATTGACTAATGAGAGTAGATGGGAACCGAGTCCTTTGATTTAGTAAGGTCTGCTTTTTTCACGTTTCGAGCATCAAGGTGTCTCTGCTCTCTCTTCTTCTTTATTCCTCGTTTTTTTCTAGGGATTCCTTAAACTTATCGAGTAGCTCTTCTTCGTTTAGAGAGGAAACATCGCCTAAAGGCCAACAAACTACTTCAAGCCCAGCTCTAATCTGATCAGCAGTAGGAATCCATACGCTTTCATCTTTTGGATATGGCTTGGTGGAGTCTGAGGCATACAAATCATTACCTATTACCTCTTTAACTACTTTTACTTCTTCCTCCTCCATTAAATCTGGATGATGAAAATAATCTCCTTCTTTAAAAATAGGTTTGGGAGTGATAATTTCACCTTCTGTTTCTTTATATTGCTCATCCACACGAAAATATCGAATCTTCTCTTGTGCTAGTATGCATCCCTTGATATAAAGTTTTGAAAATTTGCCCACTTTATTACCTCCGTGCTGACTATTCCTTTACTATTATAATCTACACCTTGTAACAGCTAAAAGCAACTCTTTAATTTTTCCTCACTGTGAATGAAATTAACCTGCTTAGAAAAAGGGGACAGGCTACTTTTTCTGATAGAAAGAGGACTATCGCTACTCGTGGATAGAACATCAGAAAAAGCAGCCTGTCCCCTTTCTCTCTCTTTTTCTCTTCTTTTATTGACGTACAGGCCCTTTTTTGTCAGAATGATTCAAAAAATTAAGAAAGAAATTAGATGAAGATATTAGTGGTTGGTTCA
>WVZK01000110.1:1635-1798 GCA_011772475.1 Candidatus Aminicenantota bacterium | reverse complement strand
TTGGGGGTATGCCAAGGAATATGTCCAGGCCATGTGGTTAATGCTTCAGCAGGATGAGCCAGGTGATTATGTAATTGCAACGGGAAAGGCCCATACGGTGAGAAAACTATTACAAGTTGCCTTCGGCTGTGTGGGGTTGGATTGGGAAGACCACGTTGTAATT
>WVZK01000110.1:0-1538 GCA_011772475.1 Candidatus Aminicenantota bacterium | reverse complement strand
GGTCAATCGATTACTCGGAGATGCATCGAAGGCAAGAGAGAAATTATGTTGGAAACCCAGGGTCAGTTTTGATGAGCTGATTGCGATGATGGTTGAATCCGATTTGATGAAGCTAAAGGATCTTAATTATGTTAATGGGGAATACAAACGGAGTGAAGCCTTATATTCTTAGTATTTGGTAACAATTAATATTAATAAGGTAGACTTATGGAATTCGTCCAACAGATGCATGTTTTAGCCGCTAAAGCCTGTGAGAATGGTTTAAAGCAGATCGTGATCTCGATGCGGCCTAAACAGTGGACGAAGAATGTAATCCTCTTTGCTGCGTTGATCTTCTCCCAAAATCTATTCCACGGACAAAGCTTTTTAAGAGTTCTGGAGGCCTTTATTCTCTTTACCTTGCTCAGCGGGAGCGTTTACATCTTCAACGATCTCATCGATATTGAAAAGGACAGATGCCATCCAAAGAAATCTCAAAGGCCCTTAGCCTCGGGAAAGCTAAAACCCACGAATGCAATCCTTGCTTTCATCCTCATAGGAACTGCGGGTTTGGTTTTTTCCTTCCTTCTCAACGTCCGTTTTGGCGTGGTTGCTCTCAGTTATATCATCCTCCAACTGGCATACACCTTTTCGTTAAAGCACATCATCATCTTGGACGTCTTTTGCGTCGCAGCGGGATTTGTGTTGAGGGTTCTTGCGGGGGCGGTGGTTATTGATGTCCCGGTCTCGACCTGGCTTCTCGTCTGTACGATGCTTTTGGCCTTATTTTTGAGTTTTTGTAAGAGGAGGCATGAGCTTATCAATCTGGAAGGAGAGGCAGTCAATCACAGGAAGAGCCTCAAGGAATATAGCCCTTACCTCCTCGATCAGATGATTGCTGTAGTCACGGCTTCAACCCTCATTTCATACGCGCTCTATACTATGGCCACGGAAACGACGCAAAAATTCGGGACGACCGATCTAAAATACACCATTCCCTTGGTTTTATTTGGGATTTTTCGCTATCTCTACCTCATCCACCAGAAGAACGAAGGGGGAAACCCAGAAAGTATCATCCTGAAAGATAAANNTTTGTTTTGATAGTAACTTTGATCCTTTACTGGTAAATTCCATTTTTTCTCTTCTGATGAAGGTAAAATTTCCCCCATTGATTGGTTACTGTTGACACTCTGTCAAGAACCAAAATTAGAAATGAATGAATATGATAGTCGTGATCATTTACGGCCAAGAGTTGCCGTGCTGAAGACTAATCCCGAAACCGCTTTGGAAGATTTTCGCAGGCTCATGCATTTGGCGGACTACGAAGAATTCTTGCCAAAAGATAAAGACACAGCGTTAAAGATTAATATTTCATGGCACCACTTTTATCCTGCCTGTTCAACCACACCCTGGCAGTTGGAGGCGGTTATCAAAACTTTGTTGGCAGATGGTTATAAAAAAGAGCTCATTCATGCCTGCCACAATCGGACTGTCGTGGTCAGTGCGAAAAAAGGGGAAATAGCCAACAAGCACAAGCCCGTTATTGAAAGATATGGACT
>WVZK01000048.1:1994-2608 GCA_011772475.1 Candidatus Aminicenantota bacterium | reverse complement strand
TTCATTAGAAAATATAATTTTATAGGCGAGGAAGATTAAACGATGAAATAGGAGATTCAGATGATCAACAGAATTATTGAATATTCCCTTCGGAACAAATTTCTGATAATAGCCCTATTTATCCTAATGATAGGATGGGGCTATTGGGCTCTCAATAGAACTCCCATCGATGCCATCCCTGACATCGGAGAAAACCAGCAGATTGTGTTTGTCGATTGGCCAGGAAGGAGTCCGAAAGACATAGAAGATCAGGTCATTTACCCTCTTACAGTCAACCTTATGGGTATTCCCGGGATGAAGGTCATTCGCTCCAATTCCATGTTTTCTTTTGGAATGGTAAATGTCATCTTCAAAGAGGGAGTAGATTTCTACTGGTCAAGAACAAGGATTTTAGAAAGACTGAACTTAGCTCAAAGGGACTTGCCTGAAGGAGTCATTCCCCAGCTAGGCCCTGATGCTACTGCACTGGGGCAGGTATTCTGGTATACAGTGGAGAATGGGTACTATTGCCCTGACCATCCCAAACTGCGGTACAAGGAACCCGGAAAGTGCCCTGAAGACGGGAAAGAGCTTGTTCTCTCTGACTATAACCTGAGTGAGCTTAGGTCTCTTCA
>WVZK01000048.1:1735-1878 GCA_011772475.1 Candidatus Aminicenantota bacterium | reverse complement strand
AACATCGATGTGGGAGCTAAAGTCATAGAGGAAGGTGGTGCTGAATTTATCGTTCGCGGCCTTGGATTTATAAAATCAATCGAGGACATTGAGAATATTGTGATTGGTTCCCGCGAGGGAGTTCCGGTTTATATCAAAAATGT
>WVZK01000048.1:0-1583 GCA_011772475.1 Candidatus Aminicenantota bacterium | reverse complement strand
ACCGAGCTTATAAACAGGGCGACAGACAATCTGAAGAAAACCTTGCTGGAAGAGATTATTGTTGCAGTCATTATTATTTTGCTCTTTCTGGCTCATTTCAGGAGCAGTCTTATTGTTTCCATAATTCTTCCTGTGGGAGTTTTAATTTCTTTTCTCATCATGTTTTATCTAAAAATTCCCTCGAATATAATGTCATTAGGCGGAATTGCGATTGCCATCGGAGTTATGGTTGATGCTGGCATTGTGATGACTGAAAACATATCACGTCATCTCGCTTCCTCTCGAGAGAGAAAGCTAAGCACTGTGATTATGGCTTCAAAAGAAGTGGGATCAGCAATCTTTTTTGCTATTCTCATCATTGTTGTGGCTTTTATTCCTGTTTTCTCTTTAAGAGGTCAGGCTGGAAAACTTTTTTCTCCTTTGGCTTTCACCAAAACATTTGCCATGTTTGCCTCTGCTATTTTGGCCATAACGCTTATTCCTGTGCTCAGCGCTCTATTTTTAAAAGGAAAAATCCGTCCTCCCGAGAAAAATCTTCTGACGCGAATCATGATGCGTCTTTATGAGCCCGTGCTTCGGTTTTCACTCAAAAACAAAATTATCGTTCTTCTCATCGCTTTAATTCTTCTTGGCGCAAGTTATTTTCCGCTTTCTATGATAAGAAGTGAGTTTATGCCACCTTTGGATGAAGGGGATTTATTATTCATGCCCGTTCTTCTTCCTGGAGCTTCGCTGACTCAGGTTATGGAGGTCATGAAAAAGCAGGATATGATCTTAAAATCATTCCCTGAAGTAGAAAATGTTGTCGGAAAGTTAGGAAGGGCAGAGTCTCCCACCGATCCAGCTCCTGTGGGTATGATTGAGACAATCGTGAAGCTAAAACCAAAAAAATTGTGGCGCGAGGGAATGACCCGCCAGAAATTGATAAATGATATGGATAACGCCCTTAAGATCCCTGGGGTGAGCAATATCTGGACCCAGCCTATTCGCAATCGAATTGACATGCTGGCAACAGGAATTCAGACTCCTATAGGAGTTAAGGTTTTTGGAGAAGATTTAAAAACTATCGAGCAAATAGGAATAAATATTGAAAGCATATTGACAGAAATCCCTGGCTCGAGAAACCCTTATGCAGAAAGAATCGGCAACAAGCCCTACATAGAAATTGACATTAACAGGGAAGAAGCCGCCAGATATGGCGTAAAAGTAGGGGATATACAACACTTGATCATGACAGCAATAGGCGGGATGAACATCACCACCACAGTTGAAGGAAGAGAGCGCTATCCGGTCAGGATACGCTACATGCGTGAGCTCAGGGATAGCTACGAGGCGCTGGAAAGGATCTTTGTCCCCACACCAGGAGGAGCTCAGATTCCTCTAAGCCAGCTGGCGGCGATAAAAAAAGTGGAAGGACCGGCCAAGATTGCTGGCGAAAACACCCTTCCATATGTTAGAGTCTTTGTCGATGTCGATACAGATGAGGTTGGTGTTGTAGATTTTGTCAATCAAGCTCAAAAAATTGTAAGTGAAAATCTGGATCTTCCCCCAGGGTACTATATATCCTGGAGCGGCCAGTATGA
>WVZK01000055.1 GCA_011772475.1 Candidatus Aminicenantota bacterium | reverse complement strand
TGCTGGTGATACTTGATGATGAAATCATAGGCGAGGTTGATGTGACATCGGAAGAATTGAAGGATTATGAATTTAAGAAAACAGTCAAGGCAGGAAAGTACCATCTGTATATTTCATTTACAAATGACGGAGTAACGCTGGACAAAAAAGGAAAACTCATTGAGGATAGAAACCTCTATGTGAGAAATTGTGAGATTGTTTATGAGGAATAATCAAAGCTCAGAGGATGATAAGCTGATATCCCGAAGCGATTGGCAATATATATCTGTTCTTTTGGGGATTGGCTTTCTGACGAGGATGATCTTCTTCTCTCAGATATACCTCATTTCGATCGATGGGGCCTTCCAGTATATCCCTGTGGCAAAATTATTTGCCTGGGGAGAGTACAAAGAGGCCTTAAGCCAACTTCAGCTTCCACTGTACCCCTATCTGGTTGCCGTGTTCTCAAAAATAACCGGTAATTTTGAGCTCTCAGGTCAAATTATCTCCTTCGCTTCGTAGCAAGTATATTAGCAGTTATTCCCCTGTTCCTTCTCGGAAAATCAATTTTCGGTGTAACCGCGGCATTCTGGACGTGTATTTTCTATCTATTAAACCCGGAGATGCTCCAGCGATCGGTGGACGTGCTAAAAGAGGGGTTGTTGATCTTTTTGCTATTCTCCGCCGTTTTTCTCTTCTATCTATTTTTAACCCGAAGAAGAATCTCCTGGCTCGTGGGCTCGACCATCGTAACCCTTCTAGCCGTGCTGACCCGCGTGGTCTGGGTGATGTTTATCCCGGTGTTTATCTTCTGGATCCTATTTCTCAAAAAGAAGCCGTTCGACGTGAATCTTTATAGAAGACTTGGATACATCGTCGTGATTTTGGCTTTATGCTCAACAGTCGTAATTCCTCTGATGATAAATGTCAAGGCCGTTACTGGACAGTGGGATATTACCAAAAAGGGCGTAACCGCCCGCAGTTTGATCGAGTCCATCCTTTTTGATAAGAAGGTCGTAACAGGTGAGGTGGAAAGGGGGCCCCTCAAATTGATCGGAAAAATAATCAAAGTCTACCACCCTGTTGTGTTTTTATTCCTGCTGGCGGGTCTCATCGCAAGAAGAGCTACTCCACGGGATTTTTTCAAGGAGATGTTTTTGTTTTCTTTTATTTTTGGATACTTGATCATTATCGGGTTGATGATGTGGTCAACCCAGCGGTACCTCTTTTTCCCAATTTTGCTCTCCTATGTATGGGCAGGGGCGGGAGCTGTAGAGATTCAGGAAAAAGTGATGAGAAGGGTACATCTTTCTCCGCAGAGAGCGGCCCTTGGTCTGTTTATCCTGATTTTTGTCGTTTTTTTGCCCGTTCTCCTAAAACCTCAGCGGGTTGACAAACTGGGGAGAAAGGCCATCGGCCTCTGGATAAAGGACCAGGAGATTGGGAGACCACTGATTCTGACCGATGCCCAGCGGGTAGCCTACTATGCCGAAGGCGATCTCTTGACAATAGATAAGTGGAATTACGAGAGAAATATCTCTGAAGCCAGAGCGAAGGGGATTCAATATATTGTAGTTAGACAAAAAAATTCCGATAAGAACTATCCCCACCTGATGGAATTAGTCAAAAAGGATTTCTCACTCCAGAAAGTCCCAGTTTTTACCGAAAAAGATCAAGAAGAATATCTTATATTTAAATCCAGATATTGAGATAATCCAAAAATGAGGACGCAGGTTGAAATATGGTGTTTGATGAAGTTTGATGCAAAAGAGGTTTTGGGAAAGGTCGCTTTCGATTGTAACCTTTATCCTTTTCCTCTATTCCTCAGCGTGCGGGCTAATTACAAATANNCGTGCGGGCTAATTACAAATAATATTGTGAGGAACATTGTGTTTGCGTTTAAAAATGAAGAAAATGTGGGGAATAAGGGCAATCTACTGGGCGATATTAAGATTTCTTATCCCACTTAAAGCCAAATGAAGAGGGAAACGGTTCTATTTCAATGCCTTGACAGGAAACTCCGAATACAACATATGCATAAATTGTGATATGACCGTATCTTGTAATTGTCAGGACTTTGATGGTTCTGGTCATGTTGGGGATTTATTCTTAGATAATCTTACGGCAATTTTTGGTGGACCCATAGCTGAGAATTTCAAAAGAAAACTTGCAGAAGTTAGATTTCCACTATTGACCTGTACAAGATGTAAGAGCTATCTTCGATTAGTAAAGATAAGGCACATCATTATGAACATCATTCTAGTTTACCTGAAAAGGGTTTAATGCTTGAAAATACAGTATCATGTAATTTAAAGTATATCTCTTGTGCAAGGAAAACTCTAATGAACATCA
>WVZK01000154.1 GCA_011772475.1 Candidatus Aminicenantota bacterium | reverse complement strand
ACCTGGGCTGAATTTCTAATCTACCAGAAAAATTACGACAAGCTAATCTGGTATAGGACTGCCTGGCTTGCCTCAAACATAATGAATATGTGGACAGAGCGAGGCAAGGCCATAACGCCAGAAAAATTGCTCGGCAAGGGCTTCATGTCAAAAGAGAAACAGGTAAACAAAGAAGAGTGGCAACAGCAAAAAGACCAGCTTCGAGATATGGCCATTAAGCACAGGAAAATTCTGGGAAGACTTAAGGCGGGAAAATTGCAATCAAAACCAGTAACCAAAACCAAGGGAAGATAATATGGCAACACAAATAGGAAAACTCTATGCAATCATCGGGCTAAATACTGCCGAATTTGATCGCAAGATGAAAAAAGTCGGTCAAAACATGACCAAAATCGGGAAAACCCTGACCAAGCGACTCACATTGCCCCTGATTGCCCTTGGTACAATAGCGGTAAAAGTTGGGGCTGATTTTGAGCAATCTATGGCTAATGCAGCCTCGGTCTGTGGTGCTACAGGCGAAGAGCTTGAGCAAATGAAAGACATTGCCCGAGAAATGGGCATGACAACCGTATATTCGGCCAAGCAGGCCGGGGATGCTATGTATTATATGGCATCTGCCGGATGGGATGTCAATAAAATGGCCCTAGCCATTAAGCCAACCCTTGCCCTAGCAGCGGCCACGCAATCTGATTTAGCCTTTACCACAAATACTGTTGTTTCTACTCTTAATCAATTTCGGCTTGATGTTAAGGATACCGAAAAAGTTGTTGATATTTATGCCAATGCTATTGCCAATTCTCAAGCTACCCTAGATAAGCTAGGCATATCTATGACCTATGTTGGCCCAATTGCTAATAGCATGGGCATGGATCTAAAAGATACCACATCTATTTTGATGGGCTTATACAATGCTGGCTACGATGCCTCTAAAGCTGGAACTGCACTCAGAATGGGGTTTGCCAAATTAATGAAAGGAACAAAGGAAACCCAAGATGCCCTTGCTCGATTAGGATTGACCCTTGAAGACATAGATCCTACTACCCATGATTTTGCAGATACAATTGATTTACTCAGGCGAAGAGGGGCAGATGCCAAGGATATTTTAGAAATATTCGGGGTCAGAGCAGGCCCAGCAATGGCAGCCCTGATTGGCATGGGTGGCGATGCCCTAAGAGAATTCAGGAGTAAACTTGATGCTACTGGCACGGCTGCCAAAATGCAGGAAATCCAAATCAGAACATTTCAGGGAAGCATAAAGCTCTTAACATCGGCCCTATCAGAGGTTGCCATTCAGATTTTTGATATTGTTGGCCCAGCAATTAAACGATTCATAGATGAGAAAATTAGGCCAGCAGTTCAATGGTTTTCGAGCTTATCAAGGGAAACCAAAAAGTTGCTCATTGGCTTCGCTGCCTTTGTTGCCCTTATTGGCCCATCGCTAGCCCTGATTGGAAGCCTAACCAAAGCAATGGCAGCGGCTTCGATAGCCACCAAAACATGGTCGGCTGCTATTTTGGTTGCTTATGGGGCCTATAAAGGCTTAATGGCTCTTCGAGAAGCATGGGAAAAGAAAACAGGAAAATGGGTAGATAAGGAAAAGCAAGCCTGGGATACGATTCTCGAAAAAGTCGGGGGCATAAATGGCGTTCTCGAATCGGCAGTAAAAGCTCATGTGATTACCCAAAAACAACACCATGAACTCTGGGAAAAATTTAAGCTTGGTGGGGTTAAATCAGCCGAGGAAATTAGAGAAGCCCTTCGGGCATTAGCAGAGGGCAAAGAAGGGGCAGAATTAGCCGAATTCCTAAAAGAGCTTGGTGGGGCAGAACTTGAGGCTGCCCTAAATGCCGATATTCATAAGGCCTCTCTTTCTGAATTAAAAAGTACAATCGAAGGCGTTAATAACATAATTGATGAAGCCATTAAAAAGGGCGAAGATTGGGAAGGGAATGTAAAAGATTTAATTGCCAAGCGATTAGAACAGCAACGAATGGAAGAGGCCATTGCTGGCACGGTCAAGGAGATGACCGACCAGATTAAGCAAGCTACACTTGATGAATTTAGTTATAGAATTTGGGCAGCAAAAGAAACATACAAAGAACGAAAAGCATTATTAGATAAAGAGGGGGCAGATAAAGAGGCATACGTTCTGCTAGAAAAAGCCCTGGCTATTGCATTGGAGAATATTGAAAA
>WVZK01000080.1 GCA_011772475.1 Candidatus Aminicenantota bacterium | reverse complement strand
GTATTTATTTCTAACTGAATTAGATCGTTTTCCCAGCCTGTGCCTCTATCGATTAGCGTTTCAAATCTTTACCTTTTGGCATCTCGCCTAAATTGCCTGATACATCTTGAAATAGATAAAAAAGGCAAGCCCCAAAATGCGCTTGCCCAAATTCTTACGAATAGCTCCTATGTACCTAGGATTTCTTCCAGATTTTCCCTATTCAGCTTTCCTCAGGATAATGCTGTCCCTTCTTTTGACAACGGTAAATTTATCTCCTTTTTTGAAACCAAGCTGGTCCACGATCAATGGCTTACTAAGAAGGATGGTCCCCCTTTTGCCAATCGTCAACGCTCTTCTCGTAGGCTTTGCTTTCTTCATCTTCCTCTCTGTCATAATATCCTTTATCTTCCCAGCCTCAACCAAGGCATCATAATACATCTTCTTCAAAGAGGCTTTAGTTTGGATGCCAAGCTCTTCCATTATTTCCTTATCGGGTACGCCTTTTTTAACCATTTCTATTAATTTTTCTTTCATACTATCACCCTCCTTTCAAGATTTGCCTCTTTTTTCCTTCATCTCCCTATCAAGCCTTTTAACCTTAGCCATCAACTTTTTGAATCATGGTTTTTACCGGAAGAAATATCTAATACCTACACCCGCATTAAACCTAAACTTGGTACTTGGAGCAAGATCAAGAACTGGAACAAGCTCAAAGAAAATGTCTAGAGGTGCTTTTGCAAAGATGTAATCTATGCCTACAGGAACACGAATCCCAAATATATTATCGTCATCATCGTCCACTACAAACTTGATTCTAGCTCCAACACCAAAATAAATTGGGAGTTTGCCTTCTTTAACGTTGAACAAGTCAAACTTGTGATATAGAACATCTGCATGGAGCTGTACACCCTCGTCGTCAGCGAATGACCAAGCAGCTGCACCGTCAATCGCTATAGTTTCCGTTAGCCAGAACTTGCCACTCAGACCTATTGGCTCACCAAGAATAACACCCACCCCAAAACCCTTGTCTTCCGCTACCGCATGACCACATAACATTAAAGCGACCAATAAAATAACAACAGTCAATCTCGCCACCATGATCTCCTCCTTTTTAAATTTTCAATTGTAGTGATAAGGAAAATTTAAGGTTTCCCCAAAATTTAAGAATTGGCCGTGTCGTCGGTGGGTTATTATAACAAGATCAATTAAGTGAGTCAAAAAAGAGAAAATTTTGGGTGCTTCTGTCGACAGGGTGGGGAGAGGTTCAGTATTTAGTACTAACTCCTTGAATTTCCGCAGATCCACATAAATTGCAAGGTTTCTTTCGCTAATCGATAGATTTGGACAGAGGGGCACGGTTTCGAGTTCATCTTGAATTAAAAAGAAAGGCAGGGGGCATCGCT
>WVZK01000142.1 GCA_011772475.1 Candidatus Aminicenantota bacterium | reverse complement strand
CCGTGAGGGTGGGGCGGAAAGCCACGGGTCTTTGAATCCCAGGTGTGGAACCTGCGAGTGGCTACTACCTAATTGGGTGAGTATTATAGCGGGATCGTTGGCAGAACCGCCTTAGCGAAATCATCGATAAAGTTTAGAGACAGCCGGGTTGCCGAAGTGGCGATCTGGTTTTTTCGTTTTACAGAGGATAAAGGAAGGAGAGACCATGAGAGCGTTCAAAGAAGACGAGTTTTTATCCAGAATGCAAGAGATCATAATTGAAAGGAGACGTAAGATGAAAATTTCATATATTTTTTTGGTTGTCTGTCTTGTCTTTACTTTTGGCTGTGCCGCAATGGCGCCGGAAAGGGGGGTTCGTCAAGATAACATTTTCTATTCAACAGCCTTACCAAAAATGGGAGTAAAAATATCTCCTGACTTCGAATACATAGGTAAAGCTGAGGAAAAGGAACGTGGCAAGGATATCTCGGGTAGAAGGGAACATTCTGGTGTCAGGGAATCCTACCTGTTTGGATATATCGAAGGCGGCAAGATTAAAAAAGGCGTTATAATAAGGATCCAGACTATAGTAGCTAAGACCGCTTTTTGGGTTCCAGATATATTCGGGAGAGTGGAGAATAAACTGGATTCAGGCACCGTTAAGATTGAAGGAAAGACCTACCAATACGTGGTTGTTGCTTCTTCAGGGATAGGCAGGAAGTACGAAAGGGATTTCATCTCCAGCAAGGGGTATATAGTACCAAATGCCTTTCTCGTCAAAGTCCTTGGGAGAATAAGCGGCCATGACGATGAAATCTTGACCCACATTGTCTATTTCGAGGACATTAGCCACAAATACTCACGGAGGGACTTGATTGACAAGTACACGTTGAGCAATGAGCAGAAATCCTTCTTGGAAGCCTTTATTGATCGACATGAAAAAAATATTCAACTAGGGAAAGTAGAGGTTAAAAAAGAGATAGTTGTACAAGAGAAAGCACCGAAGGAAATTGCTCCCAAAGAAATAATCCCACAAGAGAGGGCAGATGAAGAAATCGCTTCCAAGGAAATGATTGCCCAAGAGAAGGTAGCGAAGAAAATTGCTCCCATTGCTACCCCCATAGATAAGGTCGTCATCGGGGTCTTGGATTTTCAGGTGGGTGGAAAGTCCGGCGGCGCCGATAAGCTCAAGAAGGCCTTAATAAAGGAATTGGGGCGAAACACTACGGTAAAGCTCGTTGATATCCATGAGGCCAACAGTCTTTCAGATCTGAAAAAATTCGAGTATTTACGGGCAGAACAATATGGGAAGTATTACAAGCTGGATATGATCCTCCATACCCACTACCTGGGCGGCTATAATCTCATGCATGATTCGGATAATTATTTCAACCTCATCGATCTCTACACAAAAAGAGTTAAGGAAGTACATCTCGAATTAAAAGGCCCTATTTCGCTTAGATACCGAGGGATTTGCAGTAAGGTACTGGTCAGTGAGGATCTCAACCGGGTATTGAGAGAAAAGAGGAAGGCCGCAGGGAAATAAAGAGGCGTCTACCCGCCGAGAGGTTAAAGAGAGCCCCAAGGAAACCGAAGACTTTTTGAGCCAAAACGGTTCAGAGCAAAATTGGTAACTGGAACGGATAAGGATAGCAGAGAGTAACGGATTCTTCTTGGTAGAAGGCAGGTCATTTTGGCCTGCCTTTTTTATCCAACCAAGATCAAGAATACAAGATGAATTAGGTAGTTTCGTCTTAACCCTGATTATTCAATGTTTCT
>WVZK01000114.1 GCA_011772475.1 Candidatus Aminicenantota bacterium | reverse complement strand
AGAGGCTATGGGCCAGAAGACAAAACAGGGGCCGGGGCCATGCGGTGCTGCGGTTCTGCAGTGTTGCTGTTGGACGGAAAAACGAAATAGACGAGATAGAACAGATTAACCATCCTAACCATCCAAACGATCTCAACCAAAAAAACGAGACAGACCAGATTCCCTAAGCCGAGAGCCAGAGCACATCCCCGCACAGGTTGGGATCGTGAGGCCGGGAGGAAAAGGCGGCAAATTCCTCCTTCTCTTTTTTTAGCACGGTGGAATCACCGTGGCCAGGGTGTACCTGAGTATCATCCGGCAAACAAAAAATCTTATCCTTTATGGATTCAATGATCATCCTCAAATTGGCCGGCGANNAAATTGGCCGGCGATCCGGTCTTCCCCGGTCCCCCGGGGAAAAGCGTATCCCCCGATATCAAATACTTCCCCGTCAAAAAGCATAGGCTGCCCGGGGTGTGGCCCGGCGTATGAAGCACCTTCAGCTTGACTCTCCCAAAGGATACCGTATCGCCGTCGCCGAGGAGGGCTTCCGGTTGCAAGGGCAGGCCCCTGGCGTCGAGCGGATGAACGGCAACGGGTATCCCAAGCTTGGACTTCAACTCGGATAGTGCCCCGAGGTGATCCATATGGGTGTGGGTTATCAATATGAATCGAGGCTGAGTCCCTTCCAACCCTTTGAGAATTTTGGCTGCTTCCGCGGGTGCGTCTACCACAACACTTTCGCCTGTTACGCGGCAGGTTATGATGTAGCAATTGTTGTCGAAGGGCCCGACCGTGAGCTTATCGATCTGAAGGCTGTCATCCTTTACTACGAGTGCCATTGCGATCTCCCGTATTATGAGTTTTGAGAAAATGGTATCAAAAGAGGAAAAAATTCACAAGCAGCAAAAAATTCTGGCGATTCGGGTAATGCCAACCATCAAAAGAACGGTTGAAAACTTCCACCACGTTCTTCCCGCTTTCGCCTTTTTGATGGTTTTATATGGATATAACTTTATTTTATCGAGTGTTTTTAATGAATGAGGAAATATCTGACTTCTTTCGTTTATCTTTGGACCGAAAATTTACCAACGAAATATTGTTTTGAAACCCTCCTACAGTTCAAGAACAACATCCGTCAGCCTCACCCTTCATCCCCAAGCTGGCGGTCGACCGCAGGATCGCAGCGGAATTTTTTGTTGAATTTGTGAAAAAATAAGAAAAAATCAAAGAAAAACTAAGATTTTTGAAGTTTTTGGGATTTTTTCATTTTGTGAATTTTAAAACAAAGTTAGAAAACATAACAATTTGATAATATTCCGGGACTGATAAAAAAATTTAGCTCAGAGAGAATCCTCGGTAATTGCCCAAAATCAGGTTTGCTTTTGTGTATATTTCTTGATAATTAGTTAGATTGCTGGAAGATCAAATTACTCGCGAGGGCAGGCCGGAAAATTACGGATCTGATCGGGGGTGGACTAGAGAGAGCAGAAGCTTAAGCCCGAGAGTGCACTTCGCGGAAAGAATGCTCCAACACAAAGTCTATACTGGGGAGATGGGCTTTGGAGCGCAAGAAACAAAAATCGG
>WVZK01000078.1:1006-1283 GCA_011772475.1 Candidatus Aminicenantota bacterium | reverse complement strand
ACATCGGTGCATTCAGGATTTGGTTGGTTCCAGAGTAAAATCGATATAAACAAAGGGGCCCAGAAGACAGGAAAGTGAAAGTGGGGTCACATCTTCATTTGTCACTTTCTGGCTTGATATGAGCTGGGAAGCTCAGGGATTCACATCCCAAATATTACATTTTGGCTTTTCAAAATTAAAGTACCTACGGAAAGCCACGGAGAGGTGAAAAGAACCAGGGCAGTGTGGGGACAGGTATTGATATATTGATATTTCGCCATTTCCGCAAAACATAACT
>WVZK01000078.1:0-969 GCA_011772475.1 Candidatus Aminicenantota bacterium | reverse complement strand
TGACTTGGGCAAAGACGAGGTAACCTTTTGTTTCTCCATCGTACCCTCTCGAGAAACCATTGTTTTATAGATCAAAGCTGTATGGGTTTTATTTCAAATTTGCCATACTGATTGAAATGGTCATCAAAGGTGAAGGCGGTTTTAATTTGGAGGCTCTCCATCAAGGCAAAACTGGTGCAATCAGTGAAACTGAATTCTTTGTCAGAAAAGCTCTTAAATATGTGCCATGCCTCTCGGAGAATCTCTTTTGTCAGGTATTTGATTTCGATCAAACCCGTTGCTTGGATCATCTCGCCAAACTGAACGGCTATTTTATGACCGGCCCGCAGTCTTATAATTGTGTAGCTTTCATCTAAAACATAATCGCTGGTTATGAGAGATTCTTTAGATTCAAGCAAAGAATCACGAAACATGAGGGCCGGTTTATGATATTCGTCCTTACGATTTTCCAAAGCCAGAAAGGCGGAGGTATCTATAAAGATCATCACTTCCGTCCGTATAAGTAGGAGTCATGTCTTGCGGCCAGGTCAGCCGGTCCATCAAAAGACCCCTTCCGTTGAAAAAAAGGATCTTTAGCATAATTTCTCTTGGCGGCTTTGGTAGATGACTTCTTCCGGTGGTCAATCAAGTCTCTAAGGAGTTGAGAGATAGTTGTTTTTCTTGCCTCGGCCTCTTGGCGAAGAAATTCGTATTGTTCTACGGGTAGCTCAATGTTTAATCGCTTTACAGGCATTTTTTGGACCTCCTTAATTAGTACATACGTACGTATTCTACCTTAGCATCGTTAATTTGTCAACCCAGCCGCCAGTCGTTTCAGGCAAAAGATAAAATTGGACTTTGCAAAAGATAAAAGTGGACTAAAGCTATAAGAGACTGGCATCCTCCTCCAACTAAGAATTGAGGAGGAGACGGCCACAGAAAAAATGGAAAAGTGGGGTCACATCTTCATTTGTCACTTTCTCGCTTGAT
>WVZK01000129.1 GCA_011772475.1 Candidatus Aminicenantota bacterium | reverse complement strand
CTTTTTTTGCTTATATACGGCAAATCTTTCTCGTAGGCATCTAAATGAGCCCACAGAGTATTGAGATTTGAGACAGTAAAGAGGATTTTTTGTGGTTCTACATGTTCTCCGACAGTGACATCCCTAAAGATAACCGTCCCTTCTACAGGACAGAGGATACGTAGGTTTGGATCCGTAAGCTCGCATAATTCTCCTTTCTCGACCAAAGAGTCACACTTCTTGATTAATTCTTGGATTTGTTCATGTTCTATTCCATAAGAATGCAGGATAGACTCCGCTGCTCCATATTCGGTAGAAAGCTCTGCATGCTTTGCTTCACGTCTCAAGTATTCTTTCTGCTCGATAGCTTTTTCTTGAAGGAGCATCTTTGCTCTTTCGACATCTTGGCGGCTCAGGTTTAATTTTGCTCGTGCCTGAAGAAAGGTTGCTTGGGCTTGGGCGAAATCCGGAGAATTGATCGTAACCAGAACCTGTTTTTTCTTTACTCTATCTCCTAAATCTGAGGAGAGGGAAACAACCTTTCCCTTAATAAAGGAAGAGATATGAGCAGTCTTGTTTTGGTTGAGAGAGAGGACACCCGGAATAGTGATTTTTGAGGCAATATCCTGCTTGGCGGCTGTGCCGACTACAATTCCCCAATCTTTCTGCTTTTGAGCGGACAGAAGTAGCTCGGGGTGTTCTTCGCCTTCATGTAGATGAACCTCTTGTTCGTGCTCATCTGCTCCTTGCTTGCTAACTTCAGGGTTCTGACCTTCATGCTGCTGACCTTCTTGTCCGTGAGAGTGGGATTCAATTTCCCTTTCTTTGCTCCCGCAAAAAACGAAGACGAGTAACGAAAGGAGAATAATATATTTTCTCATCTTATCTTTTATCCGCTAGCTCACTCTAAAGATGCCTTATCACCTATCAAGCTTGCCTATATATTCTATAGAAATTGGAGATTAATGCAAAGAGGAATTTTATTGGCTGTTTTTAGATCCGCCACCAGTAAGAAAATTTGATGAAATAGTAGCGGCCCTCTCTTCTGAAGATTCCCGATTCGCCCCTTTCCTGGTTATCGTCTATCCCGAAATAAAAGACGGTGCCGGGTCTTAACTCATAACTAAGAAGGATGCTGTTGTAGAGTTCCGCGTCGTAGTCTTTGTAGTCTGTGATAAGCCGCAAAGATAAGTGGCGGGAAATTTGATAATTGATACGCTGGCTGATGATGTTGACCTCGTAATCTTTCTCTCCGCCCTTAACTCTGTAGAAATCGTCACTCTTCAAATCATAGTATAAGCTAAGATTGGTTAAAGGTTTCAAGGTGAGTGTTACGCCGAGGGAGGTCTTATAGCCTAAGTAAGGATTATCTTCGTATTTTATTGCGTCGCCGAAAGAATAGGAGAGACGGCCGCTCAGCCAGGAAAATGGCTCTGAGCTAAAATTTGCTCGAAAGTTTTTTTTGCGAAAGTTTATTCCTTCATACCTCTCCAGTTCAGAGGAGACGGTGGCCCAGAGATGAGACTGCCTCCAGCCGTTTATAAACCCGGTGAGTTGGAATTCTTCATCAGTGAGAGTGTTGTTAAAATCATAAATTCTTCGGTATTCGAAAGAGGGGCGTATTGATATGATTAAATCATTTTGAGGGAGGAACGCATAGCTAACTCGTGTGTTCAGAGAATGAATATCCTTACGGCGGAAGAAGCCTGATGATGCTTCGAATTCAGGGTGGATGCTTGTCCAGCTGGCAGAGAAAGATAAATGACGGGCTCTCCTGCTAAAGCTGAAGTTCATGGCCGGGACAAAGTCAGTTTCGACATCCCTCATCTTGCTTAAAGAGCTTAAGAGTTGAAAGGAGAATCTATAATAATTTTGAAATTTGAAGTGCCCGTCCACCCCTAAAACCCGGTTGTAGTTTTGTGTGATGGAATCCCCTGAGAGCCCCATTTCTTTATCAGTCATGATAAACCCGATGTGAGATTCGGAGTAAAGGTCTCTTTTAATGCGGAAAACATTTACCAGGGCATTATAGGGATTATATTCTTCTTCGTCTTCCTCTTCCTCCTCTCCAATCTTGATATCAGGGGGATTTGTATCAAAGGCGCTTAAAAAGGCCAGGGTTGTTTTGCCTGTTTTACCTGTAAGCTTAACTCCCCATTGAGGGGCGACTATTTTTCGAGTGTAGACTAATTCGAGTGGTGTATCATAGAAGTCCTTTCCTTCCAAGAAGAAAGGCCTTTTTTCCGGGTAATAAACGGCATAGCGCTGATTGACTTCGACCTGGGGCATATCAGCTTCGACTTGGCTGAAATCAGGATTATAAGTGATGTCTGCTATCAGATCAGAACTAATACCATATTTGAGGTTTAAACCCGCTTCAGGTTCAAATTTTTCATCGGACTGTTTTAGACCTGTCAATACTGGCATGAATTCGATGTTCTTTCCCTTGTCAATAGCCCCTTTTATTTCCAGAGTGCCAGATTGGACCAGAAAACCGTTTATATCGCGGGATCGAGGCCGCCAGTAAATTTCCTCATTTTTTCTTTTTATGGTTCTCATAATCTGAAGACCCCATGTCTGGGGTTGAGCGTTAGGGAACCTTAAGCTTTTAAAAGGAATGGCCATTTCAACGTTGTATCCGGAGTCGTCTATACTGGCCTCTGAGAGAAAAAAAGTGTCCCAGTTTCTATCGTAACCGAAAAATCCTCTCCCCCGACCTCTTCTTCTTGTTTCCGTATAAATTCCATCGTTTTGTATCCCGCAGGGATTTACCTGGAAGACAAAAGCTCTTTTTTTATCATTGAATGTATCGAGGTAAATGGTAACCTCGTCGTCTCCTTCAACCTTGTCTCTTTTCGTTAGACAGGCTCTGATGGCTTCTGGATTAGAATCAAAGCAGCGGACCGCAATATAAAGATTCCTATCATCATATCCTACGTATGCCATAGTATTTTCAGAGGGATTAGCCCCTTCTTGCGGTTCGAATTGAGTGAACGTGTCAATGATCACCCCTTTTTCCCAGATGGGATTTTCGATCTTTCCGTCAATCTTTGGTGGAGAATGAAATTTCGGAAGGTTTATTTTATAGTTATTTTGGTTTTCCTGGGAAAAGGAGAAAAGGGTAAAAATATAGAGGACGCTGAGAATAATTATAACGGGCAGAGATAATTTTCTCTTGATTTTCATGGTCTAAGGAAGTATATAGCATCGGATTCTAATTTAAAAGCAATTTTCTCTTATTGGATAATGAATAATGGAAGACAGCGTTATAAAATCTTTTTTTTAGGCTTTCTTTCTCCTCAGTTTTGCTTCGAAGATAGAATAAACAACAGGAACGATTACTAGAGTAATTAGTGTCGAACTTATCAATCCTCCGATTACAGCTCTGGCCAAAGGCGCTTGCGCAGATCCGCCTGCACTAAGGCCCAGTGCCAACGGTAGAAGTGCCATGATTGTTGTCATGGCTGTCATCAGGATCGGC
Organism: Candidatus Aminicenantota bacterium; assembly: GCA_011772475.1. Taxonomy (GTDB): domain Bacteria; phylum Acidobacteriota; class Aminicenantia; order Aminicenantales; family Aminicenantaceae; genus SOIV01. The sequence continues at coordinate 7,716 of WVZK01000129.1, read as the reverse complement.
CGCAGGCGCCGCCGGCCGGCCTCTTCGATAGCTTCTTTCATAGGCATTCCATCGCGCCGCCTGAGGAGATTTGTATGGTCCACGAGCAAGATAGCATTGTTAACCACTATCCCTCCCAGCATGATGCATCCTATATACGATTGAACGTTGAAAGTTGTTTTGGTTAAGAATAACATCAGGATTACACCAATGGCAGCCAGAGGGACTGAAAACATCACAACGAACGGATCAACAATCGATTCATACAGGGATGCCATTATCATATAAACCAGCAGCAGAGCCAAAGTTAGGCTCAGCAGAAGCTCACGGAAGGCCTCTTTCTGTTCTTCGTAATCACCGGCAAAGATTATACTGAAATCCTTTGGCACCGGGATTGATCGGAGTCTCTGGCGAGCATCAGCAAGAACAGAACCCATATCCCGGCCGCTGATGTCAGCATAGACTGTGATGATGCGCTCTTGATCTTTGCGCTCGATTCGGACCGGCCCTTCTCGAGGACGAACATCCACCACGTTGCGTAAAACAACCGGCTGTCCGTCTGAATTGGTTAGAGTTAGGTCCATGATATCATCGAGAGTCAGATGTTCTGAATCCTTGACTTTGACACGAATCCAGTACTCTCTTCCGCCCTCACGATAGTTGCTGGCTTGAGTTCCGGTCAGGATTGTTTGAAGGTTACGGGCAATTTGAGAGACTGTAACTTTCATGTCTGCAGCTTTCTGACGGTCAATGATGATAAGTTCCTCTGGAGTGCCGGTTTCCCGGCTCAACCTGGCGTCTGTGACACCTTCTACATACTCAAGAGAATTTTTCACCTGATCGGCAAGTAAATTGGCTGTTTCAAGGTCATAGCCTCTTATCTCGACCTGTATCCTTTCTGCATCACTTGTTCCCATACGACGCAAAAGGAAGAGTCCTTGCCCTGGCCGCGTTCGAATCACAATTCCTGGAATGTTGGCAAGCTTACGCCGAAGGGTATCAGCAATCTCCTCACTCGACCTGGACCGCTCGGATTCAGGCTTGAGAGAAATCCTCAGACTTCCTCTGTGGGTGCCTGCTCGCCAGCTTGATCCTCCCATGCTTTCCACCATGCTTTTGATTTCGGGGACTTCTTTATTTACGATGGATGTTATAATCTTAAACTTTTCATCCAAGACTCCTACACGCGTCCCCACGTCCATCTCGCCACTTACCCGAACCTCCCCTTCGTCCGCGGCAGGCATAAACTCAGTTCCAACAAGCTTTACGAGAGCCAGACTTCCGATGAGAAGTAAAGCCGCTATCCCCAAGACAAGCCCACGGTGACTTAAGGCATAATGGAGCAGGTTCTTATAACTGTTCTCCAATCGTGCAAAGAATTGTTTGCCGCTTATAAAGATTTTGTGTTTTAGCGTCTTGTTGGTTGATGTCTGAATTTTTATCATCCGCAGGATTTTATTGGAAAGCATCGGCACAAGAGTAAGAGCAACTACTAAAGAACACAGGAGAGCAAAGCTTACTACATAGGCAAGCTGCTTGAACATGACGCCTGCCATGCCTCGGAGGAAGACCATTGGTAGAAAAACCGCCATGGTGGTCAGAGTGCTGGCAATGATGGCCGATGTAACTTCAGAACTTCCGTTAATTGCTGCCTTTAGCGGGGAATCCCCTGATTCCTGGAGGCGATAGGTGTTCTCCAAGACAACAATTGCGTTATCAACCAGCATGCCTATGCCGAGCGCAAGGCCCCCAAGAGTCATGATGTTTAATGTAAAGCCGCCGAAATATATAAGAGCAAAAGTAGCAATGATAGAAATAGGTATAGCAGTGGCGATAATAGTTATGCTGCGCACGTTGCGCAGGAATAGAAAAAGCACCAGTACGGCTAGAATTCCTCCATAAGTAGCTGCTGAGCCTACACTTCTGATCGAGTCTTGGATGTATTTTGAAGTATCTATGATTGGGGTCAATTGGATTTGGGGGATATCCAGTTTAATCCTGTCAAGCTCGCGAAAAACTTTTTTGGCTATATCAACGGTGTTCTTGCCCGATTGTTTGTTGATTGACAGGCGAATTCCCGGCTGTCCGTCTATCCGGACAATCCTTCTGATCCTCTGCCAGGAATCCTCAACACTTGCGATTTCCTTGAGCTGGATGGGGACACCCTCGCGAACAGCAACAACCGTGTTCCGCAACTCTTCCAAGCTAGTATATATTCCTGGTATACGGATCAGAACCTCTAGGTTTCCCCGCTCGATTGTGCCGGCAGGCACATCGACATTCTCCGATCTTATTTTGGAGAGTACGTAATCAAGAGGGAGCCCGATTGCCTTAATCTTATCAGGGTCAAGGTTGACATGTATTTCCCTTTCAAGGCCTCCCCATATATCCACAGAGGCAACTCCGGGCACCCGCTCCACACGGTACTTGATCTGGTCATCGAGAATACGGCGCATTTGTACAGGATCCAGGTCACTCGAGGCGCCGAGGATAAGAATGGGAAAGTTCGCTGGGTCAAACTTGCGCAAGCTTGGCCTGGTTGCTTCATCCGGAAGACGTGGGATTACGCGGTCTAAGCGGTCCCGAATATCGTTTGCTGCGGCATCCAAATCCATGCCCCAGGCAAACGTAATGCGGACATTGCTGTTGCCTTCTGATGAAGTCGAAAAAACGGTTTCCACTCCGGGAACAGCGCTCAACACTGCTTCAATAGGACGCGATATTAATTCTTCCATTTCTTCTGGGCTTGCATTTTCGTAAGAAGTTTGAATGCTTAGGGTTGGATAGGTAATATCTGGCAGCAGGTCAACGGGCAGGCGGCTAAGGGACACCGCACCCAGAATTATTACGATCAGGACCACCATCACAGTAAAAATAGGGTGTTTAACTGAAAATTCAGTTAGCTTCATTTCTTTTCTCCTTGCTGGTTCTGATCACTCTTGTCCGGGGGTTGAGATTTAGTTTTATCGGTAGCGGAAGTTTCCTGCCAGTTGGGAGGCAGGATAATCGGGTTCCTGCTCCCAAGAAGATGCTGGCCTAATGTTACAACAAATCCGGAGAGTGAGGTTGGCTCGACAACCTCAGCCCATTCGCCGCCAACAATGCCCAGACTAACAGGGACGAATTGGGCTATCTTGTTCTGGGTGTCTGCCAGAAAAATGCCTTGTTGATTTTCACGTTTTACCACTGCATTCACAGGGACAACTGTGACATTGGCTTTAGTGGTAAATTCGATTTGGACATTGATAAACATGCCAGGCTTTAGAAGTTCGTCTGGATTGGGAATTTCGATTTCAATCCTTGCCTCACGCGAAGTTTCCTTCAGCAAAGGTGCTATGCGCGCAATCTTTCCGCTAAATGTTTTTTCAGGAAACGCTTTGCTGGAGACAACCGCGTTTTGACCTGTCTTAATGCGGAAATAATCTCTATCAGTCACATGGATGGCAGCGATTATCGGCTGGATCTCGAGGATTGAGAGGATAGGGGTATTGGGCGTAAGCATAGCTCCCTGATCAACAAAACGTTCTCCTACAACCCTATGCTCGTAGCCGTTTTCCCATGAGGCCATGATTTGTGTGTATGATAAACGAACCTGTGCTGCTTTCAGGCCTGCTTTTGTATGAGCAACCTGGGCAACGGCAACCTTGTATTTTGCGTCTTGGGCCTTGTAAGCAGCCTGGGCAGTGTCGAGTTCTGAATCTGAGGCTATTCCTTTTTTGTGAAGCGTTTGTGCTCTCTCGAGTCCCCGCTTGGCAATCTCTGATGAGCTGCGGGCTTCTTCAAGGTTGGCCTGGGCAACCTGCAGGTTTGCCTGAGCCTGGGCAACCTGTTGGGCATACTCTTTATCATCGAGAACCGCAATCAACTGGTTAAGTTCTACTCGGTCTCCGATGTTGATCATGAGCTTCTCCAGGCGACCTGAGATTTTAGGCGCGACCATGAACTGCGACTTTGGAAAAAGAGTTCCTGTAAATAGTCCCAAATCGCGGATTGTCGTCCTCTGGATAGCCGCAATTTCCACAGCCACCGGGACTTGCGTCTGCCTCATCTCGGATCCCCTAGAAGATTCTGAGATTCTTTGATAGACTTGCCAGCTGATAAGCCCAAACACAACAACGGCTACGAATATCCAGGCGTATTTTTTTTTCATGCTATTTCTCCTTTCCTGAAGATAGCCCTGAGTCTTTTTTCAACTGAAGCAGGCGCGTTTTCCCGATACAGTGTTTGAACGCATGGATTATTATAACTGTTAAAGCAAATATAATACAGATAATACAGAAACCGCTGAAAAGAATCGTCCAGATAAATTCCTGTCTGCGGGCTTTTGCTTCTGCCGATTGATTTCTTCAATTTTTCGGTTTTTTCTATCAAAAAAATGTATGTTTAAAAGGTACTCATTCTGCCAGTATTGCAGAAAATTTAATGTTTTTAGCTTTTAGACTTACTCCCATGGCTCTGTTCAAACGAGCTAAAGAGAGGTTGTAATCAATCATGGCCTTAAGCTCATTTGTCTGGGCAGTAGCCAAATCTGTTTGGTATTGGAGGACAAAGAAGGGTGTTGTGATGCCAACCTTGAGCTTTTCTTCCTCAGCTTCGAGTGTTTTCTCAGCCAGTTCCCTTGCCACTTTGTAGGCCTGAACTCTTTTATAATCAGTCTCCACCGCTCTCACTGCACTTTTGATTTCAAGAAAAATTTGCTGCTCCTGGTTCTTAAGGCTCAGCATAGCCTGGTCCAGGTTAACTCTTGCCTGGGCGTAATCTGCACGGGAGAGGAATGTGTTCAAGGGTATGTCGAGCGTTATGGCTGCTGACCAGTTGTTGTATTTAAAAGCAAAAGTATCTTTTAAAGCATCTGAGGGATTGCCTGGAATCGTCCCAATTATTACACCTGAGAAAGCATTATCATTAAGATACAAAATCTGGTCTCCTGTTATGCCCGGGCTCCAGTAGGATGCATTCAGACTTAAATTCGGAAGAAGTTGATTCCTGCTATAGCTTAAATTCAACTCTTTGTTCTTCAAGTCTATCCTTGTTGCGTTCAAATCCGGGCGGTTATCCATTGCGGTTCGAAGGGCCTCATCGAGAGTCACTTCCTTTTTTTCGTAGGCTGGCTTATCCAGAGGGATTATTGTTGCCAACTCAGTTCCTTTTTCTTGAGCAGAGAGGTTGATTATTGTTTTTAAACGATCCTCGCTATCTTTTAGTACGGCCTCAGCTTGCAGGATGTCTGCTTCCCTAGTAGCCACTGCGGACTGAGCGCTTAATATTTCTATGGGTGCCAGAGTCCCTACTTCGACAGCCCTCTTGTTTTTTTCCAGCAGGTCTTGGGCTAACTTCAAGGACTGTTGCCTCACCTTGAGGTTCTCGATGCTGTGGACCAAATTCCAGTAAGCCTCCTCCACGCTGTAGGTTGTTTCCTGGAGCATCCTTTTGAGCTGGCTTTCAGATATATCCTGGTTGTTCCTGGCTATGATTATTTCTCTGCGGCTTACCTTAAAACCAAAATTTTTGAGGAGGGGCTGGGTGAAATTGAAAGATAATGTACTTCCATAGCGAGGGTTAATAGTCTGGAAGCGTCTTGTTGTATCAGTCTTGTAGCCTTCGAGAGATATTGAAAAACTGCCGCCCGTAGGAATAAGCTGTGAGATCTGAGCTGAATAGTTGTCAGTTACAGTTGCTACCTCTTCTCTGGCATCGAGAAATGAATAGGATGCAGAGTTGGTGTCTCTTCTATCCAGGCTGAACGAAAGACTGGGCAAGAACTTTTCCTGGGCCTTGGAGACGGAAATATCAGCAAGCTCAGGATTCAAGACTTCAATGGCAACACCGAGGTTGTTCTCCATTGCTTTCAGGATACAGTTCTCAAGCGATAGAGAGATAGTCTTTTCCTTTTGTTGGGCCAAAGATGATGTAGCTACAAATAAAGTTAGAAATAAAAAAATTCCTAGGGTCCTCTTCAACATTTCAATCCTCCTTGAATTGAGTTTATAAAAAGCAAGACAAGCTAAAAAAGCTAAGATAACAAGGCAAACAAGAAATGCGAGAAAAGCCATATTTCGATTTCAATTTTTTTACCTGTTGCGTCCTCTTGGTTTTTAACTTGATCTTTTTTTTATTTTTTTTCTCTCCTGTCTTTCCTGTGGTTTCTCGAATGCTTTTTTCTTTGAGAAATGTATTTCTGAATCAAGGCTTCAAATTTAACGACCTGTTCATCAGCTAATACGTTTTTGATTTCATTTTTAAGTTGAGAGCGCATGTCCGAGAGGCGTTCATTGATATTCTTTCTCAACTTTTTGAATCGTTCCTCGTTATTCTTAAAGATTTCTCTTATCTGTTCTTCCTGTTCTGGAGTGAGGCTTAGCTCTTTAGCCATTATTTCAAGAGAAGGAAACCGAACAGAGCTCCTTCTTTTCGTTCTTTTTTCTACTTTTTTGTCGATGAGCTGCTTTTCAAAAAGAACTCCACCTATAAAACCGGCAGCAAAGACCGCTATTAAAGAAAAAACAATCCAGAATTTATTGTAGTTTTTCATGGCAAGTATCTCCCTGTTGAGTTTTTTTCTTCCATTGCGGTGAAGATAAGCATCATGTTCTTGTCTTCGATTTTTCCTTCTTCTAATAGTATTGTTGTTTCTTGCAGGGGGTCTAGGTTGCGAAGTAGAAGATCCCCTGAATCGCTTAACTCTTCTTTTTGAGGGGGAATAAAAAGCATTAATGCGGCTGTGAACAGAATAACCAGAAGCATCGATGCAGGAATTGCCCTTAATGCCCATTGTTTCCAGATTGACCATAGGTCATATTTTTTCCCCTCCGCAAGCTTGGGCTGCAGTCGTTCCCAAAAATAAGGTTTGGGTTCTGGAAAGTTTTTTTCTTTGAGCGCACTGAGAATGGTTTGATATTCTGTTTTCTTCGTTTGACAGTAGACACAGCTTTCCAAGTGCTTCTTGAGTTCAGTCTTCTCTTCTTCTTTTAAAAGCCCATCAAATGACCGAAGAAGAAATCTCTCATATTTTTTACATCTCATTATTGCCTCCTTTCTGAATAAAGAAAGGTGCTAATTTTTTTCGTAGCATTTTCCTGGCTCTGTGAAGACGTGAATCCACAGTGCCTGGTGATATTTTCAGGATGTTAGTAATTTCCTCATAGGAAAATCCTTGAATATCCCTAAGAGATAAGATGACCTTGTATTTACTAGGAATGGCTTGCAGGCACTGGTGCACTAATTTTCTTCTTTGCTCACTGATTTGTTCTTTTTCTTTTTCTATCATCTCGCTTTCCTGGATGAGAGGCATCTCTTTCATCTTCTCGAATAACAATTTGCTCATCTTGGTTTTTTTCCTTAGAAAATCCTTGACATGGTTAACTGTTATCCGGTAGAGCCAGGTTCCAAACTCTGATTTAAACTGAAACTTAGGAAGAGCAACGTATGCCTTGATGAATGCTTCCTGAGCCAGGTCATCAGCGGTTTCTCGATCACGTGTCAAGCTCCATGCCAGATTAAAAACTTTTATCTTGTATTTTTTCACCAAAGAGGCAAAGGCCTCTTCATCCCCTTCTTTGCTCAGCCGGACCAGTTCTTTCTCTTCCATCCACTTTCAACTTTTCTTTACCTCCGTACATAATTTAGACGGAGGAAAGAGTAAAATCTTCCGTTTAATCTATTAAACAAGAATACTCTTGTTTAGTTTCCTATTTTAAGCTATATGAAGGCATCTATAAAGAATTATATACATCGCTA
>WVZK01000013.1 GCA_011772475.1 Candidatus Aminicenantota bacterium | reverse complement strand
CTACTAAAGCACAGTCCACTTCAAATATACCCCTAATAACTAATCGGGGTTGTTTGTCATATAAGACCCAATCCCCCTTTTTAATATCCTTCCTCCACTTCTTAGCTATGTCTTGGCAGAGTTTTATTTCTATAGCGGTGAATTTCATTTTATTCCTCCTTAAACCAAGGATTAGCATTATCCTTTTCCCTATCCCTAGCCCCTCGTTCTGGCAAGCATATCTTTTTGCATCCCGGGCAGATCCAATAATACCCCTCGGGAAGTCTCCCCCTAGCTTTTTGAAATTCTAATTTGGCAACTTTACCACAGCAATTGCTAATCATATTTCTGCACCTCATAAACCTGGCTCAAATTTGAAATCAATAAAATCCTTCCAACGATCAGACCGCAGAAAGGTAGCTGGATACATCTTTCGCTGCTCGAATTTTTCTTTGATTCGCCTGTGCTTTAGGTAGTCTTCATAACCATGAAGGGCTTGGGCTATTGTCTTTTTATTCTCATTCTGCCGAAGGGCTTTGTATGCCCTGAGGGCATCTGCTTTATGGATTTTATAATCATAAGCATCCCAGAACTCTTCGAATTCTTTTTCGACATCATCCTTTTGTTTACTTTTATTTAATTTACTTTTATTTAATTTAATTTTATTTGTGCGGGAGTTCGCCAGAGTTAATCCGGAGCTAGGCTTTGGAATAATAGATTTTGCCTCTCTTTCTGGCCTCATCCCCGGTTGCAATTCATGGAATTTTTTGAATTGGAGAAAAGTTTCGCCATTGGCAGAATAAAGAATAATTAATTTATTTTCGGCTAGCTCCTGTAATAATCGATTAATTTTTAATGGAGTCATAGACTTGGTTTTTGGGAAAACATAGCCCTTTACGATTTCGGGATCAGCAAAATATCTACCCTCAACATCAAGGAAGGGAATAAGCCAAGTATAGAGAAGCCGAGCAGAATCAGATTTTAGGCGACCAAGGCTTTTGCTCCGGCTAATGCTTCTAGCTAGCATACGAGCTTCAGGCATTATTTTCCTTCCATTGCCGTAGCAATTTCCCCCTCTTCGCTCTCTACTAAGTCCTCAACTAGCCATTCTACTTCCCAACCATCTTTGAATCGCACAATCACTTGGGGCTTGAGCTTGCCATCGCAGGGGAAATCTTCAAGTCGCCTGATGATCTCGACCTTTTGCTTTGGGTTTTTAGTGAATATGCTCATTCAAAAAGCTCTTCTATTCGATACCAAATCCAATTATATTGCTTGGCTATCCTTTCAGCTTCTTTGTGATTTTTGGCACAAAAATAAATTATTCTAGGTTTTGGATAATCTTTTTCATAGGCATGATAAAGCCAGCCCTCAACACAAAATTGTTTCATCTTAACCCCAATCTTTCCATTATCCCCTGCACATCATCCTCTAGCTTTTTGAGCCGAGTTTCGATATTGGGAATTTTCTCTGTAATTGGGATTTGCTTTTGATACCAATGCTTTACTCGGCACGTTGTATTGCAAAAAAGCTTTCCTTGGCGAGGATTGGCTATTGGGTTATTGCAATATTGGCATCGGCTTCTTCGGTTTTTGTTGCTCATTTGCCGTTTAACGTACGTTTAACGCCTAGGTTCTCTATGGCTTTCAGCTTTTTTTAAAAGGGTACATCATCATCATTCGTTTCGATCTTCACAATCTTTGCTCGTATCTCATCAGCATTATTCGGATTGGGCTTATGCTTAATCTCTGCTTTGAATTGCTTGCCGATCATATCCTTTTCCGATACATGGTATTTGCCATCATCACCAATCGTAAATCCGCAAGCTATAAGCAAGTCTGTGAATATCGGATTCCAACGAACTAGAATGTCATTGTACTTCGTGCTTTCTCCAACAGCATTCGTGGCTGTGAATTTGAATATATAATAAATATATTCCTTGCCATTCCTTGAGGTTTGCCTTCGGGCTTCTGGCTCTTCCCTGATCTGAAGCGTATAGATGCCCTCGGGCAAAAGCTCATAGGTTTCGTTAGGATCATGCTCAATCATTTTTGCTCCTTTCTGCTAAGGGCAACCCCCAGCACATTTTGTTTCATACCATCCATCCAAAATCATTTGCTTTTCTCCTTTTTATATATTTCTTTAATCGCTTGCTTAATAATCTTTAGCTTGTCATTTGGCATATCAGTAACCGCATTCCAGCTATTTGTGCCAG
>WVZK01000117.1 GCA_011772475.1 Candidatus Aminicenantota bacterium | reverse complement strand
GCATATAATGTTGGCGCGAATAACGAAGTTCAAAACATAACTATAGCTGAGAGAATCGTTGATTTATTGGGAAAGCCCAAGAACTTGATTAAAGTTTGTTCCTGACCGCTTAGGCCATGATATGAGGTATGCTCTGGATTGCCAGAAAATTCATGCTTTAGGCTGGAAGCCAGAGACGAATTTCGATGAAGCCTTGGCCTCTACAGTCCGCTGGTATCAAACAAATACCGACTGGTGGCAAAAAATAAAGGAAAAAAGTAAAGACTTTAAATCTTTTTATGCGGAATACTACCGAGATCGAAAGTAAAGATAGGGGAAGAGATAAATTAGAAAAAAAATGGGGCCAGGCCCCAATTCTCATCTTGCCAGATAAACAATTAACCTTTAAGAGGTAAATATGACAAAAAAAACAACACGTTTAAGCGGAGAAGCCCACTCAAGAACAATTGCCAAAGCCATAAGCTGGCGAGCAATAGCAACCTTAACAACGATGATAATTGTCTTTCTATTTACCAGGAGAATCATCCTAACCTTAGGAGTTGGTTTAGCCGAGGTAATAGCTAAAATAACATTTTATTATCTACATGAAAGAATCTGGGAAAAAATATCCTGGGGAAAGGATAAACACCCCTTATCAAAGCTTGCTGTGAAGCGCGAACTTGAGCCAGAAGACATGGAAATTATTAAAGATAAACTAAAAGAATTAGGCTATATTGACTAGAAATTTACTATTTATTAAGCTTGACAGCAACTTGAAAAAATGGGCACAGTTTCCAAATTTCTAGTTTTACTAGAGGAGGAAGGATGAGAGTATTAATCACGGGAATCACAGGATTTGCTGGAAGCCACCTGGCTGATTATATTCTTGATAATCACCCCGAGGTTAAGCTTTTTGGTTTGATCCGCTGGCGAAGCCGCATGGAAAATATTCTCCATATTCAGGATAATATAGAGCTTCATGAAGGGGACCTGAAGGACATTGTGTCTTTGAAGAAATGTCTGTCCGAGATAAAGCCTGACCGGATTTTTCATCTTGCAGCCCAGAGTTTTGTTCCCTTTTCCTGGAAGTGTCCGTCTGAAACTTTTTCCATAAATGCCTTAGGTCAGATTAATCTTTTTGAGGCAGTTCTCAGTCTCAAACTCTCTCCCAGGATTCAGGTGGCAGGTTCAAGTGAAGAATATGGACACGTCTATCCTGCCGAGGTTCCGATGAAGGAGACTAATCCCTTGCGGCCTTTGAGTCCTTATGCTGTGAGCAAGGTTGCCCAGGACCTTCTAGCCTGGCAGTATTTTAAAAGCTATGGTTTAAGGACTGTTCGAACAAGAGGATTTAACCATACAGGGCCCCGCAGGGGAGAAGTCTTTATCTGCTCAAACTTTGCCAAGCAGATAGCAGAAATCGAGAAGGGGAAAAAGGAGCCTGTTATATATGTTGGCAACCTGGAGGCTAAAAGAGATTTCACCGATGTCCGTGATACTGTTCGTGCGTATTGGCTGTGCCTTGAGAAGGGAAAAGACGGGGATGTTTATAACGTCGGAACCGGGAAGCCTTATGCCATGCAGGAAATTTTGGACCTACTTCTCTCTATGAGTAAAGTTAAGGTAAAGACTAAATTGGATCCTGCGAGGCTGAGGCCCTCTGATGTTCCTGTCCTTTTCCCTGATTGCAATAAGCTTAAAGAACTTACCGGGTGGGAACCAAAAATTCCTTTCAAACAATCCCTTCAAGACCTGCTCGATTTCTGGAGAGAAAGGGTTTAGGCTTGAGTTTAAAAGTTTTTATAAGCGGCGCCACGGGCTTTGTCGGACATCATCTTATCGATTTGCTGAGTTCTTCTGAATGCGAAATCTCCGGGACATTTTTCCCTGATGAGCCTGGGATAGAGGATGGTTGTGGAGGGAAAGATATTTCTTGCGTGGATATAAGGTCAGAAGAGAAAGTCTTTGAGACCATAAAAAAAACACAGCCCAACTGGATTTTCCATCTTGCAGCAGTCTCTAACGTCAGACATTCCTGGGAGAAAAGGACGGATACCCTGGAGACAAACATTATGGGTACGTTTTACCTGTTTGAAGCTGCGAGAAAGTTTGCTCCTAAGGTTAGGATTCTCTTCATCAGCTCTTCAGATGTTTACGGGATTTTAGTGCCCACTGAGAAAGCTTTGAAGGAGGAAGATTCGTTTCATGTTGTTAATCCTTATGCTTTTACTAAAGTGAGCGGGGAGATATTGAGCAAATTTTATGCTGAGGTTGAGAATCTGGATATTATTATTGCCAGATCCTTTTCCCATACAGGGCCAGGTCAGAGCCCTGATTTTGTTTGCTCAGATTGGGCCCTGCAAATTGCACGAATCGAAAAAGGATTGGCAAAACCTGTGATAGAGGTTGGAAACCTCAACGGAAAAAGGGACTTCACGGATGTAAGAGACATAGTCAAGGCTTATGTGCTTCTTTTGGAAAAAGGGAGAAGAGGAGAAGTTTATAATGTTTGTTCGGGTAAGGCAGCTGCATTGAGAGAAATATTAGATCTTCTTCTTTCCTTTTCATCACAGAAAATCGAGGTGCAGGTTGATTCAAGCAAATTGAGGAAGGCAGATATTCCCCTTCTTTTGGGAGATAATCAGAAACTAAAAAAGGAGACGTCCTGGGAACCTGAGATTTCCTTAAAACAATCACTAAGCGATTTATTAGAATACTGGAGAAAGAGAGTTTGAAAAAGGGGCCTAACCCCATAAAAAATGGGGCCAGGCCCCATTTCTATGTCCCCAACTCTAATGGAATTTTAGTTCGAGCTGGCTCTCCCGCGCAATTTTCCTTTCTTTTTCGATCTCTTTGAGGATTTCGGAGGTAACATCGCCCGTGGGATAAATCCCGTCAAAACAGGCTCCACAGAAGTTCTTGAGATCCTTGTTTCCAAGACCAACAGCTTTTTTGAGCGAATCTAGAGTCTGGTAAATTACCTTGTCCGCCCCTATTTTTTTGGCAATCTGGTCAAGGTCTGCATCTCGGGCCACAAACTCGGTTTTGGTCTGCATGTCAATTCCATAGACGCAGGGGAATCTCAAGGGAGGGGAATAGGCAGCAAAATAGACTTTCTTCGCCCCGCATTCACGGACCAGGTCAATAATCGCACGGGATGTATTCCCCCTGACTATGCTGTCGTCAACAAGAAGAACATTCTTATCTTTAAGCTCAGACGGGATTGGGTTTAATTTCTGTTGGACGGATGTTTTCCGTTTTTGGTCAGAGGGCATTATAAAAGTCCGGCCGATATAGCGATTTTTCACAAGCGCCTCTCTGTATTTCAAGTTGAGCTTTCTTGCGATCTCGATGGCTGCATCACGGGCTGAATCAGGCACAGGTACGACAATATCTATCTTAAGCTCATGCTTTTTAATTTCATCTGCCAGAAGGCTACCTAGGTTAACCCTGCAGTCATAGACATTGACATTGTCGATGAAAGAATCGGGCCGGGCAAAATAAACCCATTCGAAAAGGCAGGGAGAATGGGCACATCTAGAAAGCCTTCTGGCGTGGAGTCGGCGCTTCTTATCGATAAAAATGGCCTGGCCAGCCTCCACATTTTCAATTTCAACGAAATTCATGATGTTCAGGCTGACACTTTCAGAGGCGACAGCATAGGAAGGTTGAAGCCCGTCATAACGCCTTCCGTAAAGAAGGGGTTTGATTCCATAAGGATCTCTGAAAGCAACAATCCCTTCTTCCGCTATATAGGCCACAACAGAGTAGCCGCCCCTTACTCTCTTAAAAACCTCTTCTACAGCCTTGAAGACATGTTGAGGTTTCAGCGTTTTTGTTTTCTGCTCGGCTAATGCCTGAGCAAAGATATTAAGAATTACTTCCACATCATTATCGGAGTTTAGGAGGCGGTGGTATTTTTCAAACAAGATTTTTTTGAGCTCCGCATAGTTGATAACGTTTCCGTTGTGGGCCATGATTATGCCAACCGGAGAATTAACAAGAAAGGGTTGAGCATCCTCTCCTCTTACACCGCCGATTGTTGGGTAGCGGGTGTGTCCGATACCGATATTGCCTCTTAAGCGTTGGACATGTTCTGCAGTGAAGATATCCCTGACCAGACCGTTTCCTTTTTTGATGTGGAAACGGTTGCTGTAGGTGATTATTCCAGCTGAATCCTGACCTCTGTGCTGGAGTGCCAATAAGCCCTGATAGATGTCTCTTACGACATCATCATTGCCATAAATTCCGACTACACCACACATTCTTATCTAACATATAATTATAGTAATTTGTCCCTTGGCAAGCAAATGGAGGCAAATATCAAATGGGGGCAAATATTCTGTTAATGGAGGTAAATATTCTGTAGGGGCTTGGTTTATCAAGCCCATAAAAAAGGTGGGTTTGATGAATCAAATCCCTACGATAAGAAATAATGTGGGTTTGATCAATCAAACCCCTACGGAAGAAATTATTTGGTGAGGGAGGAAAGAAGCTCATCTGAAGTTACAGTAGCGGTTCCTATTTTGCCTACTACGACTCCTGCCGCCGCATTGGCAAGCACAGCGGCTTCCCGGATCGAGCCTCCTGAAAGAAGGGCAAGGGCGGCTGCAGCAATAACGGTGTCTCCAGCTCCTGTTACGTCGTAGACTTCCCTGGCGCCGGTAGGAATATGCAACGGCTTTTTCCCTTTTTCAAATACTGTCATGCCCTGTTCTCCTCTTTTGAGAATGAGGTAGAGTGCTGAAATTTGAGAGAGGATTTTTTGACCTGCCCTTTCCGCCTCAGGGTCAGTCCAGCATTCGTGCTGGACGATTCTTTCTGCTTCAAAGTGGTTGGGAGAGATAAGTGTAACAGGAGAAAAAAGAAAAAAGTTCTCAAACTTGGGGTCTACAAAGACGGGAATTCTTCTTTCCTGGGCGAAGGAAAGCACTTTGTTCGTAAGTGATTTAGTGAGAGTTCCTTTGTTGTAATCGGAGATAACGATACCGTCATATTTTTCTTCCTGAATAAAATTGAAGATCTGTTCTTCGATCATCGAAGAGATCGCAGTCTTTTTTTCCAAGTCTACTCTTACTACCTGCTGTTGGTGAGCAATGATTCGCGTTTTTACTATTGTGGGCCGGTTATCATCGGCGAAAATACCACGGCTATCAGTGACATTTTCTTTGATCCACTGTCCTTCTGCATCGTTACCGACAACACCCACGAGGAGAGGGAAGGCCCCCAGGCTCTTAAGGTTTTGGCTCGTATTTCCAGCTCCCCCCAGGCAGGAAGTATCCCTCTTGACCTCAACGACAGGAACGGGCGCCTCCGGAGAGATGCGTATGACATCGCCCCAGATGTATTTGTCAAGCATGAGGTCCCCTAAAACAAGGACTCTCTTATCCTTGAAGTTATTAATAATTTGACGCACCTTTTTAGATTCTATGCTTGTCATTTTTCAACCTCTCTTAAAAATATCGGATTAGAAACGATCCAGGGTATTTTTTTACCCAACGGAGACCTCTCGGTAAGATAGACTTCCACACGGTAAGTTCCAGGGCTGGCGGCATCATAAGAAATGCTCTTCTCATTAGAGCTAAATATCCTTTTTCCATTATGAACAAGATGAATGTCTTTGGCAAAGGGAAAAGGAGCTTCGATTTTTAGGGTTACCGGAGTGTCTGACATTACTGTGCTGCCCATTGGCGACGTTTTTCCTTCTTCTTCTGCGCTGAACCTAAATCCATATGCGTGAGCAGCGGCATGGATAGAGTTATAAAATCTTCCCTTTCTTAATGCCTCATAGACTTGACGCTTGGCTGTGTCAAAGTCCTCTGAAAGGGGAGTTTGGAGCAAAAGATGGAGGCGGAGGAGGTTAAGCGCAGGGCGGTAGAGGATATGGGCGTCCAGGCTAAAATAGCCGTAAGTAGGATGAAGGGTGTTGAGCTCGTCCCATTTTCTTAGATTTCGATGAGGGCTATCGAACATTTTTAAAAAGGTATAATCAGGATTTATCACAAGTGCAGGCAGTGAAGGGATTGAAGCTGCGAAATTTTTTTTCAGCGCAGTATCGCCATTTATGATCTCAATCCCTTCATATTCCATAAATTTGCCCCATGACCATTGGGTCTTTGAGTAAGGATGGGAGATAATCGTAAATCCTCCTCTTGCTTTTATCTCGTAAAAAGCATCTTCGGCATTCTGTGAAAAGTTGTGGGAGGGGAGTTCGAAGTCTAAGGCCACGAGATGGCCTCGGTTTACAGAAAGCTCAGAGCCTGCAAGAGCAAGAATTCCCTCTTTCCAGCCCTGGCTCGAATAAGATTCATGATTGGGATTGCCGTGGTCAGTAATAATAATGAAATCTATGTCGGCTTGAGAAGCAAGTTTTGCGATTTCATC
>WVZK01000089.1:1154-2315 GCA_011772475.1 Candidatus Aminicenantota bacterium | reverse complement strand
ATTAGGCAGGGACGCATAAGTCAAGTTCGGCGATCAAAGTCGTAAGGGGAAGGGTAATCTCACCCAACAGGAAGGGCACGCTGGGTGCCCTCCTTTAATCGCTTATTGAAGTAATCTCAGAGGGAGGTTCTGCGGGTATGGGATACTCTGTGTAAAGAACCAGTTTGAAGGTGGTCAGGATGAATGAAAGTCACACAACGGTGTCCTAGCCGTTGCCATAAAGGCATAGGTAATGTCGATCTTTTAGCTATAATACTGTCCTTGGGTGTTGATCCCCAGTGGAGAAGGTGAGGTTATCATGCCGGAGATAGAGAAGAAAGTCATCGTTCAGTTTCGAGACAGGCGGATAGTGATGGGGGGAACGTCCAACTTCAAATCCAACAGGGAGATCTTCCATGTTCGGAAAGCGATGATGAAAAGAAGATCATAGAAATCTCTATGTCCCAGCTGAAGGCAATCTTTTTCGTTGAAACCCTAGAAAAAGGCAAAGACCTCTTGAGTCCAGAAGACTTCTCCATTGAGAGTTTTGATGAGGTCACAGGACGGAAAGTCAAGATTACTTTTCACGACGGTGAGGTGATGTACGGCATCGTCCATGGGTATACGCCGCATATGAGGGGTTTTTTTATTTTTCCAGCCGATAAGGAAAGTAACCATGAAAGGGCTTTTGTCATCAGGGAGTCGACAGCTGCGATAGAGACGTTTAGTTGATAAAGGCCAAACAAGCCCATTAATTCAATTCTTGTCAGACCTTCCGTATCATCCCTTGAAAAGTTGAATACTAACGAGACTGTCGAAAAAGTCCAATTTTGGCGTTTTTGCAAAATTCGCCTGTAGTAATATCAAGTACTTACAAGTCCAAGAATCGCGGTTTCAGGGTTTTTCGACAGTCTCAACTGAAATGTGCAGAATCCCCCTTACCCGATCCATACAATATTTCAAACGCAAATAATAACCCCCATCAGATTTTACAACCTTCACAAATTCCTTGACTTCCCTTGAGCATTTGCTTTAATGGGAACAGAACTCCTGTTCAAATCTGAATCCTTTATCAGGATCAAGGGCAAGCTGAATGATAGCGGAAAAAAGGAGTTACCCCAGAATCAACGTTTCCCATAGCGTACTTTACAGCAAGGACATCTATCCCAAGCAAACGATAGC
>WVZK01000089.1:0-1136 GCA_011772475.1 Candidatus Aminicenantota bacterium | reverse complement strand
TTCTCCCTTAGCCTTGAGAAAACTCCTCTCTGAGGCCAAATATGAAAGCCTGGAGGCAGGTTCCGCTCTCCTCACCTCCTCAAGCCTACCGCGAATCACGTCAACAAAAGACGGGGCGATCTACGACCTCTTCAATTCAGGGGTGGGTTAATAAAAAAGTCAGGACATTGGCGACCCTTACCTCCTGATGGGGGTAGCGTTTATGGAAAACACTAAAATGAGGCACGCTTTTTTCCTTCAAATTAGCTAATCGAGTAACCACCCGATTACCACAACACCAATCGCTATAAGAACCACCTCAATCAAATTCCTTCTATAGATACGCTTGTATTTTTCCTTCATCAACTCAATTTCCGTAAAGCGTGACGGTGTTTCAACATTGGAGAGCAGCTTCAAGACAGTAAATGCATTCTTAATGAGTGATCTATAATTTCCATGTTCGATATCAATTTCAAAAAACATAAATCCATCCCCATTACCCTGAGCCGCAAATCTTCGAGTCTGGTTGAAAAAATCGAGAATATGTGGTCTTGCAAAAAGCATCTGTGCCCTTTGGTCGCCTTTTACAAAGAATTTACCCCGCAAATTGTTCGCAATCAAAAACTTGGGAAAATGAAATGAACTGGATCTAATCTATACAGCCGCCCTCTCAGTACCTCGGCTCTCCATCCAATACTGTATAGGAGGGCGACAACAGGGTAATAGACATATTTCATATCCGTTATATTCGCCGTGAAATATATGTCTCGGTCCGTACCCCTCATCGATATGAGCATAAAATCGTCGCTTGTTTATCCTGTCTATAAATTTGGCAACCAAAGCCTTTTGACTTATCGGTTTCAGGCCCAATTCTGATTCAATCTTTTTCTCAAAATTCCTTCTACGGGTTTCTTCAGACCGACGGATGGCTGAGATAAGGCGGTAAGACAGAAGAATTGTCAAAAATAAAGCACTGACGACGATAAGAATCTTCCAGATAATTTCTGAGGTATTCCTACTACTCAAAACCCATTGTAGAAATAACATAAAACACGCAGCACCCAGGGGCACAGCAAAGAGTGAAACAAAAACCCATATATAGATTTTTCCTTTTTTTTCTCTATCCATCACTAATATGATCGGCAAACTGGAACCAA
>WVZK01000141.1 GCA_011772475.1 Candidatus Aminicenantota bacterium | reverse complement strand
GCCCGTAGTTCTTGCGCAGCTTCGAGAATGACGCTACCCGGTGTTTCGATTCGTGACTTCAAATTCAAGCTATCTTCAATGACTCCTGTAACTTCCTGTACTCTCCCCAAAGCCGCCAGTGCTCGAACCTCATCAACTCGCAGCTCTAGCCTATCGGGATAATTTTCTTTTCCTTTTCGAATCTCATCAAGCTCCAACTGATAGTTACCAAGCATATGATGAGCCTTAGCCAGAACTCCAAGCTGCCAGGCACGCGCCTCATGTTGATAGATGTATTCAGAAGGCTCTTTTTCCGTGAACAAGTTCACAGTGGCCTGGGGATTATTATTCCTTAGCGCCTCAAGCCCTATCAAATAATTGACATAAATATTATCGGGAGCTTTTTTCTCTGCTTGACTCAAATATTGCATAGCTTCAGCATAGTTTCCCTTTAGGCGTGACATATACCAGTCCAGGTAGTGCTGTTCAAAAAGTGTAAGATTCTCGCGGTATTTGTTTATAAAACCAAATTCAGAATCAGCATTGGCATAATCGCCTAAAGTACCATATATGATGGCGATGCGAGTACGAGGAGCTAAAAACTCCGGATCACGCTCCACTGCCAGTTTAAAGTGGTGAAGTGCTTGAAGATAGTCTTTGCCGAAATATTCCATTCCTACTATATGCTCTCGGTAAGCATCATAATGAGGAGGTTTCGCTGCTCTTAGTATTTTACTTGGTATAGACTCGAAGTAAAGCACTAGAGTACCCAATACGCGCTGGCGCAATGTTTCTATAACATCCATCGGGGAATCACGTGATCCGCTGACCTCCTCAAGGGAATGAACTGGCTTTGCTTTCACTGGATCTGTTATCTCAATCTTAAATCGCAGAATCTCGTCTTTCAAATAATAAGAGCCCCAAATCACTGTTCCAGTATTTGTTTTCTCAGCCAATGCTCGGAGCAGATCTATGCTATCAAGCCCGCTGGCTTTTATCCCCACCTCATCTGAAGACTGCATGACCATGGTCGTCGGAACTACCTCCACAACGTCTGTCCGAGAAAGAGCCTGTGTGATCCAATCGGCAGCCACTCGACCGTAAGGGTCTAGCAATTCATCGCCAGTTTTGTTATCGAAGGTCGCCACCACGATCCGCTGAGGATCAAGGCTCAATTCACGCGGGCTGAAAATGACGAGCGCCGCGACTATAATCCCCGTTAAAACCAAGGCGGATACGAATATCTTCTTCAGGTTTAAGGCTTTTAAAATATTCTTTTCTATTACTGGTTTTTTTGCTGGCAAAGCCAGCTCTTTGGTAGGAACGTCCTTCTCTATCATGTCCAGGTCTGCCAGGAGCTCTTCAGCTTTCTGATACCTTCTCTCTTTATTTTTTTGCATGCATTTCAGGATTACATTGCTAAGATCTTCGGGTATTTGGTCGTTGATCTCCCTTGGATTCTTCGGCTTTTCTGTCGTATGCTTTAAAGCTATTGACAAGGCTATGTTCCCTTCAAAAGGAACCTTCCCGGTCACCATCTCGTACATGATTACTCCGAGCGAGTAGATATCAGAACGCTGATCAACCTCTTTCCCTTCCACTTGCTCAGGAGACATGTATTCTGCTGTGCCGATTACCACACCAGTATCTGTTATTCCTTCTGCTCTTAGTGAGCGAGCAATCCCAAAATCCATGATGCGCGCATTTCCCTTGCTATCTACCATGATGTTTTGCGGCTTTAAATCTCGATGCACAACCCCTAGCCCGTGTGCCTCAGTCAGCCCTTCGCATACTTGCTTAGCTATGAAAATAGCCTTTACTGCACTTAAAGGACCCATTCTTACAAGCGAGCTCTTCAAATCCTCACCAGGCACGAATTCCATTGTGATGAAGTTGGATCCCCGCTCCTCCCCGAGGTCGAACATACGGCAAACATTCCTGTGAGATATCTTTCTGGCTAATTTCAGTTCATTCTTGAACCGCTTTATCGCCTCATGATCAGATTCAGTTTCAACCTTAATGAGCTTTAAAGCTATCTTCTCGTTTATCTTCTTATCGTATACTTTGTAGACTCTGCCCATGCCTCCTTTACCCAACTCTTCAATAACCTGGTACCTTCCAGCAAAAGTGCTCCCCGTAGTCAGCTCTCTAACAGTAGCTTGAACAGTACCTGTTTTGGAAACATAGATTTTCTCTGTATCAGAAATCTGAGTGCCGCACTTTCTGCAAAAACTGCTATTGATTGGATTTGTAGCAAGGCATTCAGGACATTTTTTGGTCTTCCGTTTCCTCGGCATATTGATTTATAAGATAATAGTTAATGGAAAAATTGTCAAATTTGATTTGAAAGACAATTTCCCCTAAAATGTAAGAAGCTTCAAACCAATAAAGCCAACCAGTTGACAGATATGTTAAGCAATTTAAAATAGGAAATTGTGAAAATTTTTTCCTGAATAGAGTCAAATTCCTATAAAAGGAGAAGCTATATCCGACAATAACATGGAAAGAAGGGATTTTTTAAAGGCCATGCTGGCCGGGATCCCCCTTATTGCTCTCGACTGGAATTCATTTCCGAAAGGCAAAAGTTCCAATCAAAGCAATTTAGATTTTGACGCGGTTATTATTGGTTCAGGACTCGGAGGGCTGGGCTGTGCAGCTGCTTTCGCCAGGCAGGGATTCAAAGCTTTAGTCCTTGAGCATCACAATAAGCCAGGTGGATACGCCACAACATTCAAGAGACCTGGCGGATATGTCTTTGATGTCTCCCTGCATTCTACAACAGTCGGAGAGCGAGACGGGATACACAATCTCATCCCCGGCTTTCCTGAAATAAAAGACATCGAATTTGTGCCTCACCCATTCCTCTACCGGATAATCTTTCCTGATTACGATTTCCGCGTCGGTCAAAAAGACCTCCCAGGTTACATAAGCACCCTAATTGGCTACTTCCCGGACAAAAAAGAGGGCATTCAAGGAATCTTCGACGACATGAAAGGTCTGACTCAGGATATCAACAAATACTCAAGCGCGGGAGGCAAGGTTGACATGATGAACTTCCCTCGTGACTACCCTTACCTATTTAAAAGCTTCAACAAAACCTGGGGCGCTATGTTGGACGCACGTATAAAGGATCCCAAACTAAAGGCCATAATCTCCTCTCTCTGGGGTTTCTACGGGCTACCACCCTCCAAACTGGCCAGTCTCTATTATGCGCTTCCCACTATAGGATATCTTCAAGAAGGAGGGTATTACCCTATTGGCAGGTCCCAGAAGATAAGCGATGCCTTTATGAAATTTATCGAGGAACGCGGTGGCAAGGTTTTGCTTAAAAATCTGGTGAAAAAAATATTGATAAAAGATCATTCTGCTTACGGGGTAAAAACGGCTGATGGTCGAGAATACACAGGTAAAGTAGTCGTCTCTAATGCAAATGCCTATGATACTTTTCATACGATGATGGAAGAGGAGGATTATTTAAAAGACTATCTGAAAAGGATGGATGGATTCACAACCAGTCTGTCGTGTTTTCAAATATTTCTGGGATTAAAAGAAGATCTGGTCGGAAAGATCGGAATTGAAGATACTGAAATCTTCTATGAGACAGGCTATGATATTGAAGCTAGCTACAAAGCAGTTCTTAACGCAGAACTGGAAAATCTTGGATACGGCCTAATGATCTACGATAATCTTTATAAAGGCTATTCCCCTAAAGGGAAAAACACAATGAACATAATCTCCCTCCAAGGATATGACCATTGGGTGAAATACGAAGCTGACTACTGGAAGGGCAATAAAAAGGCCTACAAGGAAGAAAAGGAGCGTATGGCTGATATTCTGATTGACAAAGTAGAAAAAACTCTTCTTCCAGGTCTAAGAAAAGCAATCGAGGTCAAGGAAATCGGCACACCCTTGACAAACGTCCGCTACACAAAAAATTATCGTGGAGCGATATACGGCTGGGACCAGACCTTAGACAACTCACCTCCGAGGCGGCTTCCTCATAGAACACCGATTAATAACCTCTATCTATCCGGAGCCTGGACAAATCCTGGCGGAGGCTACAGCGCCGTGATAAGTAGCGGACTGGAATGCTTCGGAGAAATTATGAACGAATGGGAGAAGCAGTAAGCCAAGCTTTACTTCACATATAAAACAATGCGAGCAAGGTGAAATTTACCCTTGTTCCTCAGTACCACATTGGCAGACTGCCCATCTCCTGCAATCTCAACGCGATAATCAATATTTTTCTTCATATGTTTTGGTAAGAGTCCAACCTTCTTTATCGCAGAAAGGTTGAAATCTTCGGCACTCAACTCGATGGCATCCGTCTCACGAAGGTCAACTCTGCCTTGAAAATCATCGAAGCTAACATCCTTGATCTTTATCCCTGAAAGACCTAGAAATGAGCCTTTTATTTTTCCGTTTGCTTTAAGATTTTTCTTGGTGTCTGCAAGGTAGTACACAGAATTTAGCCTTGCGTCTAAATCAGTATTCTGACCCTGCAAACTTGCCACCTGTTGATTTTGGGAGTCAATCTGAGATTTGAGTTCTTCCCTTTCTTTTTCCAATTCTTCTATCTTCGCCTTGCATTCCATGCTCTGTTTTTCAATCTCTTCTTTAAGCTTTGCAATTTCATTCTCTAACTTTAACTTTTCCTCTGCNNCCTTGCAGAACAAAGCTCCCATACTGTCCCTCATCCATAAAATTCCAGACCTTAAAACCGACAAGTAGCGGGTCCAAAAGATAAGCATTGGCCAGCATCCTATCAGCTTCCGCAGCAGAAACTCCCCGTTTTGTTGTCAGATAATCATAACCAATCTGCCAATGGTTGTCTCCTGGCTGTACCTCGTAGGCTAAAGGAAGCTGTCTTGTTATACGTGCGTTCTCTTCATTCAACCGATTGATTTCAGCGTCTTTTTTGTCTAATTCTCCTTGTAGTGCATCCACTTGAGCCTGAAGATCTGGAACTTGCGGAGTTGGCGCTTCTGCTTTCTTCTTGCAGGAAATTAAAAATAAAGCCCCTATAACCAAGATAAAACAAAGAGCCAAGGCAAGCGAATTTCTGATAGAAATTCCTTTTTTTATATCTTCCATGATGCCCTCCTGGATTATTATTTCTATTTTTTAATAAATTATTCAGAATAAGTCAAATATGAAAATATCTTAGCCTAGCTTTCTAAAAGAAAGCTCAAACAATTTACCGATGATATAACCCAAAAACATAGCCCCGAGGATTAAAATAACTTTCTGAGCTGAAAACTGCCAGAAAAGAACTTTGAAGTTCACCGAATCAGAATTCTGAAAAAGAACCATAAGAACGATAACTGAGATCAATGTTAGCATTGTTAATGCTTTGTGTCTTCTAGCAAAAGTAAAAAATTTCATTTTCTATTCCCTCGCTTTTAAAATGAGATTCGCTGATATCTTCTTAAAGCCACTTCTTTCTTCTGAAAAAAATCACCATAAAAATAGCCACGATCAAAATAACAATCCAAATCGCAAAATAAGCCCAGCGCCATTCAAGCTCAGGCATAAATTTAAAATTCATCCCATAAATTCCAGCAATAAAGGTCAAAGGAATGAATATGGTGGCAATAATGGTCAGTACCTTCATAACCTCGTTCATTCTGTTGCTGACAACCGAAAGATAAGTGTCATGCATTCCGGAAACCATATCTCTGAAGGTCTCCACTGTATCAATCACCTGGATCGTGTGATCATAGACATCTTTGAGATATATGCGCGATGATTCCCTGATTAACGATGATTCTCCTCTTTCTAAAGCATTGATTACTTCTCTCAAAGGCCAAACTGATTTCCGTAAGAATATCATTTCTCTTTTCAATCTGTGTATTTCCTGAAAGATTTCAGGTTTTGGATTGCTCATCACCTCTTCTTCCATACTTTCTATCCTTTCTCCTAGCTTCTCCAGGATTAAAAAATATTTATCAACAATTGCATCCAGTAATGCATAAGCCAAATAATCGGCTCCCATTCTCCTGATACGGCCTTTTCCATTTCTTATTCTTTCCCTAATAGGATCAAAAATGTCGCCTTCCATTTCTTGAAACGAGATAACGAAATTTTCACCAAGAATTAGACTGACCTGTTCTATTTTTGTTTCATTCTTTATTTCGTCATAATAAAGCATTTTTAACACAATATAGATGTAACGTTCGAAATCTTCCATTTTCGGCCGCTGTTCTGTGTTCATAATGTCTTCCCGTACAAGAGGATGTAACTCAAAATGCTTTCCGATATTCTCGATAACATCCACCTGATGGACACCATCTACATTAATCCAGGTCACAGTCGGTGTATCTTTGAAGGGGAAACATTCTTCAACCGTTCTTGCATCCTTTTCTTGAAATTGTTTTTCATCATAGTCAATTATTGTGATTTTTTCTTTTTCAACCTTTTTCTCGCCCACGAACACTGGTGTTCCAGGGGGAAGGCCAATTTTTTTTTCTCTTTTCTTAATAAATTTAACCATTAGGCTACCTCCCTGTGGAATTATATAAATTATGATCTTTCATTAAGGAAAAAAGATTTAATAAATGAAAATTTGGCACTCCTTCATTTTTTCGGTTACTTAAGAATAACTTCCACCAAGTCCTATCTTTCCTCCTTAAGAAGATTTTTTAAAATATCAAGAGATCCATAGATGATAATATTATCGCCCTCTTCCATTTTTTCTCTTGCTTTAGGGGTAGGAATCCAATCTTTACCTCTTTCGATGCCCAAAACCAACAATCCTCTCTCGTTTAATTTACATTCAGACAGAGTAGATCCAATTAAAGGAGAGTCTTGGCTTATGATTTTTTTTACTAGACCGTAACCCTCAAGGAAATGAAGAAGATCTTCGGTTGCAGCCTCTTCAAACGCAGGTGATTTCACCAGCTTTTTCTCAATAAAGTTTTCCCATTTTCTCGTAAATTTCCTGTAAGTTGCGATCTTGTATATCAGAAATACTCCGACAACTAGAATCAAAACATTAATTGGCAGTTGATACCCTCTACTTGTGGCTAAAGAGGAGGTAGCCGTTACAATAACCGTAACGATTCCTGCATTTCCCATAATCATCAGCCAGGTGACAATCTTCCGTCTCACAGGGTGTTTCATGACAAATTCTGCTTCCTTTGTTGTAAATCCAGTCCCTGAGAATGCCGATAATGCTTGAAACCTCGCTTTATTTTTCTCCAATCCTGTCATCATCAAAGCAATAGCAGCTCCTCTTACGAAAAGAAAAGAAATCAATATCGCAAGCAGTGCGGGAAAAAGAAAATACAAGCTGCTCATTTTAACTGCCTCCCTGAGTATTTTTTTTCAAATAAAGTTCAGTTTTCTTAGCCTGAAAAATCCAATCTAATAAATAAAGTTACTTCGTATCTTGGAGATATTTTAAACGAAATTATTGCTAATAGTAAAACCTAAAAAAGAATTATGGCCTTGGTTTGTAATATCTCGATATCTAGATGCTGCTTGCTTTGGTCCTTGACTTTATTATTAGGAAAGTGGGCTATTATGCTTAACACCGAGTTATTCGCCTTTGACATACTGCAATAATTTTAATATATTATGAAAAACCCTTTACAATCTAATGTTATAAAAATTTGTGGGGAAGTTTTTGGCTAAAAAAATTCACGAGAAGGACTGCCATCTCCTGGTCTTTACTGATCTAGACGGTACACTTCTCGATCATAAAACTTATTCATTTAAAGGAGCTCTTCCTGCCATAAAATTCTTAAAAGAGAAAAACATCCCTCTTATCTTTTGCTCCAGCAAGACAAGAGCTGAATTAGAGCTGATCAAACTACAGCTAGATAATGCTCATCCCTTTATCCCTGAGAATGGCGGGGCAATTTTTGTTCCCAAGGCTTACTTTTCTGAAAAATTCAATTTTACAAAAGAAGATTCCAGCTATCTCATAATCGAGCTTGGAATTCCTTACGCTAAGCTAAGAGAAGCGTTTAAGCACATAGGCACAATTATACCTGGAATACATAAAGGATTTGGAGATTTCAGCTTGGAGGAGGTGGCAGATCTCTGTGGCTTTTCCTCTGATCAAGCCGAGTTGGCTAAAATGAGAGAATATGATGAACCTTTTATACTGAAGGATGAAGCATCTGAAACAGATGTTCAAGAAATTGCTGGTCGCTTAAACCTTAGGATCACCCGGGGGGGACGATTCTACCACCTCACTGGACAAAATGATAAAGGGAAAGCAGTCTCAATTCTCAAAAAAATATATGAAGACATGAGTAGAAATAAATCCGAGAGCCTGAAGACAATTGCTCTTGGCGACAGCTTTAATGACAAATCCATGCTTGAAGTCGTGGATTATCCCATCTTAATTCAAAAACCTGATCGGAGTTATGATCCCTCGGTGAGGCTGGATAATCTTATCCTAGCCTCTGGCAATGGCCCTTCAGGCTGGTGTGCTGCTCTTATAAAATTACTGAATATATTGCTCTAAGGCTTTAAAAACCCCAAAAAAGGAGGGTTTTATGGCTGATTTTTATCAAACTGGTGAGATAGCTACTTTCCATCGCTTTGGCGATATCGATCTGAAGCGGATGGAAAGTGAATTAACCGAGTTTAGCCGCCATCGGCCGATTGCCCTGGTTCTTCCCTCAACCCATACAGAACTAGAAGAGCCGGCATTAAAACAGATTATGAAAGAGATAAAGGAGGTTCCTTATCTAAATGAAATTGTGGTTACGTTAGGAAGGACAAATCAAAAACAGTTCATGAGAGCAAAGGATTTCTTTTCCTCCTTTCCTCAGAGAACTCGAGTAATCTGGAATACTGGTCCTAGATTAGCAGAACTTCACAAACTCTTAGAGGAAAATGGGCTTCATGTCGGCGAAGATAGCAAAGGTCGATCTTGTTGGACCGCTTATGGATACATTTTGTCTCAGGGAAAGAGCAAGGTTATTGCTTTACATGACTGCGACATTGTAAATTACTCGCGCGAATTTCTTGGAAGATTATGTTATCCCGTAGCATCACCTAATATAGATTATGCATTCTGCAAAGGTTACTATGCTCGAGTAACAGACCGAATGCACGGCCGAGTTGTCCGTATCTTCGTTACTCCTATCATTAGGAGCTTGCAGAAACTCCTGGGCCCTCTGCCTCTCCTCAATTACTTAGATAGTTTTCGCTATCCTTTGGCCGGAGAATTTTGCATGATTACTGACCTTTCCCGGATCAACCGAATACCTGGTGATTGGGGAATAGAGGTTGAAACTCTCTCCGAGGTTTATCGTAATTGTTCTCATATGAGAATCTGCCAGGTGGAGCTCTGCGAAACCTATGAGCATAAACATCAACCATTGTCAGCAGATAATCCAAAAACAGGCTTGATGAAAATGTCTATTGATATTGCTAAAGCCATCTTCAGAAACCTTGCAATCGAGGGAGCCACTCTGAGCGATAGTCTCTTGAAAACTTTAATTGTAACTTACCTCCGGACTGCCCAGGATAGCATTAAACGCTATAATGATGATGCTGCTCTAAACGGACTCTTATTTGAACGTCATCAGGAAAATAAATTAGTGGAGGCTTTTACCAGAGCCATTCAGATTGCAGGGCAAGAATTCCAGGAAGATCCTAGTTACTCTCCTCTCATCCCGAACTGGAACCGGGTCAGCTCCGCAATCCCTGATTTCTTAGAGCAATTGTATGACACGGTTGAGAAAGAAAACAGTTGAATAACCGCTCAACCCACCATCACCAATTGCAGGTCCATCACATTGGTAAAAGTCGGTCCGGTGATGATTAAATCTCCAAGAGGCTCGAAAAAATGGTAGGAATCATTTTCTTTGAGATGATGCTCTGCATCCAAACCTTGTGCTTTCGCTCGACTCACCGTCTCCCCATCAGCGAGAGCACCCGCAGCATCTGTTGGCCCGTCTGTTCCATCCGTGCCGCCGCTTAAAATAACAACGCCCTCCAACCCATCAATTTCGATCGCTGCAGCCAGTGCAAACTCCTGATTGCGCCCACCTAATCCTTTGCCTCGAATAGTGACTGTCGTTTCCCCACCAGAGATGACGCAGGCGGGCCTGGGAACAGGAGAGTCCTTGCTGAGAATTTCCTTGGCCAGAGCGGCATGCACCTTGGCCGCCTCTTTCGCTTCGCCCTCAACGAAGGAGGAATGGACCAGGCTATTATACTTTAGTTCTTGAGCTTTCTCCTCGGCTGCCTTGACAGCCAGGATATTGCTCCCGATGATTATATTATGGGTCTTCTCAAAGGCAGGATCATCGGCCTTGGGTGTTTCTTTAATCTCACCTTTAGCACCTCGCTTTAAATGCTCGAGAACAGCTGTAGGGATTTTATGCCTGATTTTATACTTATCCAAAATATGCAGACAGTCGCTGAATGTGCTGGTGTCAGGAACAGTTGGCCCCGAAGCAATGCTGTCTAACTTATCTCCGATAACATCAGAGAGAATCAGGGAAATTAAAGTTGAGGGATAGATCAACCGAGCTAGCTGCCCTCCTTTTACCTTTGATATGTGCTTACGCACTGCGTTTATTTCGTGAATAGTAGCACTAACCTCCAGGAGACATTTTGTCAACAGCTGCTTATTTTCTAACGTTAACTCATCGACGGGACTAGGCAACAGGGCTGAACCGCCTCCAGATATCAAACAGATAACAAGATCCTTTTCCCCAGTTTGCTGAAGGAGTTGAATAATCTGGTCTGTGCCCTTAAGGCCAGCTTCATCCGGCACAGGGTGGCCAGCTTCATTGACATCGATTATTTCTAACGGAACACCGTGCCCGTATTTAACGTTGACAGCACCTCCCTTTATTCGATCGCCGAGAATTTCCTCAAGGGGCTGAGCCATTGCTGCCGAAGCCTTTCCTGCCCCGACAACATAGATTCCTTTGTAGTTCGCAAGTTCATATTTTCGGTCTTCTACTGATAAAATGCCATCTTCAACTCTGAAATGCTGCTTGACGGCGATGATAGGGTCGACCGCTTTAATCCCGGCATGAAATATTGTTAAGGCATCTTTTCTTAGTTTCTTGGTGTTCATGACTAAAATTCACTATACAAGATTGTAGCGAATATCTTAGTTGAGGATAAGAAGGTGCTTCTTACTTATTTGCTATTAAAAATAATATCGGACGCCAATACTCCATTCTACTCCGCCAAAATCTGTACCTGGCACCAAATCAAACAATGGGGCTATTTCAAAGAAAATATCTAAAGGCGTCCTCTCAAAAATGTAACTTACACCGAAAGGGATACGAAAACCAAATATAGTCTCAGGCTCTGTTTTAAGCCTAGCTCCAAGGCCAAAATATAGAGGAGCTTTACCCCTTTCTACTGTTATTAGATCGAAGGTATGAATCAGATAATCGGCGTGCACATGAAATGAACTACCATTTCTAAAAGACCAACCAACACCGCCGTCAAAGGCGTTTTTAGTTCCTGTCCATTTCTTAAAACTAATCGCAGTTGGGTCTCCTAACATAAAACCCAATCCGAAATCTTGATCCTGAGCTAGCATAGCACAGGGAAGAAACATGACTATAAACATAAGAATCACGAGTGGTCTCTTCATTAACGCACCTCCATTTATTATGGCAGAAATTATTCCTTTTTCTTGATTTTCCTAAGATGGAGCAAATTCCATGTATATACTATCAGATTTCGTGGCAGTCACCAAGGAAATTTTGATCAGGGATTTTATTTCTCTGAAAAACCTTATTTTTGATGCTTCACACGAACAACTAAAAGTGCGGATTTAATGAATCAAGAAAAAAAATGCGACAGGCCGTTTATATTGTTAACAAAAATTTTCATCATAATGTCCTTTAACTTTCAAACTCATTTATAATAAGATATATTAAGAAATTCGAAGAGGAAAGCGAGAGTCTAACAAGAATAAATAAAGACTTTTAAATAAGGAGCCTAAAGAATGAAACTTGAAAAATTATATAAGAAGGTTATTGAGATAGGGATTGAAAACGATTTAAGGGAAAAAGCGGAGATCCAAACAATCTTGAAGGAAGAAAAAGAAAAATACAAAAAGATTAAGGGCGAAGAAGCTGAATACTATGATAAGGATAGATTGTTTAATCCCTTTTCAGATACAAGAGTTTTGAACGGAGATTTGAATACAGAGGTCAAGAAAGTAATAGCTGGGATCGATATGGAAGTCGGGGAGATAATCTTTACCTATCTTCTGAACAAGGACCAGAATCAAAAAATCGACCTGATCATCGCCCACCATCCTGAAGGCTATGCGCTCGCCCAGTTATACGACGTCATGAAGCTGCAGGCTGACTTATTGGCAAGTTATGGAATAACTGTCAGCGTGGCTGAACAGTTGTTGGAAAAAAGAATAAGCGAGATAGAAAGAAGACTGATGCCTGTGAACCATAATAGGTCTGTAGATATCGCTAGAGTCTTAGGAATTCCGATGATGTGCATCCATACTCCTGCCGATAACTGTGTTACAAATTATTTGAAAAAAAGATTCGATAAGGAAAAACCCTACAAGCTAAAAGATTTATTGAAAATCTTAAAGAACATTCCTGAATATAAAAAATTAGCTAAATTACAAGTGCCACCCAAGATAGTGAGTGGATCAGGAGAGAGCAAGTGCGGAAAGATATTTGTCGATATGACAGGAGGTACAGAGGGCTCGAAAGAAATCTTTGAGAAATACGCTAACAGCGGAGTCAGCACATTGGTTGGCATGCACGTCAGCGAAGAGCATCTTGAAAATGCAAAGAAAGCAAAGCTGAATGTTGTAATTGCAGGACATATTTCGAGCGACGTTTTGGGTTTTAACCTCTTGTTTGACGAATTGGAAAAAGAAGAAAAACTGGAATTTATCGGAATATCTGGATTCGAAAGAATAAGAAAAAAAGATAAATAACTGCGAATCTGACGGATCAAATCTCTACGCTAGCAAATAAAATGTGGGTTTGATAAATCAAACCCCTACGATGAACTAAGCCCCTACGTTAACAATCAAAAGGTGGGTTTGATGAATCAAACCCCTACATTATTATGCTGTTTTAATGCGGGCGAAGGTGCTTTCACCGTAAATATCAGGACCGCCAAGAAAATAATGATCCCGGCTAACAGATACATTTGCCTGTATCCATACAGATCAGAGATCCAGCCAAAAAAGACCGAGCCAAATCCCATCCCTATGTCAAAAAATGCCAGGTAAAGACTTATAGCCAAGCCTTTATTCTCTCGACCCAAGATATCAATTATATAAGTCGTTAAAGCAGGAAAAATAAGCCCCTGGCCGAATCCTCCTATTATACCTGCCAGGATAAACATCCAAAAGGATTTTACCTGAGAGATCAGAAGAAAGTTGAGGCTGATGATACAAACGGCAGGAAAGATTACCTTCTTTCGGCCATACTTATCAGATAAACCACCGATTCCAAGGCGAGTAAGAACAGCTGCTCCTGAGAAGCAGAGGAAAAAAGGCCCTACTCTATCCAAAGGAATCGATTTTCCGAACAAAGCTATAAAATAAGCCACCGCTCCCCTGGTTGCTCCCTGGGCAATGGTTAACATTGATATAAGGAGAATGGTGATGACTGAAATATTCAAGAACGATTTTGACTTAATCAAATGCTGAGAATTATCAGGCTTCGCAACTTCCCGGGTCAGCAAGATGCATAAAAAAGAAGCAAATAGAAAACCTAAGCTCGTGTTAAAAAGAGCGCCGTAGCCAAATCGATTGATGACTTCCTCAGCAACCACGGGGCCTAGAGCAACAGAAATAAGTCCTGCCACCCCGATTATACCCATAGAACGAGCTAATCTTTCCACTGGCGCCAAATCCGAGCACATAGTCAAAGTGGCAGTCATACTGATACCCCAGCCCATGCCTGTCAGAGCTCTCAAAACGATAGGCAATAATCCTGCATCCTTGATGAGGTGAAAAAGGGGTAAAACCACAATTAAGAATGCTATTCCTAAAAGAGATATATTCTTCCTGCCCTTTACATCTACTAACCGTCCGAAAATTGGCCTAAAAAAAATGGCCATAAGACTGTGAATTCCCATAATCAATCCAATCTGGCTCTTAGAAGGATTGAACTGTTCGAGGAAAAGAGGGAACAGAAAAAAAAGCGTTATGCTCATGAATAAAAAGAAATATCCAAGCAAAGCAATGATAAAATGTCTGTTCCAGAATGTCTTCATTTTCTCAGGCTTTCCACTTTTTCCAGAAGGATACCTAATTCAGATTTAGTAGTGTATTAAAAGAAAAACGATGGGTAAAGAAAAATTCGTGCGGGATAGAGTGCTGGCTGTCTTGGGTATGGGGAAAATAAGCGAAAAGGGGATAATGAAGGAGGGTTATATTAACCCTGCCCAGCCAGCAAAACAAGGTTTGATTTAATTATAGCAGACCTCGACTAAAAAGCAATATTTTTTATAAAAATCACCCCCTGAATAAAGGTGGGTTTGATGAATCAAACCCCTACAGAAGAAAAACAAAATCCTTTGAAATAATTAAAAGGTGGGTTTGATGAATCAAACCTCTACGATGAACCAAGCCCCTATAAATAAACCAAATCCCTACGCTATCAACTAGAAATGACTTTGTGAGTGATAACCACTCCTCGTTCCTTCAAAGCATCCATGAGAGGCTCGTACAATTCAGCCTGAAAGATTTCTTCTGGAAAGAGACTGCCTCTCTGAGTAATCCTCCCCGAAGTAATCATCTGAGCGGCAACGGAGGCAGGAAAGCTTGTTGTTTTGCCCATGGAGGTATATTCCTTTTCTGAATCATAGAAGTCTACCATTTCAAAAATATGGGTTGTGGGCTTACCTGATTTCTTCCCTTCGACAATTATCCTCAACAATGTCACGTCTCTTTCCTTTCCTAGGTGCATCTCCGAATCTAAAAGCGTCTCGAGGAGTTCTCGGGGGATAACCTTCTTGTTGTGAAGTTTGACAGGTTGACGAGAAAAAAGGCCGCATTCCTTGAGGATTTTAATACCCTGAGCATGACCTTTATAGCGAATCGTTTTTTCGGCGAGCTCGCCTTTTATTTTCCCCTTCATTGTGTGAACTAGAGAATTTAAGCCGTCTGTATAAAAGCACTCCATCTCTGAAAAGGGGTGAGGGAACTGGATAGACTCTATCCCTGATAATGGGGGGACTTCTTTTATTTTTCCCTTCATAAGAACTAAAGCATTCCTCTCATAAAAATCAAGAAGGCTCTCAACCGCATACACAATCCTATAATTAAGAGGAGGCTTGGGATGAACAGGATTTCCCCCCACATAAATCATGGCTTTTTCCACCTCATCCAGAAGATGCACTCCCCTTCCCACACAAATATTGGTGATGCCTGGAGAAACTCCCAAACCAGAAATGAGAGTTATCTTTTTTTTCTTGGCCTCGTTACCATATTTAAAACGCTCTAAGGGCTTCTCCCCTACTAAATCTGCAAAATGAACCCCCTTAAGGACCGCTGTTTCTAGCGCTAAAATACTGTGTTTATGGAGAAGAGCAGCCAAAGCAACATCCTGCCCTTCAAAAATCTCTTGTCTCTCTCGCTCTTTCTCCAAATCTTTTTGCAGAGGAATTAGCCTCTCGCTTCCGATGAATTTTTTGGCCTTTTGAAGCTGCTTTGAACTGATATCGACAAGAGTAACCTTGTTTTGACTGTCAGACTCGATAAGGTCTTTGGCCAAAACAATCCCCATCTTTCCTGCGCCCATTACTAGATACCGACTCATTTCTCCCTCCTATAACATTCCTATAACCAGATAAACGATACAAGCAACAAATGCCACCGCCAAAGCATAATAAATCTGGGTCCTCACATGGTCCATATGGTCACAAGCGCTACCCAAAGAAGAAAGGACTGTTGTGTCAGAAAGAGGAGAGCAGTGGTCCCCAAACACACCTCCTCCAGCCGTGGCAGCAATGGTTCCCAAAACCAGGGTTGATATCTGCCCCTGGCTGAACTCAAAAGCTAAGGGCACAGCAATCGGAATCATTATGGCATATGTTCCCCAAGAAGTTCCGGTTGCAAAGCTTATAAAAGCACTGAGTATAAAAACCAAGAGTGGCAAAAATCCAGGATTAAACCATCCTTCAGTCACACTTATGACATACTGGGCAGTTCCCATTTCTCGGCTCACGGTATTTATAGCATAAGCAAAAGCCAGGATCAAAACAGCAGGCATGACTCCCTTGATTCCTGCCAGCATGGATTTCATCAATCCGCCCAGGTTGTCCACCCTCTGGAAAAACATAACTGCACCCAGTGTTACGGCAGCCAACATAAAGCTATTTAAAACCCGAGCTTGACCTGTAAGGATAAAAGACCCCAAATTGAAAGCGATCACAATCAGCACTGGAGTAAAAAAATTCAGCCAGATGTTGGGCTGCCCTTTTTCTGAGACCGGAAGATTAGTTAGCTCTGTGCTCATCATCGGGACAGAACCAGGACGGAGAACTTGACCGGTCTCCATGGCCCTGCGCTCCGCCTTTCTCATCGGTCCAAATTCAGGGAAAAGCTTCAACGTGATCAACCCGACCATGATAACAGATAGAATAGCGTAAAAATTAAAGGGAATGGATCTAATAAAAAGAGACATTGCTGCCTCTTTACTGGCAGCATAGCCTGTGGCCAAGATCAGCCCGCTTATGTAAACAGCCCATCCTGTGATGGGGGCTAAAACACTCACAGGAGCTGAAGTAGAATCACAAATATAAGCCAGCTTTTCTCTCGATATTTTATGGCGGTCGGTCAGTTTTCGCATAACAGGCCCGACAAAAAGAGGGCTAAAATAATCACTGAAGAAAATAAACATCCCCAATATCCATCCAAGGAATTGCGTCTGCTTTCGAGTTTTTGTTATGAATTTCACCTTCTGGGAAAACATATTCACTGCCCCGCATCTCTGGTAGAAAGCCACCAGTATTCCGATGCAGATCTCTATCAAACAGACCCACATGAAATTTCTATCCCCCAATGTGTTGGCTAAAAGCTCAGGAAATCCACCTGCTCCCTGCCCCATCAGAAGAACTCCTGTCAAACAGGCCACCGCTAAGCTAAAAACAGGTTCTCGAGTAAGGAAAGCTAGTAAAATAGCCAGAAGAGGAGGAATTAAAGAAAGCCACCCATAATCCATAGCTTCATTCCCAATTTAATCTTCGAATCATGAATAAAATCATACATTCTTCGAGAATGCAACAGATAATTTTATTAGCGCGCGGAATTTTTGATTAGTAAGAAACGGTTTTTTTCTCTTGCACTATTCCTGTCGAAGGATTCTAGGGGGATGAAAAGAAATTATTGCTTACTCTTCTTTTACGTTTGTTACTTATCTATCTTTTTTCCTGAATTTCTTGGACAAAGCTCTGATGAATATAGCCTGAGATGATAAGCCCCTCTTCATCGGGAGGAAGATTAACGAGATACCATTCCCCTGCTTTTCCTACTGCTCGAAGGGAGATTCCTAATTGAACTTGAAGAATTACCTCGCTAGTAAAATCTGGCTCTGCTCTAATGTTTGTTTTCTCTAACAATACCTGAATCTGTTTTGGGGATTCAAATATAACCTCATCTATTATCTCCAGTTCCCTTATCTGCTCTTCCGGCGCCTCTTTTTCTTCTTCCTTAACCTCAGGAACTTCATGCATCATTTCAACTGCAGACTTATGGATAAATCCAGTGAAGTTGACAAATTTCTCTTCAGAATAGAAAGAAACATAATACCAATTCTCTCGTATTTTTTCTTTTGATAGAAGGCTGAGTATAGCTCCCCTCGCTGCCGTTTCAACTATGGGGCTTTCTAAGTCTGGGTCTAGATAAATACCAGCTCTCACGGCGATAACTATCATTTTATCTTCTTGGGACAATAATGGAGATAGAAATAATAAAAATATTAAACCAGACATAAATATTGTTTTTTTCATTATTATCCCCTAACGTGTTCTATTTGTTATCACTATTTATGAAGCTAAGTATAGCACAAAACAAATCAGAGTCAAATTTCGATCTTCATTTGTTGCCCCGAGCGCAAATTTTTATCTTTTTCTATATCTTGTGAAAGACTCTTTATTTTGCGATTAATCGCCCGAACAGGAAAATCACCCCCCAAAATCATCCTAAGAGGCGATTGATAATCTTTTCCTGCTATGCGAATATTTGCTTGCCTTGTTTTTGCTGGCTGGGCAAGGTCAAGCCCACTAAAAAACATTCCATAATCCTCCTTCTGCTTATCTTCCCTAAACAGCCAGCATTTCCTCCTCTTTCCAGATAGAAAAAAATCACCCTGCAAATCACCGCTGGAGGTGATTGTAATTGCTAGTCTTTTTTGTCATTCTAAGGGAGCCTTGTTTAGCTGGCTGGACAAGGCTCCTATCTCCTCCTTCTCCAAACCTAAATAATCCTCAACAGCCAGCCTCTCTATATTAAGCGCGCTCTTCCCGCGGATCGAGAATTTCATTTGTAGAGAATTCTACTGAGGCTCAACCGTCTTAATCTTTTTCAATCCACGATAAAAACTTTTGCCCCTTTCTCTGTAAAGGCACGATGAGGATTATCATCATCGTCTGCAACTTGAAAACTCATTCCAGAATCCGCCTTAAATTCCTTGCCATCCTTAAGCTGAATAATTAGTTTCCCCTCCAAAACGAGCACAACATGACCTCGAGCGCACCAATGATCTGCCTTATACCCCGGAGTAAACTCAATCATCCTAATCCGGATATTGCCTGTTTCGAAAGTTCGCCAAAAAGAAGTGCCTTTTTCCCCTTTATGTTCAGTAGGTACAATCTTACTCCAATCGGTCACAGAAAACGGTACATCATGAATTTTCATTTCTCCTCCTTTCCTGTTTGAAGATTGACGAAATTGTTCTTTGCCTTTTCAAAGCACGTGAAACTGTTTATTATATATTTTTTTACCTTATTAAAATAGGAAGGCAATCCAGGAGAAAAAATTGCTAAGATCTAAAAGAATAAGATGGACTTTGATTTCTACGCTTATCATTGTCCCGCTTGGCCTATACAGCAAATCTTATAGTGGCCAAGCTGCACGCTGGGTGAATGATTCTCTCGGAGGTGTGTTGTATGTAATATTCTGGTGCCTTATTGCTTTTTTATTCTTGAGCAATGTTAAACCCTGGAAAATTGCCACCGCAGTATTCGCCGTCACCTGCCTATTGGAATTCCTGCAGCTTTGGCATCCTGCTTCCTTAGAAATTCTCAGGAATAATTTCGTCGGAAGAACCATCCTGGGCACAACTTTCACCTGGCTTGATTTCCCGTATTATCTTGTGGGAGGCGGAATAGGATGGCTGTGGATCAAACTCCTACAAAAACATTCCAGATAAGCTAAATAAGAATAGCCACTCAATTCATTTATCTCAGGAGTATAGACTCCCACAGAATCATTACACCATAAGAAAATAAGGCCCACCTGACTTTCATTTGCCTGCTTTAACCTTGAGGAAAACTGTATCAGTACTATTTTTTTTATCACTCTAGGGAGTATAAATAAAAAAATTTTATAAAATTAATCGATATTTTCAACTTTTATATATATGCAACGACCAAACTATCCTGGAGGGATTAAAACACATGAAAAAATGCAAATATGAAGACCTAATTGATAATTATTTATTGAACAAATTAGATGAGGTAAAAAAGAAAAAATTTGAGGAACATTACTTCAATTGCCCTTATTGTTTCGAAAAAATGGCGGAAAGAGACGAGCTTATTTCTGTCATTAAATATAAAGGGGATATGATTTTTCAAGAAGAATACGCAGTGGAAGAGAAAAAGGGCGTGACCGGGATTGAAAAAATCGTTTCTTTGCTAACTCCTAAACAATGGGCAGCAACTGCAGCTTCGGCACTTCTTCTCCTCATCATCTTTTCTCTAATCCTTTATATAATTCCTAATCGCGGGCCAACTCCCCCCCCATTTCCCATACCGGATGATAGCACTGAAAGAGGAGCACAAATTAAAATAAAAGTTGTTCCCTCAAAAATTGAGTGGTCAAAACTAGGTGAAGACGTAGAATACAAAATCTACATTTACCACAACGGGGATAAGTTATGGTCAACCACAACAAAAGAAAATTTCGTAGTTCTGCCTGAGGAGGTTAAAAAAAGCATGACATTGGGCGAAATATATTTATGCGAGGTAAAGGCTTTTTCTGCCCAAGGACCTCTTAAAGCATCCGGCAGGACTCAATTCAAGATTCGAAGATCCGAATAAAACACCATCTTTCTAATTTCCCGCCCTGAATATATCTCTCTCTAATCCCCTATCAGATGAAATTATATTATTGTTAATCACCTTCTTCTTTCAAAAATTGTTAACCACACATAGATAACTATGGGGAGATATAAAATAAAGCCGAGCATGTCTCCTGTTAGGTCTCCTCCAAAAGTTGGAGCTTCTTCAGGAATTACGGGCGCAAAAAGGTCAACGAGCATGACTAAGCAAGTTACGGTTAGCATTATTGCAGAATACCAACCCAATATTTTTTTTAAGATAGTCGTATTTCATCTCCCTTTGGCTTATCAAAATAAAATTAAGGACACTTAATAGCCATTATTCCCTATACTCAGCTGGCAAAAGAATAACAATTAATTATATAAGAGTCAAATTGATAATGGGCTAGCTCCAATGTAACGAATATATAACAGACTTTGATTAAAATCGCCCAATTATGGCTAATGGTGCTTAAAAGAAATGACAAAAATCAATGCTAGAAAAACTGTCGGATTTCCTTGATATTACAGATAAATAAGAGTGCCGGAGGAGGGATTCGAACCCACATGGAACAAAATGTTCCGCTGGATTTTGAGTCCAGTGCGTCTCTTTATCATCTTCTTTAGATTCAATGGATTAGCTTGGATTGATTTTCTTGCGTCACATCTACGTCACAGAATCTTTCTTCAGCTCTTCTGCTCAATAGCTCCACTGCCGCCCTCTTTCTGTCATCGTTTGAGTGAGTGTACCGCTGAGTGGTCGTGATGCTTTGGTGCCCAAGCAACTCTCTGACTGTCTCAATATCAGCTCCGTTCGCCACTAAACGGCTAGCGAAAGTGTGTCTGAGATCATGAAATCGGATTTTCAGTCCTGCTCTTCTCCTTGCTTTCTCAAAAGCCTTTCTCACGCTTTGATATGGAAAAACTAATTCTGCTTTCTCGTTCTCACTCTTCATCCTTTGAAGTTCCCTAAAAAGCAAGTCATTAATAGGAATGAGCCTTGCCTTTCCGCTTTTTGTTTTCTCCACCTTGATAACTCTCCTTTTTAAATCGACACAGCACCACCTGATCCCTAAAATCTCAGACCTTCTCATCCCTGTGTTTAGTGCAGTAAGGACTACGGGTTTTAGACGTTCAGAGCATTCCCTCAAAAGTCTTCGCTCCTCTTCCTTCGTCAATATAGTCTCACATAAGGTATCTTTCTCACTATAGAGTTTGACTCTCTCAGCAGGATTTTCCTCTGCATAACCTTCCTTGATTGCCACGTTGAACATTGTCTTCAGCAGTGCCACGTATCTGTTAGTTGAGCTTTTTGAGTTGCCTTTTTTCAGCAACCTCCTCTCATTTCTGAACCTCTCAATTGCTAACGGAGTGATCTCTCTCAAGTCTGTATTTTTGAAGTAGTCACACAGTACGTTAAGTCTATAAACATCGGGTTTGAAGTTTCTGCGAGCTGTCATCATGTAGTCTTCAAGGTAAATCTTAGCATAATCAACGAATCCGATTTTTTTCCTTCTGCGTTCAATCCCTTGCCTACTGTCAATGATTTCAGCAACCTTCTTAGAGAGGGTAAAGGCAGCCTCTTCCCTGCTATTAGCGTAAGG
The DNA here is from genome assembly GCA_011772475.1 of Candidatus Aminicenantota bacterium. Taxonomy (GTDB): domain Bacteria; phylum Acidobacteriota; class Aminicenantia; order Aminicenantales; family Aminicenantaceae; genus SOIV01. The sequence continues at coordinate 1,279 of WVZK01000141.1, read as the reverse complement.
CAAGGCTTTTTGAATTCTTTTTCCGTTTTCATCACGATAATCAATAGTCCAGCAGGAACGTCCGCTCCTATAAGTCCTCAAACGAACATTACCAAATCCATAATTGAAGCAAGCATGGCTTTTTTTAGCCAACTTGCTATTACCTCCTTTCTGATTCAACTTAGCATACCTGGCTAGCCCTTGCAACTCAGAAGGGATTGAAGGAGTGGAAGGCTTTATGGTTCTCTCTTCTAAATACTTTTCGTATATTTTTAGATCAATAAGTATCTTACAACCGTCAATTATTTTGCCTGGGAAGTTTTTGTCTTTATAGACTGTCTGTTCATGGTAAGGCATGTAACTACAGAATTCTTTAACCGTAACGTATCGACAACTGAAATAGTCCAGGTATTTACTATTCATTTCTCACAAATTAGACATTTTAATGAGCTTCCCTTTTTGGGCTAAGGTTTACTCTTGAGGTAACTCTCAAAAATCACTTAAAAATAGCGTCTAACGTGCTAGACATTTGAGACGTTCTTTTTTTCTTATTAGCGTTATTATCATCGCAACAAACCTGCATCAGGCTTCTCTATTACAGTCGGATTTTAGCTGAGGGATTAAGATTAATATACCCCCTTTTTCTGCCTTACCTAACGTCAGGCAAAAGTATGCAATCTTAGGCACTTTGTGTCACACCGATGTCACTGATTTTTACGTTGGGAAAGGTTTATTTTGAGTTGACGATAAATCCTCGATATGCTATAAAAGAAGAAACATTGTGCTTAATCTAGGCTAAGGAGATAAAAATGAGAAGGCTAACAGCAATAATAGCTTTAGCAGCAGTGCTGTTTCTAACGACTTCAGCATTTGCTGTAGACCCGCCAACGCCAGGTGAGATGGAGAATCCCGGACTGTGGAAAGCTGGGTTTGCCGTGCCTTGGGAGGCATGGGGAAACTACATAGTCTGGATTCTTCTCTGGATTGGACACTTTCCCTGGCAGAACAAATAAGTAACAAGGAAATGTGACATGGATAGGTGCTCTGATTTCTGATTGGCTCTTCGCCGACTATCCACCGTTTTGGTGGGTGGTTAAGTAATTAGAAAAGAATTAATAGCTGATTAATTTTAGCTGAGTGGCTAATAAATAGACGAGAGTAAATCCGAGACCTCGTCACTCCGACCTCACCAAATTGAGATATAGCTCATAACTTTCCCTTTTTCAATGAATTAGACTGGCAGAGCGGGTGGCTGTTAACCACTAGGTTGTAGGTTCGAGTCCTACCCGAGGAGCCAGCT
>WVZK01000005.1 GCA_011772475.1 Candidatus Aminicenantota bacterium | reverse complement strand
GAGCAGGCTCGGTTACTGACGTCCTAGAATAGGTATGTAGGGGCTTGATTCATCAAGCCCACATTTTAAAAGTGATAGCGAAACGGGAATGCGATGAGAGAAATTGTATCGTTACAGTGTCCTGAGTGCAAAAGGAGGAACTATTCCACTACACGGAACAAAAAGACACAAAAAGAAAAGATTGAGCTGAAAAAATATTGCAAGTTCTGCCAGAAACACACTCTTCATAAGGAAATAAGATAAAGATAGATTGAGAGGAGCAGGAAAAAGTTAATTAAATTATTGAAGCTGAGTCGGTGAGGTGAATGGATTTTTAAGGAGGCGCTAAAGAGAGAGGTGAGTAGCTCAACTGGTTAGAGCGTCGGTCTCCAAAACCGAAGGTTGCGGGTTCGAGTCCTGCCTCACCTGCCATAACAATACAGACTTAAACTTAAAGGAAGATATCGAAACATCGCAAAAGTGTTATTTATTAGTGTTTGGGATAAAGATTAGAGAATGAATAAAAAAGCAAAATGGTATAAGCGCCTTATTTCCTTTTTGAAAGATGTTAGGGCTGAGTTAAAAAAAGTGACCTGGCCTTCAAGAAATGAGGTTTACAGCACGACTATAGTCGTTATTATTGCTACTGTTTTTTTTGGATTATATCTCTATTTTATGGACCTTATTTTTTCTTGGGTTCTTAATCAAATAAGAGGATTATTTGGCTAGATTGAGTGAGAAAATGAGTAAAAACTGGTATGTCGTTCATACTTATTCTGGATTTGAAAAGTTTGTGGCTGAGTCTATTCGCCAGAGGTGCATTGAGCTGAGCATAGAGGACCAGATTGGCCAGATCATTATCCCCACTGAAGGTGTTGTTGAAATAAAAGGAGGGAAAAAGGTAGTTTCTACAAAAAGGTCTTATCCAGGTTATATCTTGATCGAAATGTCGATGACAGATGAAAACTGGCACATAATACGCGAGACGCCAAAAGTAACTGGATTTGTGGGATCAGGGAAGAGGCCTTCGCCCTTAAGCAAAGAAGAAGTCAGCCAGATAGTAGAACATATGGAGACAACCTCTGAAAAACCGAAACCAAAGCACTCTTTTGAAAAAGGTGAGGCTGTCCGCATCATCGACGGGCCTTTTTTCAATTTTAACGGCATAGTTGAAGAAGTGAATAATGAAAGAAACACTTTAAAAGTATTGGTTACAATTTTCGGCAGATCTACTCCAGTAGAGTTAGAATTCTTGCAAGTGGAGAAGATGTAGGAGGAAGCATGTCAAAAGAGATCGTAGCGAAAATCAAGCTGCAGATAGAAGCGGGCCAGGCAAGCCCAGCTCCACCTGTGGGTCCAGCGCTTGGTCAACATAACGTAAACATTATGGACTTTGTCCGCCAATTCAATGAAAAGACAAGCAAGATGGAAGAGGGAACGATTATTCCAGTCGTTATAAGCGTCTTTAAGGATAGAAGTTTCAATTTCGTCATGAAAACTCCTCCCGCTTCTTATCTTCTGAAGAAAGCTGCTGGGATAGCCAAAGGATCTGGAACACCAAACAAAGAAAAAGTTGGTAAAGTTACTGAAAAACAGATTGAGGAGATAGCAAAAGTTAAGATGCCTGATTTGAATGCTTACAGCTTGGAGGCCGCAAAAAAAATTGTCGAAGGCACGGCAAAGAACATGGGATTGGAGATTATCAGTGGCTAAAAGAGGAAAAAAATATATTAAAGCAAGGGAATTATTAAAGGAAAAAGAAGAATATTCCCTGGAAGAAGCTGTAAGTCTTATTAAGAAACTCAGCTTTGTCAATTTTGATGAATCTGTGGA
>WVZK01000083.1 GCA_011772475.1 Candidatus Aminicenantota bacterium | reverse complement strand
TGGAGGCAGGATTAGAAATCCATAAAGGACAAGCCCTGCTGAACTCTATCAGTGGTGAAGCAAATAGAATAAAGACTTTCCTCCCCCTCATCAAGGAGTACAAGCCCCGTATAATTGCGCTCTGCCTTGATGACCAGGGTTTGCCAGATACCTCTGATAAGGAGCTTTCCATAGCTCGCAAAATTGTAAATCTACTGGACAAAGAAAGAGTAGAACATAAAGACATATTCATCGATCCTTTGGTCCGCCCCATAGGCGTTGACCAAAAAGCCGGGGAGCTTTTTCTTGAGGCTCTCGAGAAAATAAAGAAGGATCTGCCCTCGGTTAGTACGATAGCTGGAGTGAGTAATGTATCCTTTGGACTTCCAAAGCGTAAATCGCTGAACAGGGCTTTTCTTGTTCTCGCTCTCCAGAAAGGCCTGGATGCTGCCATTCTTGATCCCCTAGATAAAGAGATTCTTGCAGCTTTGCACTCTTCTAAAGCGCTTCTCGGAAAAGATCGCTCCCTAAAAGGCTATTTGACATTCGTAAGAAGCAGTAAACGATAATAAAGACTGTTTAGCCGGATTCTAAACTCGCCAGTTGAGAAAGATAAATCCGCCTGACTTCCATAAAATATTCATGATATTCTTCGGTCCTATAATCGGGATAAGTCCAGTCCAGAGTCTTGAACCTTTTCTTGCTGAAAAATAATTCAAGGTGGGCATAAATTCCTTGCTGAAGAGGAATCCGGTGAGCAAAATCTTTGGCAGTTGCCATGATCAAACCAGACTGAGTCAAATAGCCTGGATCAAGGTTGACAACTCTTCGGACTTCTTTTAATTCTTCTCTTATTTCTTCTTCGAGTTTGTTTGTCTGGATCTTTATTTCGCTTAGTTTTTCGGGCGGAATAAGGTCTGCAAAGCTTAAGAACTTTCTTTTTAAGTTCTTACCCATCTGCTTTTCATAATAATCTGTATAATTGAATATGAATAGAGGGCTTGCTATATCCACAGGATCAAATAGCTGAACCAAGCGCTCCTCTGCCTTAATAAAAGTAGCTTCTTTGGAGGCAATAATCCCACAAATTAGTTTAACCGGGGAAAAAGGCTTAATTTCGGCCATAATTTTGTATTTTTAGGAATTTTTTTTATTAAATCCAAAGTTATTTTTATATTATTAAAAGTGGGTTTGATAAATCAAACCCCTACAAATAAATAACTTACAGGTTTTATGAAACAAGTTTCTTGATTTTATCGATATTTTCGGTGGCGATATTTTCTCCTGCCTCTACTATTCTTAAAGGCTCAGAGTAATCTAGCGCATCAACGTCCATATCAACCTTTATCACAAGATCTGCTTTCTCTATCTTTTCTTCCGTTTTATAGGCCACCATAGTCTCCACCATCCTGTGAAGAAGCTGGAATGTATTCTTTATTTCTTCTTTTGATACTTCCTTTAGATCTCTATGTACATCTACAAGAATTACCTTGTGTGCATTCAAATTTTTCGCTATTCCTACCGGAGCATTATCGAGAACTCCGCCATCCAAGAGTAGCATATCATCGATACTTGTTGGTTCAAATATAATCGGTAGAGACATTGTGGCCCGAAGAGCCTTATAGAGTTTTCCTCTTTCGAAAATAATCTCTCTTCCTGATATTAAGTCAACTGCATTACAAACAAATTTCACCGGCAGCTCTTCTATAGAAATTTCTCCTATTAAACTTTTTAAATAGGCTTCCATTTTATCTTCCCTATTGAGTCCCAATTTCTTAAGAAGCTTGTTTTTATAGCTTTCGAGCATTAGGAAATCTAAAATGCTGATTTGCGTCTTTTTTGATAAAATTGGAATGTTAGGCCTTTCGATAAAATTATTTAAATCAAAGTCGCTCGCTATCTCTTTCAATTTTGTTGAAGAAATTCCAGACGCAAAAAGCCCTCCGATCACAGCTCCCATAGATGTCCCTACGATAATATCTGGAGTCAATCCATTTTTGTGGAGAACATCAAGAATCCCTATGTGCGCCAGGCCCCTCGAACCGCCTCCCATAAGGACTAAGGCCCACTTAGGTATCTTTTTTTTAAAAAATTTGAATATTCCCCTGATTGTCATAATCCTCTGTGGCAAATAAGCGGGCCAGGGTTCTTTCCTCTTCCGCCTTTTCGTTTCCCGCGATAATCAGTTACACACACGACGTCCTTGAAGAACTTTTCTTCTTCGAAAGTTTCCACACCGGTTCCCAGTATGAAATTATCTTTTCCTATCAATTTGATTTCTTCCAGTGATGGCTGGAAAATGGAGAAGAATCCGCGTAAATACCGCTTATAGAAAAAAAGGCCATCAATCCCCATTTTTTTAGTATCTAGGATGTATTTTCGAAGAGATTTGAACATCTGGAGGATTGTTTTATGGTTGTAGTATCGGATTAATGAATCCGTTCTGGTAAAAATGTAAGGGACTATCCTACAGGTTCGGAAACCATCTATATGTTTTAAGATCTCTGAAGAGAACGAGATAATCCGGATATTTTCTGGTTTCAGGTGTGAGTTTTTTAATTGGTCGGTGATACTTCTGGCCAATTCCAGGCAGTAGACAGGATCTCTCTTCATCCCTAAAGTGGTATCCTCTTTTGTCTCTATCCAGAATGTTTTGCCATTATCATTGATTGATTCTACTACTTGAGGATGATCGACCAGTTCTTTGAAAGTATGTACTCCCTCGAGGTCTTTGAAATCTGTCTCGAGAAGTCTCCGGCCATTGTACTTAGCATCGTGGTAGAGGACCAAAACTCTGTCTCTTGTTAGACGCACATCGAATTCGCATCCATCATATAATCTCAGAGCTGCCAATATTGAGGGAACCGAGTTTTTTTCTGCATTGTTGATATTTTTCATAGCTTTCATTATTCATAGGAAACCAAAAGTTTGCAAGAAGATTATGCAATTCATATAAAACAATAGATTTAAAGCCGAAGCGATGAAGGGGAGATTTGAAACGGTTTTTTCGCAATGAATTTATCGTTCATAAAGATAACGACAGTCCATTGCCCTTCTGCGGTATTTTCAGCATCAAGTTGAAGCCTATCATAGGCCGTGGCAGCCGCAAGATATCTATCGCCCTGACTTACAATTATATTTCCTGTGTCCCTAACAAGTTTCTTATCAGGGGAATACCATTTCCATCTGAGATCAATCTTTGTGCCGATATCTTTTAGCCTGATGAAACAAATAACACTATCGTCTTTAGAAGTGAATTCGGACTTAATATCTAAGGGCTTAAGTAAATCGCCGCTGTCATCTATTTTTTTACATAAATGAATAGATACAAGCTGGTTTTCAGATGGTAAAGGATAATCACGCTTTAGAGAGATGCAATCCCATAAAAAAATCAATGACATAACTAATACAGAAAGAAATAAATATCTTTTCATCTTGGAACAAATTCAATCAAAAACTGTTTTGAAAGGCTACGCCAGACAAACCTTAGCTGAAATCTACCGGCATCCCTAATTAAATAAAGATCGACGTTGTTTACCTTCCTTAAAAGAAAATCATAATGAATTAAAGAGTGAAGTTTCCAGTCCCTGATGATTCCCACCGATACATCAGCAAACGACTGTCGCCACTGGCTATTTTTAGGATCGTAAGAAAAAGATACCCAACCATTTAATCTTTCTGAGGGATTGACTTTTAAAACAGCACTCAGGTCTTGACTTGTTGTCCCTTCAATAAGCCAATCCTTTGTTTTCCTCCTCGATTGGACGCTGTAAAGGCCCTGGAAGGAAACACCCCTTACGATATTTTTGTTTAAATTGAAAATAAATCCGCCAGAGGTGAAATTCCTGCCTTCTTTTTCGACAAATTGCTCGAGTGAAAAATTATAATTCAGACTGAATCCTTTCTGTAGAAAAATAGGTTGGGTGGATAGGGTAAGGACTGTATTATTGCTGTAGCTTTCGTCCCTAGCTTCGCCTCTCTTCAAATTATTATAAATAAATATATTATAAATGTTGGCAGATATTAGGCCCCGATACAATTGGAATGGATTAAATCCCAATCTGACTTGTGGCTGTGACAGGAGCTGATCCCCAAAAAGGTCATGATTCAAAAAATAATCCGTGGAAACATTAAATATTCGAGAACTGTAAGAAAGGTTAACTCCTCCCGAAAGTATTTTTGAGCGATCAGGGCTTTCACCAATTTTTACCTGGGAATAAGAGGAAGATAGAAGAAAGCTAAGCTTTTTAAAAAAAGTATTTCCGTATGAAAAGCTGGTCAATATCTGATTTTGAAGTTCGTATTTACCCGAAAAAGAAATATTTCCAAATTTTCCTGTATCGGCGGTTGACTGAAGGCCAAACCAGGATTCTCCCTTAAGGTTTATAGGTTTATTGTAGGAAAAATTTACCTGTGTACTAAACTTTTTGCTCCAGTTTTTATTCAGCCAAAAAAGTGTGTTCCAGAGATTACTCGAATTATAGTTTCCTGTCAGTCCAAGATTTAAATCTTCTTTAATATTTATAGTTGTTGAGCTCATCACATCGACCTGTCGCTTAAGTCCAGTATAATCCTTCAAGACCGAATGTTCTTCGTAATTGAGCTGGGTTAAACTATTAACTTTTTTCTCTTTTTCATAGAAATAGCTCACCTTCCCTATTAAGCCCTGGGACTTTGTATACCAAATTCTGTTTAAAGAAATTCCGTTTCTTCTTTTGCCGATACCGCTGGATAATCTAAATTTTTTAAACTTGACTGATTCTAATCCTTCTACAAATAGAGTCACATTGTATCCGTGAACACCAAAATCAGTAGTTATATCGAATGCCTGGCCAATGAAATAAATTAGTGATTTTTGAATTTTCTCCAGAGTTAATTCTTTCGGGACATCACTTTTTTGTGCAAGGATTTCCTTTCCCTCATCTTCGATTTCTTTAATCTCGATCTTTTCTCCATAGCTAATAAGCGTTCCTGTTTTTGCCTTGGGGTCAAATAAAAATTCATCTCCTTCAAGTTTCTCGTCTCCTTTTTCTAAAATAACATTTCCGTAGGCATAAAATATCTTTGGAGTAATGTCTATCTTTATATGGCGGCAGGTAGCACTGAAAGGAGAAAATTCGAGCTCAACATTTTCTCCGTATATTTGATTAAAATCGTAACTGTAAGCCAAATATTCGCCCTTTAAACTCATTAAATTATCTTGTTCTGTCGGAGTTTCATTCATCAAGCCCGGATTTGAGGCAAAAAGCCCTAAAGGGATAAAAAAAGGAAGCAAGAAAACAAAGATAGTAATTCTTAAATAGCTCAATTTTGAAATCTCAACTGATATATTTTTCTGTCTCCATCTACGTTCCACAGAAAATGCCCATCAAAGGCCAAACCTCTAGGGGATTGGCCAGGGGAAAGAAAAGTCCTCAAGACCGTCCCCTCAGTTGTTACCTGATATATGGTAAGAGTCGCAGAGTCAGAAGTCCAAAAATCATTCCCGTCAAAGGCTAATCCATCTACTCCAACACCCGGACTGGGAAAAGAAGAGATTATCTCAGCAGTTTCCGGGTTCACCCTCAAGATCATATTTGATTGACTATCAGCTAACCATATTGAGCTCAGAGCGTACTCGATGGCTGTAAAAGATCCTCTTTGTAGATTGAGCCTTTTTTGGATCATCCCGTTTAATAGATTTATTTTATAAACATCAACAGAAAATTCACTGCACACCCAGAGGTCTTGGCCGTCGTAGGCTATTCCTGTGGTTGCTGGCAGGGGCGATGTTAAAGCTCTAACTTGAGCTCCGCTAAGCCTATTAAGGCTGTAGAGCGTCTCGTTGTAACCATCAACATTCCATATGGTGCTGCCATCCCAGGTAAGGCTGAGCGGCATGTAGGAAGGAGTTAAAATTGTGCTGACCACCTCAAAGACGATCTCCCCTGCCTCTGGATCAAAGGGATTGTCGAAAAGACGGTCCTGACAGGAAGGGTGAAGAAAGATACTAAAAGCTATAAGAAATAGTAAAGGCCAGATCTTTATTTTCATTTAGATTAAACTCTAATCTTAGATTCTTCTCTTTTTTATCCTTTTTTTTAACAATAAAATAAATGTCAATTAGATTAATGATCCAGACGCCTGCTGCGGCCAGAATAAACCTATTCCTTCTGGTATCATACTTCTCTGTCAGGTCTCTGTATTGTGTGGCATCACTGACATTATCTGCCTTTTTGTATAGGTCATAGTAATCATTCCCCTTGTGATTATATGAAAAAATCTTATAAATACAAAAAATTTCTGCTGATAAGAATAAGACTCCTTCTATATATCTTTTTTCTGCTAGCTGTCCCCAACCGGGGATCAATAATGATTTTTGAAGGGAGCTTATTTTTTTTTGATTTAAACCTGTTTTTTTCCCTTCTTTATCCTGATTTAAACATGTAAGCGGTGAAAGCAACGATATATTAAGCAAAATTAAAAAAGTAATGATTTGCTTATAAATTTTTTTCATTCTTTTCTGTTTTATTGTTTATTCGCTTCTGTGCTTAGTCCAGCCTCTTCTTAAAAGGCAAATTTTGCATAGATTGATTAATCACTACATTATTTATTATGTATTCAGATGTCTCGTCAAATCAGGTTAATTAACTTTACCTGAAACAGTACGGGTTATTCGGTAAATTACAGTTGTAGACTTCTAGTTAGTGATTTGGAAACCATCACTTTCATCGAAAATTTCCGGCACGCCAACACAGATGACCTTTACATAATAATTCTGTGCACTTTGAAGAGAGATGGGTACTTCCCACGTATAGGATCCATTATTTGCTGTGCTGAGTGCAATTATCTCTTCGGGGCTGCCTCCTCCTCTCCACAGCTCAATTTTCACATTGCTTATTGTTCCTGTGTAATCCCAGGTGATGGTTTCTGAATTTCCTTTTGTCCAGACAGTGGTACTTGTAGGCTTAGTGACATTTATGAACTTAGTCTCGATCGTGAATTCATCACTTTCATCATAGATTCCAGGTTCACTTGCAGAAGAGATCCTTACCTTATAGTCTGAATCATCCACAAGAGATATACTCACGTTCCAGGTATGAGTGCCGTCATTTTCTGTGTTGGGCTCAATTAACTCCTGAAATACACCTCCTTTATAGAGGTCAATCTTCACATCTGTTAAGGCCAACGCTCGAGTATTCTCTGATGATTTAAATATTTGGCTTGAAATTCCTCGAAAAACAGGCGGATTAACCTTCCCAAAGGCGTTATTATTTTTTATAATCCCTGAATTTTTTGTTATTTTACGAGGAATTTTAACTCCTCTTCTGCTTGAAGGAAACCTTCTTGAAACATCTTGAGTGCCGGATGGTCTATTTGAATTTATTTTTGTACTTTCAGAAGAAGTTATTTCCTTAGAGCTGAAGGACCCCACATTACTGCCCTTATCCAACTCCCTCCTTGTCCTTATTAGGTTCTTAAAAGAACGAACAGACCGAAGAGCCCTTCTTCGAAAGGATGGCAATAGATTTCTCCCTGAATTTGACAAATGATTAAATCCGTTGCTTTTTCTAACATTTCCTTGGAAGCTTGGTGAACCGCTGCTTCCCCATGTTATCTGGACATCAACTCCCTTTGTCCAGATAGTGCTGCTTATAGGATTAGTTACTGTTATTACGACTGCCGATAGAGTTGCGTTTACTGTTGTTGTTTGCCCTGCTGTTACCGAAATATTCTCTCCATAGTCTTCATATCCTTCTTTAACCAATGTCACAGTATGACTTCCAGGAGATACGTTGGTTAGGGTGGAATTTGTCGTTTGTCCTGTGGCTGATCCGTCAAGATAAATACTTGCTCCTTGCGGAGTAGAATTAACCTGAATACTGCCGGTTGTTGGTCCAGGCGCTTGCCCGTCTTCTCCCGCTCCGCCACCTGATAATAAGGCAGCTCCAGCCCCTACTGCTAAAGCTATGCCTCCAATTATATACGGTAAAGTCGAAACACCTTTTAGGACGTAGACTGGCGATGTTGTTTCTTTCTCGGCAACCACCTTGAGGATATCATTTTTTGCCTTTTTCCCCTTCTGTATTTTTATGGCGAGCGAGCCTGCCTTGGCGCCAATTATTAAAGGCGTTTTTCCAACGGGGGTTTCACTGTCACTTAAATAGACATCTGCTCCCGCTGGCTTTGATTGTATTCTCAACGCTCCATATTCTTTTTTTATCCCTTCGAATAATTCTATATACTTTGGCGGACATAAAATCTCGTCCAGTTCTCGATAATAATCTACTTCAATAAGCCTTCTTATTGTCTCAAAAAGATCTTTTGTTCCTTTGTTGCTTAAATCTCCATAATGAGCGAGAGACATATGATAAAAGACATCTGCTTTTTGTGTTCTTGTTGTTGTAAGGTTTAAAGCCTCGCTAAACTTTTCTATGGCTCCTTCATAATCCATCTGTTCTTGGTAAAGCTTCTTGCCTTCCTCAAATAATTTGTCAAAGCGATCTTTTTGGGCATCATTAATTCTCACATCTTCTTCTTGGACTCTCACCACAGGCTTAAATCCTTCGTTTAAGTCAGAAGATGCTGTACTAGGCTTCGCTTCTGTGGTAATCAAAAAGAGAAAAGAGAGGATTAGCGAATAAGCTAATAATTTTGACTTATATATCTTATTAACTGCCATAATTTTCATTATGTCTAGTTATGTTTATCAAGGAGCGGTTTTAAAATTTATAAATAATTTTATTGCTTTTAATTTAATTTTAATATTTCTTTTTTTCCGGTTTGCATATTCACGCGGATCTCTTTGGTTTCTTCGCTTCTGATTTCCACCTCAACTGTTATCTCTTTATTTAGCTTTTTCGCAACAAATTCAATAGTATGTTTGCCTTCCTGAACCTCGTGGATTTTTGTGGGCGGAACTTCTCCTATCTCCTTCCCATCAATCAAAACATTAGCATAAGGGTGAACCTTTAATATGAGTTTGCCTAACTTAGATTCAAGTCTTATTAGATCATAGGTCTTTTCAGTATTTGACGTTACACTTATAGGCTCTTCAATAGTTTCGTAGCCCTCCTTTTCTATTTTTACGTAGTAGTTGCCCGATAGATCCATTTTTTTCAAAGGGGTCATCCCTATCGACTCACCATTTATTGATACGCGGGCTTCAGGCGGATTGGTTTTTATGGATAGGCTGTACATCATCCTTCTTAGAGAGCGTTCGAAGGAGTTTATACCCGGATTCAAAGTTAGAGACTCATTAATGTTCGACCATTCCTTACCTTTTTCTATTTTCAATCGGCATGTGCTCTTTGTTAATTCTATTCTTAGAGGTGTCTTCCCCTTATAATTGTTGTCAATACTTACATCGGCTCCTTCCGGGGTAGTCTTTACCTCAAGGAAGTAGGCTGCATCTAACGTATAATTTCTTGATGATGTCTTCCCTGCACTTATTTCCATATTATCTTTTATTTCTTTGTAATCCGGGTCTTTTTTTATTCTTATCTTGTAGGTTCCGGGAAGAATCTCATGTTTGATCGGCGTTATCCCTTCATACTTATTATCGATATAAACATCAGCTCCTTCAGGCACAGAATTAATTTCCATGAATCCTGGTTGGGAAGCTGATAGAAGCGCTTTTTTTGCGACCGGCTCAGCAATCATAGCCGAGTTCTGCTGCTGTTCCTGTCCTCCTCGAAGAACTCTATCGTAGAATAAATATCCGGTGATTGTAGTAATAACAATTAAAAATATAGTCCAGGGCACAAGGCGCTTTCTTGGAATTAGCCTTTTGTATTCTATCTTTGGGAGAAACTTATCTGTGGTTGGTATGCCTTTTTCTATATTTTGCAAGTCAGTGAGAATACGCTCTGCTTTCTGGTATCTTTTATTTTTTTCCTTAGCCATACATCTAAGTATCACCCGGCTTAATTCTTCAGATATTTTGGGATTAAGACTTCTGGGGTCGGGAGGTTTCTCTGTTTTTTGCTTCACGGCGATGCTTAAGGGAGTATCGCCTTCAAAAGGAAGCCTCCCGGTCAGCATTTCATAAAGAATAACTCCCAGTGAATAGATATCAGTACGCTGGTCTACTTCTTTCGCTTCAACCTGTTCAGGTGACATGTAGTCTGGAGTTCCAATCATCATCCCGGTCACTGTTACCCCTTTTGCCTTAAGAGACCTGGCAATGCCAAAATCCAGGATGTGTACATTCCCTTCCTTATCGATCATTATGTTTTGAGGCTTTAGATCCCGGTGTACAACTCCCAAACGGTGAGCTTCAGCCAAGCCCTCACATATCTGCTTGGCAATGAAAAGAGCTTTCCCAACACTCATTTGCCCCATTCTTCTAAGCGAACTCTTTAAATCCTCACCGGGCATATACTCCATAGTGATATAGTAGTTTTCTTTTTCCTTGTTGAGGTCGTACATTCGGCATATATTCTTATGGGTGATCTTGCGGGCATATTTTAGTTCGTTTCGGAAGCGATCAAGTGTGGTCTTGTCTGCGGCAATCTCAGGATTTAAGAGTTTTAAGGCCATGCTTTCTTTGATTTCACTATCGACTACCTTGTAGACTCTTCCCATCCCCCCTTTCCCCAGCTCTTCGATTATGTGATACCTGCCGGCAAACGTTGTCCCAACGCTTAGCTCGTGTTTGGGAGCCATTATAGTTTCTGTTGTGGAGATAGGGACTTTTTCTGACGGGAAAAGATGTGCTCCGCACTTGCCGCAAAAGCTAGTGCCAGCAGGATTATCTAAACGACATTTAGGGCATATCATGGGCCGCTGCTTCCTGACATTATTATGACAAATATTATCAATTACTTAGAAAATAGTCAATCATGATATAGCTTGGATTAACTTGTGTTTAGGCAATATTTATCAAAGCCACCCTGTAATTATTCTTTTAGTTAGGTTTTGATTTATTTTAAGAAGTCGCTTGATTTTTCGAGAATAATCAGCAAATTTGGTCTAGGGATTTCTATTTATCTAGACTATTCTCTATAAATGAATATAGCGCAGGCAGGCTCGGGTGTCATTCCCGCAATGCCATCTGTATAGTTTTGAATACAAATTTGACTCTGCTGCCCGTTAATACATCCATTGCAAGTTACTTTCAAAGTGATACTGACGATACTCCCCACCCCACCTGGCAAAATAGGATCTGCCTGACCAGCTAGTACTCCGATTATTACGGTTCCCGGGCTGATTTCGTTGCCATCTACTACTCCCCAATCTGCAGTTAGATCTCCTTTGCTAACGTTTTGATAATCAAACATGTTTGAGTCATAAGTTAATTCCAAACCAAAAGCTCTTATCTCCTTTATGTTTCCATTGATTGCGACAAGAATAGAGACTGTGGTTCCTGTTTCTCCGTAACGCGGATAGCAAGAAACCGAAATTTCATTATCTGTGAGAGGACTGCTGATCGTAACGGTCACGCTGACTGTATAAGGACTGTTGCCAGCATTGGAATCAGATATTGTTATGTTGCCATTGTAATTTCCTTCACTTACACCTCTGATATCTGCCGAGACTGTATGCTCTATGACATTGTCAGTCGAAGAGCCACTTGCCGGGGAAACACTTACAAAGTCGATATCACAAGATATAGTGTAGTTTAAAGTCCCTATACCCGAGTTTTTTACGTGCAGATTCTGGGAAGAAGCAGTTGCTCCCCCCTTTGTGGCAGTGAATGACATATTAGATACATTAGCCCAAATTCTTGGCCTGGTAATATCTTCGAACTCAGGAGTAGTAGGAGTCTTCTTACAATTGATATTAGAAATCAAAAGAATGAACAAGAATATCAGCGATGATCGTACAACTTTGGAAACCATAGCTTTTTTACCCTATCTCTTTTTTCGTTTAATCTTATTCTTCCGTCTTGAATTATAAAATCTTGTATGTCATCCACTAGTTCGACTATCTCTAATTTGCCGCCAGTTCCATCTACCAAGAAAACCAATTCCACTAATGTACCTGGCTTTCTTTCTTGAATCCCACTCATACTATATGCGCCTACTCTCACTAGTCCTAGTTCCAATTCATTTCCTTCTACCGCTGTAAAATCCTTGGTTAATTCTCCCCTTTTTATCCCAACAAATGACATCTTATCTGATGGGTATTTTAGCTCCAATCCGAATGATTTTATATTAAATGCGCTACTCACTTTGACTGGTATTCTTAATGTCCTATCAGGCCTAATTCTGGCTTGGCCTAAACTCAGAAATCTTTCATGTTCATCAAAGTATTCTAATCCAAAAAAAGTACCATCATCTATTTCCACGTTGAAAAGATCTTTTCCTGGATTATAGACGATGATGGGCAAGCGGCCGTTTACTCCCTGTTTCACTCTGAATTCCATTATTGCCAGGGAAGCATATTTATTGTACTTGATAGGCTTCTCGCTTTCTCCCTCTACTCTAATTAGTCCTTTTATTTCTTCTATTCCTCTCAAATCAAAATCAGCGGTTAATTGGCTTCTTTCTATTCCCACATATTCTAGTAATTCCGGCAAGTAATTCACTTCGAAACTAAAAGAGTTTATCCCCTCTGGATTAGTAATAATAATAGGAATTTTTACTGTTTTTCCTGAGTAGCCTATTGTATTTAAGGGATAAAGCTTTGGTTTAATTGGTCTATGCCTTCTTTTGTATCCTATCCTTTTAATAGGCGAAAACGACGCTGATGAAAGCGTTCCTGGAGCTCCATCTAAACATTCTGGTAACTCTTTTTTCCCCAAGTAGCAATCAAAAATATCCTGAGCATCCCCTGGCGTTGTGCTCTCATCACCGTTAGGATCTGAAGTCGTCTTTTGACAAAATTTAGGCGCACGTTTCCCTAAATAGATCTCAAGCGTACTTTGGGCATCCCCTGGTGTGACATTACCGTCACTGTTTACATCACCCAGCCTTGAACACGGAACCAATGTAATGTTGTCCGTGCAAGGCTCCGGCGAAAACCCGGCTATACCACCCAAATAATTTTCTATCTTAATCTCACTCTTAGTTTTTGCAGTGAAACTATCGCATCTCACCTTGAGCCAGATCCTGATCAGAGCGCCTTGACTATCTTCATGTATTGCCTGCCATGCATCTGCAACGCCATCTATTGTTATTGTCCCTGAGGGATCTTCTACTCCTCCGATCGTGATCCAGTCCGAAGTTAAAGACCCTTTCTTTATTGATTTTAAGGAAAATAGAGTGCTGTCATAAATGAAATTTAATGAAAAAGAGCTAATTGGGATGGTGTTATTGGATATCTCTATTGATATTTTTATTATATTACCCGTTGTTCCGGTGTGGGGATTTAATTTTAAAGATATATCAGCAAAGTCGTTGTCTTGTTCCATAGCAGTAATATCTACGTCCTCAAATTCTGGCGCCCTGATTTGAATAATTGCCACGCCATTAATAACATCATCGTCTTCTGCTGCAAATAAAGTCACTGTCTGGAATTTGTTCCAGTTATCAGGAGTGAACGTCAGCTCAAGAGGATCTGGATCAGGTATCAACATAATATCCGGATCCCCATTATCCGCTATTCTTATCGTAACAATTACAGAGGATAAAGGTTCGCCAGATAGCTTAACCTTGAAAGTATCGGTTCCACCCTCCGGCACTGTCACTATCTTCTTATCTGTTACAAACTTAAGCTGCTCAATAATTGTAATTATTGAGAAGGCAGCATCGCTGGTATCTGATGGATCGCCATCCTTCTCTGAAACCTTGACTAGACAGTTGGTTGATGGATCATCGGGAATGGTCCATAAATATGAGCCAGTATTATCTGCAGAGGCCTTCACGTTTTTCCAGGAACTCCCGTTATCTGTTGAATATTCAATCTTTACTTTGCCTACCGTACCAGTCGATGTCCAGGTTATCTCTTGTGCAGAGCCTACTCCCCAGATCTCACCTCCGTTAGGTGTCAGAACTGTGATCGTCTGTGCGAAAATCGGTAATGCAGTCGTGAAAATAAAAAGCGTTATAGTCAATAAACGGCATATCCATCTGATGGGCTGAGGCTGAACAAAAGTACACATGAATTTGTTGAACAGGATTTTACTGCTCAAAAATTGATCCTTTTTTCTCCCAAGAAAGGATATAGCTGCGACAAAAAGATGTAATAGGATTTCTTTCAGATTGGTTTTTGGATATTTCATTTGCCTCGCTCCCTCTCCAAATTCTCCTCGATTATATCAGCCGTGAAGAAGATAGTCAAATGAAAAATATGATGAACTTTAAATTTATAATAATGTTAACTCGTAGAACTTGTTAATTTTTTGCAGGATGACCTGGATTTCAAGGTTAAGTGTATCGAGATTTGTTGACATCAGATTCTGGTTGATTTATAAAGTCGAGGAATCAGATAAAGTCAAGGATGATGCTAACAAAAGGATCTTGTGAATGAGTTTGGGTACTTTAGCTCTTCTTGCACTTTTGCCCATAATCTCAGTATTCGGGCTTATAGTACTTTTTAGATGGCCGGCAACAAGAGCCATGCCCGTTGCCTATCTCTTTACCTGCATTTTAGCTTTTACTGTCTGGAAAGTGCCTTTTTCTCAGTTAGCTGCTGCTTCTATCGATGGCCTGCTCACAGCGGCCTCAATTCTTTATATTATTCTGGGGGCTATTCTTCTCTTGAATCTCCAGCAGGAAAGCGGAGCCATTTTCTCTATCAGGAAGAGTATGTTCCTAATCTCGCCTGATCGTCGAGCGCAGGCGATAATCATTGCTTTCCTGTTCGGCTCCTTCATCGAAGGCTCTGCTGGCTTTGGGACGCCTGCTGCAGTTGCGGCCCCTCTGCTGGTAGCAATTGGCTTTCCAGCTATGGCGGCTGTAATGGTATCCTTGATTATCCAGAGTACTTGCGTTTCTTTCGGTGCAGTTGGCACTCCAATCTTGATTGGAGTCAATGCAGGACTGAGCGGGCAAGCCGAAGTCATAGACTATTTGAACCTACACAATTTAGATTTTGCTGCCTATTTAAATTCAATTGGAGGCAAGGTAGCTATTATTCATGGAATTACCGGCACTCTTATTCCAATAATCCTCGTAGTTATGATGACTCGTTTTTTCGGCCAGAAGCGAAGTTGGAAGGAAGGCTTTTCCATTTTTCCTTTTGCTCTCTTTGCAGGCCTCTGTTTTACAGTTCCTTATACCCTGACTGGAGTATTCCTGGGACCAGAGTTTCCTTCTCTGGTGGGATCTCTTTTAGGGCTTTTAATAGTCGTCCCCCTGGCAAAGGCAGGTTTTCTTATGCCCAAGAAGGCCTGGGACTTTCCTAAAAAGGAAACGTGGCCTCAAGAATGGGTAGGTCAAAAGATGGAAAAAGGGAATAATCTAAAATCGGAAATGAGCATTTTTAGAGCATGGCTTCCGTATATTCTTGTAGCGCTGTTTCTCCTCTTAAGCCGCCTCTGGCCCTTCCTAAAAAATGCTCTTGCTTCTGTTTCGATAAAGTGGACGAATATTTTCCAGACTTCAATCAGCACCAGCTTTCAACCATTCTATTTGCCAGGCTTTTTGTTTTTGGTAGTGGCTGTTATGACATTCTTCATCCAGGGAATGTCAAGAAAAGAGGTCAAGCAGGCTGCAAATCGTTCTTTTAGAATGCTTATCGGTCCAGCAGTCGCTCTTGGGTTTGCGGTGCCCATGGTCAAGGTTTTTATTAACAGCGGAGTCTCGGGAGGCTTGGACAAGATGCCTGTTGTGCTGGCCAGCGCTGCAGCGGTCCTAATAGGAAAAGGATGGACCGTCTTTGCCGCTGTAATAGGAGCAATGGGAGCTTTCATTGCAGGTAGCAATACTTTCAGCAAC
Organism: Candidatus Aminicenantota bacterium; assembly: GCA_011772475.1. GTDB lineage: Bacteria > Acidobacteriota > Aminicenantia > Aminicenantales > Aminicenantaceae > SOIV01. The sequence continues at coordinate 1,364 of WVZK01000083.1, read as the reverse complement.
ATGATGTTCTCTCTTTTTCAGTTTGCCACCGCCCTTAAGATAGGCGCTGTTCCGGGTGTTATCGTCGCCCTTCAAGCTGTGGGAGGGGCTGCTGGGAACATGATTTGTGTTCATAATGTCGTCGCCGCATCGGCAGTTGTCGGCCTGCTGGGAAGAGAGGGCTTGCTTATCCGCAAGACGCTAATCCCTATGACTTATTATCTTATAGTAGCGGCGATCATAGGGATTATCATGCTGCAGCTTTATAGGACATGATCTACAAAATTCGGGAAATTTAGCTTTTCGTCCCTGTTCCCTACTTCAACTGTTTAACTTCCAATGGCCTGGCAACAGTAATTCCAGTATGTGTCTCGACAGATTGCATATATTCGTATAGTTCTGCATCTAAGATCACTTTTTTCTTTTTCTGTGAAGCGTGTAGAAGTCTTATTTTCTCTTGTTCATCTTTATAAGCCAGACCCGTATGTCCATAATCCAGGCCCTCTTTATCTGTAGCTAGGGCAATAATATCTCCTGTCTTCATGTATTTTTGCGCTTCCTTGATTCTACTTTTGGGAATATACCAGTGCTGGCGTTTGCTTATTTCTTTTTCAAGGTTAGCTATTGTCTCTATGAATTCAGGAAATGCCTTCAGTGCCCGATAATATTGTGGATTTTTTGACATGAACGAGACTTTAAAAGGAAATTCTTCTCCGCCGATTTCCTTAGTGATATTCCTCACCACTTTTTTCCTCTCGTTATCATAAATCCAGTCAGAAGTGTAGTGTAAGCGGGAGGTATAGTCAGTCAGTATACCTCCTCTATATCGAGTAAAAGTAAGTTCAGCCTTAAAATCATCAAATGATACTTTGTCTTTCTTTAGGATTCTTGAAATACACAACACGTTTTCAAAAAAAGTTACGCAGTCTAACCCTGTGAGGTCAACTCTACAAATTTCTGGCCCTTCTCCTTCAAGTGTTCCTGCGACATACTCTGTACCCAGAAAAAGCATGGCGATCTTCCCCATGCAATCTCCGATAAGAAGTGACGACCAATTCTCTTCCCTGGCTTGGCTAATGATTTCATAAAAAATCTCCTGGGTTTTTGGTTCCCTGTCCAGAACAGTTCCCAACGCTTTTTCCCTGGAACTATAAAAATTTCCATCTCTAGAGTGGAGATTAATAAACTCCGGATACAGAAGAAACATTGATACACTGAATCCCATAGCAAGTGAGAAAAATTCACGCCGGTTCATGAAGCTAAGTTCGGGTTTAGTTGGTTTGATTATAGCCTCCACATAAATTATTAATATCATAGTCTATCCAAATTTCCAAAATTGTTACATATCGGAAACTGCCTTCTGATCTAACCAAAGCTAGGCCCCT
>WVZK01000003.1 GCA_011772475.1 Candidatus Aminicenantota bacterium | reverse complement strand
TGATAGAGGCTGCCTGTGCAGGTTGCGGGACTTGTGGTGCAGAGTGTCCCTTCGAAGCCATTACAATGCGTCATTTTACAGATCAACAGATATACTCTCAGATCGATGCTGCAACTGAAGAAGATGCCGATAAAAAAGCTGTTGCCTTCTGCTGCAATTGGTGCTCTTATGCAGGAGCAGATTTTGCTGGTGTGAGCAGGATGCAGTATCCTCCAAATGCGAGAATAATTAGGACGATGTGCAGCGGTAGGGTTGCAGAGAAATTCGTTTTAAGAGCCTTTGAGAAGGGAGCTGCAGCTGTGCTGGTGTCCGGCTGCCATATAGGTGATTGCCATTACATCGATGCGAACCATCACACGAAAAGAAGAGTTGAAAAACTATGGGACTTATTGGAAAAGAACGGAATAGATAAAAACCGTCTCCAGCTCGCTTGGGTATCTGCTGCTGAAGGTGAGAAGTTCGCCAAGAAAATCAAGGAGATGAACGATATTGTAAATTCTGTGAGTAAAGGAGAGATAGATAAAACTGTAAAATGGCTGAAAGAGAGAAGGGCTAAAAAGGCTGAGAAGGAAAAAAAGAAAGCCGATAAAAAGGCTATAAAGGAATCTGAAAATGAGGAAGAAGAGAAGGTTAAAACAGTAAACGTTTAGTATGAAGGTGGAAAGATGCCCGGTCAAATGAAGCTTTGGAGAAAACCGCTGGATGCGGACGAATGGGAGGCACCAAAAGGTAAGATATTCATTATAGACGAGCGTTGTAAAGGTTGTAAATTCTGCATAGAGTTCTGTCCTAGGAAGGTATTGGAGGAATCAAAAAAGTTCAATTCAAAAGGCTATCATCCTCCGGAAGTAGTGAATCCTGATGACTGTGTGGATTGTCAATTATGTGAGCTTATCTGCCCTGAGTTTGCGATATTCGTTATGGACGCCAAGGAAGTAGAGCGTAAAAAGCGTGTAAAAAAGGAGAAGAAAAAGGGTAAACCCGAAAAAACTGGAAAGACGAAGAAGAAGGGTAAGAAGGGAGCCACAAAAAAAGGTAAAAAGGGGGGTAAAAAATGAGCAAGGATAGGGAAATTTTAACTGGCGAGCATTTCATGAATGGTGATGAGGCCAGTGCTGAAGGCGCTATTACTGCAGGGTGCAGGTTTTTTGCAGGCTATCCCATTACCCCCGCTACAGAAATTGCAGAGCGAATGTCAAGAAGACTTCCAGAAGTGGGTGGGATATACATCCAAATGGAGGATGAACTCGCCTCAATGGGG
>WVZK01000196.1 GCA_011772475.1 Candidatus Aminicenantota bacterium | reverse complement strand
ATAAACAGGGGGGTCGAAATCTCTGCAGATATGGCTGATTCGGCGGAATCCGTGATACTCAAGCAGGTTGAAAACGGGATTGCGGTTAGGATGGCAGTTCTCTACCTTTTGCTGGGAGGAAAAGAACGTGAAGCTCTTGATTAAGAACGGAAGAGTCATTGATCCCTCTTCGGGAAAAGACGCCAAGTCAGACATTCTAATAGAAAAGGGGAAAATTACTGATATCAAAACAAAAATTTCAGCAAAGGGCGCAAAAGTCATAGATGCCTCAAGATTGGTGGTTGCTCCTGGCTTTATAGACATGCATACCCATCTTCGAGAGCCAGGCCAGGAGGATAAAGAAACTATAGCAACCGGTGCCGCTGCTGCAGCTAAAGGAGGTTTCACTTCCATTGCCTGCATGCCCAACACTGATCCTGTTAATGATAATCGGGGGCTGACCGAGTATATCATCTCTGAAGCAAAGAAAAGAGCAGTGGTCAATATCTTTCCTATTGCCTCCATAACCAAGGGGCAAAAAGGTGAAGAATTAACAGATATGGCTGACCTGGTGGATGCAGGAGCTGTTGCCTTTTCTGACGACGGCAAGTCTGTAGAAAATAGTGAGATCATGCGCCGTGCTCTGGAGTATTCAAAACCTCTAAACACTCTTATCATCCAGCACTGCGAGGATAGGAACTTAAGCGGGGAAGGTGTCATGCACGAAGGGTATTATTCTTATCTTTTCGGTCTATCAGGCATCTCTTCCTCTTCAGAGGAGGTAATAGTTGCTCGAGACACAATTCTTGCTCATGAGGCTGAGGCAAATATTCATATTGCACATTTGAGTACTAAAGGAGCCGTAGACTTTATCAGAAAGGCGAAGAAAAAGAAGACAAAGGTCACTGCAGAGGTGACGCCCCATCATCTTATTTTGACCGATTCTTATCTTGAAACATACGACACAAACCTAAAAGTAAATCCTCCCCTCAGGAGTAATGAAGATGTCCAGGCTCTATTTCAAGCATTAAAGGAAGGAATTGTGGACGTCTTTGCATCTGACCACGCTCCTCATACGCCAGATGAAAAGGATGTTGAGTTCGATAAAGCTCCGTTTGGCATAAACGGTATAGAAACCGCAGTCTCTCTTCTCCTGGACAGGCTTGTGAACAAAAATGTCATTTCGCTCAAAAAATTCATCAAGATGATATCCACAACTCCCTCACTTATTCTTGGGCTTGAAAACAAGGGCAAAATATGTGTGGGAGCCGACGCTGATCTTACAATCTTGGATCTCAATAAAGAAATTGTTGTTGATGTCAGAACCTTTAAATCAAAAAGCAGGAATAATCCCTTTCATGGTTGGAAACTGAAAGGAACTCCAGTGATGACAATAGTTGGAGGAAAAATTGTCTATCCTTTCTCTTCCTCGAAAAGTTTATAAAAAATAGTAGTTGAACCAGGAGGAGAATAAACTTCTTCATGAAANNGATAATGAAATTTTAGAATTCCTAGGAGATTCTGTTCTTGGCCTTGTCATTGCTGACTACCTCTGCACTACCTATCCTGATACCTCCGAGGGCGAGCTCTCCAAGCTCAAATCATCCGCAGCAAAAACTTCATCGCTCTCTTCCTTCAGCAAGAAAATAAAACTTGATAAGAATATACGCTTGGGTAAGGGGGAGGAAAAAAGTGGAGGCAGGAAAAAAAAGACCATCTTAGCTGGAGCCTTCGAAGCAGTAGTCGCAGCCATATATTTAGACGGTGGACTTGATGCGGCAAGGCGTTTTCTTCATGCTCTCCTTGATTCTCTTTTTAAAAAAATAAAAGCCAATAGTCACTTAATCAACAACTACAAATCGGCTCTGCAAGAGTATCTCCAGAAAGAAAATCTCCCTGCTCCCGTTTATAAAACCCTCACAGCCATAGGACCTGACCATAAGAAAAACTTTATGGTTGAAGTATTCTTCGAAAATGAATCTATGGCAAAGGCAAAAGGCAAATCCAAAAAGCAGGCTGAACAAAATGCCGCTCAAAAAGCTCTCAAGAACTTATTAGGGAAAAAAATGAAGGCATTCACGTCTGATACATTCATCATGAGGAAAAAAAGATGATTGAATCTTACGATTTTGGCCGTATGAGTGTGGATGGGCGCACTTACACCTCTGACCTCATCATTTTTCCTGACAGAATAAAGGATTCCTGGTGGAGAAAATCAGGTCACAACCTTTGCCTCGAAGACATAGAAGATGTCCTCAAGGAGAAGCCTGAAATCCTCGTAGTCGGAACCGGTTTCTACGGTATAGTCAGTGTGGAAGAAGAGGTGAAAAAACAAGCACAATCTAAGGGGATAGAGCTTATTATCGAAAATACAAAAAAGGCTGTCCAAAGTTTCAACAAATCTGCTTCCAAAAAAAAGACGATCGGAGCCTTCCATTTGACCTGTTAAAGACCTGATCTTTTCTTTATAATTTTAAATCGCAATCTTTAGACTTTCTCAAATGGCTAAATGCATTAAATGTGAAAAAAGGAAAGGGAAAAGGCACTGTGTTGCCCTAGGAGATTATCTATGCAATCTTTGTTGCGGTCTCCTCAGGGAAAAAGAAATACACTGCCCACAAAGCTGCACTTTTCTCGAAAAACACAAACCCTACCAGGAGCAGCGAATTATTGAAAAGAAGCCAGAATCCTCCCCAAGAGCATTATCCCCAGAAGAAGACATTTTGAATGATGAGAGGATGGCCTGGCTCGCTGTCCATATTGAAGCGCCTTTGAAAGAATACGCAGAAAAAAAAGAGGCTTTTTCTGACAAAGAAGCCCTTTTATCTCTAGAGTATGCCAGAAAGAAACTCGAAAAAGGCGAAGGACTTATCATCACTCCCGAGGAAAAGAGCAAGCCAAAAAACGAAATTGGGGAGGCAATCTTTCAGAATATAGAAAGATGCCGGTATGAACGGAAGATCATCCTCCCGGGAGAAGTAGCGACTTACAAGAGAGAAGAAAAAATCAAGTGCCTGGAGAGGATTATTTTTGGAGTCAAATTCTGGGCAAAGGGAGACTTTGAAGGCAGAAATTATATCGAACAGGTTTTAAAGCGCTTCGCCAGAATAAAAGACCTATCCCGTCAGAAAAAAATCATCACCACTTCTTGATCTAAATTCCTCCATTCCATTATATCATTAGAGCTCTCAAGCTTTAATGATAGATGAAACAAAATGAACTTCTAATATAGAAGGGTAGATCTTACCCTTAAGATTTGCGAAAAGACTTGTGTTTGATTCCCTTCTTTAAGATCTGTTGAGCTTTTTTAATGAACTACTCGTTTAATTCTTCAGCACACTAATCTTCTACAGTGCATCTAACTCTATGTCTGTATATCGGATCTAGGTAACCTTCATGTTCCTCTGTGCCTATTGTGAAGGTGAACTTGGTAATTTCTATAGCAACATAATCAATTTCTTCATCTAAAGGTGGCTCGCTTACTTCAAGTTCCATAAATGTTAATTGAGGTTCTTCGAAATTTAAATTTATCCCTCCCTGGCTACCAATTTTTCTCCAATAATTTTCGCTATCTTCCCCTGAAATAACTTCACCTTCATGCGTTACAATTTTTGTTTTAAACTTGAGTTGATCGGGCATACTTTGATAATTTTTCGCATTGAAAAGAGCATTAAGTGCTCCATTTCTGGCAGTAATGAGTGACCGAACCCTTTGTTGGAATTGGTCAAACGTCATGTTCGGCAGAGGAAGAAGAATAGTACTGGCTGATAACACAAAAGCTAGGCAAATTGAAACGGAAATAATTCTTTTCATTAAAAACCTCCTTCTTTGATTAATTAATTGAGTATATTTTATCTATCATTTCCTTTTGTAAAAAAATCAGGGAATGATAGTTGAGTTTTCCGAGCAAATAAAATTAGGTGTTCCCCCTCCTTGCTTCATTCGTGTGTTTCTTAATTTCTCTTTTAAGTTTTATTAGATTAAATCTATCTTCCTCCCATAATCATTTATAAAAAAAATGGCAGTACACATATTCTCCGATTGTTAGAATTGACCATACATCTCAAGCCTTTCCTCATATTTCTTCTTTTCGCTTTCTACGATTTGCTTAAAACGGGGATCATCGTCCAGGCTTTCATAACTCGAATTGTTTTTTAAAAATAGATATGTGTAAAGATATTCTTGTGCTTCTTGAAATCCTGTATCTATTCCTTTTTTGATATTCTCTATGGCCTCGTCTTTCATTCCTAAAAGAGAATATATGCTCGTAACATGATAACGATACATTTTTTTCCCTTCAATCAGAGCCAGTGCTTTCTCTTTTTCTCCCTTTGCAGCAGCTACCCAAGCACGATAATATCTTATATCAGGGCTTTCGGGGCTGAGTTTCTCTGCTTGGGTTATTTTTTCTCCTGCATCGTCATATTTTTTCATCATAATAAGCGCTTCAGCATGGACTAGATAGAAAACGGAATCATCTTCTTCTATATCTAATGCTTTATTTACGCAATCTACGACCTTACCAAATTCTCCGACGCGGATATAACAATCAGAGAGCATTAAATAAGACAGTACCCACAAGGGATTAAGCTCAATGGACCTAGAATAATATTTAATAGCCTGGGAATACAATCCGATGCTGTTCAAGAATGATCCCAAATCATAATTAACAACTGGATTATTAGGATCTAACTCGAAGGCTTTCTTAAAAAAAATTGAAGATTTGCCCAAATTCTCTTGAAAATAGTAAGCCCATCCAAGACCGAGATTTGCTTCTGCTAAATTCGGGCTTATTTGGTAAGCTAACTCATAATTTTTATTCATCAAGTCATAATCTTTCCAGTTTTCGCTGGCAGAGAGGACAAAATGATATTGGTAAATATTGCCCAGACCCCAATAGGCTAAGGCATAATCTGGGTCAATCTTGAGAGCTTCTGTATAGTTTTTTACTCCTTCTATAAAATCTTTTTCCTGCGTAGAATTAGCATATTTTGCTTCAAAATGATTTCCCCAAGCGTAATATTCTTTTGCTTTAATATTTTTTTGTTCTCTTGTTTTTATCAATGGGATTTGTTCTTCTTGGAGATGAACCTTTAATTCCAAAGCAATAGCCTGCAATATCTCATCCTGAATCTTAAAAATCGCTTCAAACTTCTCCTTGTATATGTATGACCAGAGAACAGAACCATCCTCTACATTGATCAACCTTACATTCATGTGGATATTGTCGCTCTCTTCGCGGAGGCTTGATTCAAGAATTGTTGATACATTCAATTCCTTGCCAATCTCAACGTAGCTTTTGTTTTTGTCTTTATACGTCTCGACTGCAAGCCTTGACATTACTTTCAACTCAGGGATTAAAATGCGAAGTTTTGTAATTATATCGTCATGCATAGCCTCACAAAGTGGTTCTTGATCTTTTTGTGGGCTTAAATCCTTTACAGGCAGCACGGCGACAGAGCTTTTCCATTTCATTTCGCCTATTGCTTCACTACCAATCTTCCCAGTTTGCAGAAACTCACCAAAGAAAAAATACCCAGCGACAAGGATCACGGCGACAAAAAAAACGATTCCTGGCACTAAAAAGCTTCGAAAACGCCTTCTTTTGGTTTCCAGCTCAAGCTTTTTCTCTAGGATAAACCTTTCTTCGGTGGGGAATTCTTTCTCTATTCTTTTTAATTCTGAAAGAACCTCCTCTGCCTTTTGATACCTTTTCTCTTTATCTTTCTCCAAGCACTTAAATATAACTTGGCTCAGGTCTTCAGGAATTTGGGCATTAAATTCCCTCGGCTCAGGAGGAGCTTGCGTCTTGTGCTTCAAAACTATGCTAAATGCGGTATCGCCATCAAAAGGCGTCCTCTCTGTAACCATCTCATAAAGTATTATTCCCAAAGAATAGATATCAGAACGTTGGTCTACTGCCTCTCCTTCAACCTGCTCAGGAGACATGTACTTTGGCGTCCCGATCATCACCTTCTCATCTGTTATCCCCTCTGTATGTAGAGATCTTGCTATGCCAAAATCCATAATCCTGGCATTCCCCTCTTTATCTATCATGATATTATGGGGTTTTAAATCGCGATGAACGACCCCAAGCTTATGAGCCTCCGCCAATCCCTCGCACACTTGTTTAGCTATAGATATAGATTTTCCTACCGTTAATTGACCTGTTTGTCTGATTAATCGCTTTAAATCCTGACCCGATACATATTCCATAGTTATGAAGTATCTACCTTTATCTTCCATGAGTTCATACATGCGCCCAACATTCTTATGGACAATCTTACGGGCAAATTTCAATTCTTTGCTGAATCGCTCGACTTTTTTCCTATCAAAGGCTATTTCAGGCTTTATGAGTTTTAAGGCCACTTCCTCCTCTAGCTTCTTATCAAATACTCTGTAAACTTTACCCATTCCGCCTTTACCGAGTTCTTCAATGATCTGATATCTTCCAGCAAATGTAGAACCTGAAGTTAATTC
>WVZK01000147.1:507-1475 GCA_011772475.1 Candidatus Aminicenantota bacterium | reverse complement strand
TAAAGAGGAAACAAGAAAACGACAATATAGTATTTAGTCAAGCAGGAAAATTACTGACCCTTCAGCCCAGCCAGCCTCTTCCTGGCATCCTCAACCTCAGCAAATCCAGGATCGGCGTTTTTCCAGAGGTCGAGGAATTTCTCGCAATGCTCGATGGCTTTCGCTTTTTATTTCTTTAGCAAGTGCCTCTTTATACTCTTTATTCTTGATTCCAGCTACACAAGATTCTCTTTTTCCATGCAAATCAAACAAGAAATTCCTCCGGTACTGCTTTGATTCGGGCGATGTCTATAATTTTTTTCTGTACATCAAAGCCCATAGAACAGGTGACCTGGCAGGTACGACAACTTTTGCACGGTATTTCAGCCATATTTACTGTTTCCAAAGTTTTTCTGGCCTCGAAAAGATTTCCGTATCCATAGGCGTACATATAACTTCGCATAGAGGTAGGAATATCAAAATTGTTTGGGCATTGTGCAAGACACTTTTCGCACTGCTGACAATAAAGTCCTGTTTGTGCTAGTTTATCTCCAAGCTTGAGGGACGCCTTTTCTTCGGGCGTTAAGGTCAAATCCTCCATAACTGAAAGATCCTTTTCCAGTTGATCAAAGGCAGTAATACCGGGAACAGCGGTATGGACATTCTTATCTCCAAGTACCCATTTAAGTGTTGCTTTCGCATTTATCGGATGCTTTCTTTTCCTGTCCCAATAGACTGCTGCCATAGTCTTCATGGCTACAACTCCAAGTCCGGACTCAGCAGCAAAGGCGATCGCTTTTTTTACTTCTACACGATGCGGCTGTCTGAAATTGTAAGCAGTCATAACCACATCATATACCTTACTCTCAACAGCAGCCCGAATGACTTCCGGTTCGTTTCGATGTGTGGTAAGACCAATAAATCGTGTCTTGCCTTCTTTTTTTTGTTTCTCCATCGCTCTCAATAGTGTCTCAAAAAGCGCTGCTTCT
>WVZK01000147.1:296-493 GCA_011772475.1 Candidatus Aminicenantota bacterium | reverse complement strand
TCTAATCCAAGCTGTTTTAGGTTTGTTTCAAACTCTTCTATAAAAGGGCCTGCTTTTATCTCTTTTCGAAACAGATCAGTTCTTGGATCCCTCCGGTGTTCATCATTTCTTGTGGCAATCACATAGGAATCTCGTGGCCGATCTTTGATTACAGACCTTATTATTTCTCTATTAGCTCTATAAAAGCCACCCGGCGT
>WVZK01000147.1:0-146 GCA_011772475.1 Candidatus Aminicenantota bacterium | reverse complement strand
TATCCAGGAGGAACAGAATAGATACCCTCAGGAGGATTCTTTTTGGATATTTCAACCACCTCCTCATAATACCTTCTTGCTACCCCTCTATAATAACTCGTCCTCTCCAAGGCAATCTGGCATCCTTTGATCTTGTTCCATTCGGA
>WVZK01000112.1 GCA_011772475.1 Candidatus Aminicenantota bacterium | reverse complement strand
AGAATTATCGTGCTTTCAAACACGTATGCCCATAAAGTATTTCCTAGCACACAAAAGGGAACCGGAAGATGAGTTTAGTCCTCTCAAAAAAAAGCTTGGAAGCTAGAAATTTCGATACGCTGGGAAGTACTTTACAAACATAATGCAAGTTTTCAAAAACCTTTTCCGGTCGCCCATAAAAGGAAAGACAAGCCATAATATAAAGCCATCTTAATTCTCCAGGGGATACATGATCAAGCTTTATTGTAGGATGTATGCCGGTGTACATTTCCCAATTTTTGGTTAAGAGTCGATCCCTTACCCTTTCATAGAGCTTGGTTCCGGGATAAGGGGTTAGTATTGAGAATTGAGCCGTATTAGGGTTAAGCGATTTTGCAAAGCTGATGGTTTCTTTCATCATATCTTTGGTTTCATTCAAAGCCCCAAGGATAAAGCTTCCTGTTACTTCCACATCATTTTCTTTCAGAATTTCCATTGCTTTTGAGGCATCTTGAACATGCGCCTTTTTCCCATATCCATTCAACACTTCCTGACTACCACTCTCAAATCCTACGAAAGTCCATTTGAGTCCAGCCTTGGCCATCATTCGAACCATGCCAGGGTTATCTACGATTGCGTCCACACGTGACCATGCCCCCCAGATTAGGTCCCATCCTCGCTTTGTTATTTTTTCGGATAGCTTGATGGCACGACCAGGATTTAAGGTAAAGTTGTCATCGACAAATTGGAGAGCTCGGTAATTGTACTTTTTATATAGCAATTCCATCTCTTCAAAAACATTTTCCACCGATCGTGCCCTCCAGCCAACGCCAAAAAACTGAGATCCGGAGCAGAAGTCGCAGTTAAAGGGACAGCCTCTGGAAGTTATCAATGTAGTCTTAAGGCGACCATTCATTTTTTCCCTATAGAGTTTGAGAGGTAAAAGCTCCCTTGCTGGAAAGGGTAGGGAATCCAGATCGGATATCAATGGAGCATCAGGGGTTCTCCTGAGTTCGCCATCGGCTAAGTAGGAAACCCCTCTCACTTCTTCAAAAGGTATCTCCTTAGATAAGAATTTGACCAAGGAAAGAAAGGAGAATTCCCCTTCATTTCGGACAACATAGTCCACCACTCCGCTCTTTAAGGCATCTTTGTCTAAGAAGCTAACATGAAGGCCTCCCATTACCACCATAGCTCCTCTATTCCTTGCAAGCTTAGCGATCCTGAGAGAGATAAGATATCTTGAGGTATCAACTGAGATGCCTACGATATCGAAATCACTATACGGATAGTTCTTCCAGTTTTTATTCCCAACATTGAAATCAATTATCCTTACTTGGTGATGGTCTCTTAGAACTGAAGCAAGGTATGCTAAACCGAGAGGCGGACGGCTTATGCCTATACTGGAATAAGAAAAATCCGTGGGTGGATTAACCAATAATACTTTCATTCATCCTCCTCTATTCTCTCCACCTCATGGCTTCCAGAATGCCTAGAAAGCCCCCCGAAGTGTTCTGCGGCTCTTCAGTCAAAAGAGGGCCCTTCATGTTATTAGGCAGGGACGCATAAGTCAAGTTCGGCGATCAAAGTCGTAAGGGGAAGGGTAATCTCA
>WVZK01000052.1:3961-30476 GCA_011772475.1 Candidatus Aminicenantota bacterium | reverse complement strand
TCATAATAGTAGAGATGGCTCCAGCCATCGACATCGCTTCTGAGGAGGAAGCCGCTTCCATCCTTGAAAAAATACAAATCCTCGAAAAATTCTACCCAGGATGATTGTCGCTCATCGAAGATTTCCTTCTTTTTTCCTGTTTTAAGATCGACTGTATAGATTTTGATGTTGTTCTGGTCGCGATTCATCCACTGGAATGTGAGTTTTGAGCTGTCGGCAAACCAGAAAGGCCAGGCAGCATAATGGTCTGCTTCTTCGTCAATATCAGCCCAAACCACTTTTCCCCTTGGGATTGTGACAATGCCCAGCCTAACCTTGGGATTTTGATCTCCTGCTTTGGGGTATCTTTCTACCTCCAACTCTCCATGAGTTCCTTTTGCTCTAAAAAGAGGGAAGGTAGGAACAGGGCTGTCATCAAAACGCAGGAAAGTAATCCTGCTGCTGTCAGGAGACCACCAGAAAGCCGCGTATCGGGACCCTCTTCCCAGGATTTCTTCGTAGTAGACCCAGGAGGCCCAGCCGTTGTAGATCGTATCAGATCCGTCAGAGGTTAGTTGATATTCCAGCCTGCTTTCTACGTTCAAGACATAAAGGTTATGGTTGCGAGTAAAGGCAATGTATCTTCCGTTCGGAGAAAAGCGCGGATTTTTCTCTTCCTCAGGTGTTGCGGTGAGGCGCTTTAATCTTTTATTCTCCAGCGAGTAATAGTAGAGGTCGTTTTCGAATGAATAGAGCAAGCCGGTGTAATCATTTGGAAATCCTTCATATTGATCGGGTTTTAATCCATCTGGGAAGGTTTTCTGGATCTGCTCATAGTCAATAAACAGATCCTTTTTACTCGTTTTTGCGTTTACTTTATAGAGTCTTGTAGTTTCTCGGTTCTCAATCCTCTCGGAATAAAGATAGTGTTCATCGTCAAGCCAAGTCGGGAGAAGAGTTCTGTACGAGCGGAAGGAAGGTGCAGGCTTGAGGATGTAGGGTTTTGCATCCAAATAGGCCTGTTCGTAAGTAATTTTCTTTATAATTTTTTCTTCTGACGTGCCAGTTCCGCATAAACAAAGAAAGATAAAGAAAGTTATAAATCCATAGATGAAGTAATGATTTTTTGATCTTTTCATCGGCCGATCTCCTTTGAAAAAACATAAGAGCTTTTATCACTGACATTCATGAATGTCAACTGCATTGGTTTTATGCCTTATTATTTATTATAATATTAAGCTAAATTTCTCTTTATGGGAGATTAATTTTATTGTTATTCATATTTTGTAGGGGCTTGATTCATCAAGTCAGCACTTTGGCCTTCTGCGGAAACGAGAACTGAAGATTTTTTCTAATGATTTTGTACGTAATTAAGAGGCTTGAATATGGTAAGCAGAAAAAATAATAATTTAAGAAATAATATTTTGCAGTTTAGTTGTTGCCTTTTTATCATCGTGGGGATATCAGAAGCGGGAGAGGACGAGAATCGGTTTGCCCTTGTGGCCAGCCAATCTATGCAATTGAGCGCATACACTCAGGTGAGATATACGCATACAGATGAGGACATGAATGAATTCAGAATAAGACGAGCACGAGCCGGATTAAAGGGAGGAATTCTTCAAAGGATCAATTATATCCTTCAGATTGATTCGGTTAAAAGCCCTGTTTTGCTGGATGCCAAGGTTGAAATAGACTTTTCGCCTTATGCTAAGCTTACCTTTGGCCAGTTTAAGGTTCCGTTTGGCCTGGAAAACCTTACATCTAGTTCTGCCTTGGATACAATTAACCGCTCCCAGACTGTGGAGAATTTATGCCCGAGCAGGGATGTCGGAGGTCAAGGAAGAGACATCGGACTTGCTCTAAGCGGAAATTTCTCGGGGATAAAATATAGCTTAGGAATTTTTAATGGAGAAGGTGCAAACAGAGCTGACACTAATGAGAAAAAAGATCTAGTTGCCAGACTGGGATTTTCTCTTTTAGACTCTCTAACTCTCAGCTTATCACATTACCAGGGCAAATCTACCCTGTTCGGTGGAGATTCTGTTGTGGATAGGGATAGAACAGGAGTAGATATATATTTGGTACATGAACAGATTTCTGTAAAGGCGGAATATATTTCCGCCAGAGATTACCGGGCTGACCGATTAGGGTGGTACATTCAAGGAGGCTACAATTTTGTTCAAGATAAAATTCAAGCCATAGTCAGGTACGAGTCCTATGACGCAGATAGGGATATCGAAGGAGACCGAATTGATATCATTACCCTAGGTCTAAACTGGTTTTTTTCTAAGATGACAAAGCTTCAAATCAATTATGAGCATCATACAGCCGGACTGACAGGGACTTCTGAGGATGTCATCTTGGCCCAGTTCCAGGCCGGTTTTTAAAATGGGGCCAGGCCCCAATTCATACTTCCACTTCTATCTTTTCGAGAAGCAGTTCGGTTCCAGCGAGAGTTTTCAGCTTTCTGGAATCGCATTTGGCGCAGATGAAGACAAAATCATCTTTGACCATTTCCGCACCACATTGTTGACACTCGATTTTAAGGGGGACTTCTTCTATCTCTAATTTAGACTCGGCCGCGATGGTATCCTCTTTATAGATATTAAAAGCTGTCTCTAAAAATTCAGGGACAACTCCGGATAGAGCGCCCACCTTGAGTTTAACTGAGACAATTTTTTTGGCTTTTTTTTCTTTTGCTTTTTCCTCTAAGATCTCAAACAGACTGGCAACGATCGAGAGTTCATGCATTCTTTTGACGAAGTTTATGGAGGCTGGAGAGGAAATAATCTATCAGTTCGCTTATTCCTGAATCTTTAAGGGCTGATGTTGTAAAAATTTCTAGCTTCGGGTTTATCTGCAGAGCTTCATTCTGCGCACGTTTCAGATTGAAAGGAAGTGCTTCGAGGAGGTCAGACTTTGTGATTACCAAACAATCTGATGTCGTGAAGGCTTTGGGATATTTTTTAGGCTTGTCATCTCCCTCAGGTACTGAGAGAAGCACGCACCTTATGTTCTCACCTAAATCATAGCTTGCAGGACAGACAAGGTTGCCTACGTTCTCGATAAAAAGAAAGTCAAGGTCGGCCGGGATTTCAGGAAAGATTTTCCCCACCATCTTAGCTTCTAAGTGGCAGGCTCCCCCCGTGATGATCTGCCAGGCGGAAATCCCTTTTGCTCTTATCCTCTCGGCATCTCTCTCTGTCTCGATATCTCCTTCGATAACTGCCATTTTATGATCCGGCTTCAATTTCTCGGCTATACTTTCTAGAAGAGAAGTTTTTCCAGCGCCGGGGGAGCCCAGGATGTTGATGGTTAGAATTCCTTTTTTCTCGAGCTTTTCTCTGATTTCAGAGGCAATTTTTTTGTTAGAGCCGAGAAGTTCTTCTAAGACGCGGACTTCTTTTTTCTTCATTTTTTCTGCCGTATTCTCTATTTTTATCTCAAAATTGTGTGTTTATTTGCCATTGGGCAAGAAAAAGAAACCAAAGGTTAGTGACGAGAATTATAGGGGATATCTGAAAAAAAATCAATTTGGTTATTTTTTTGTTTTCCTGTTGACAAGCAAAAATATTTTAATTATTATTGTATGTAATTATAATCTTTTCATTAGTTTATCTATAATTACACTAAAAACTATAATTATAATAAGTTTTTGTCGATGCCCTTATACAAAGTAATAGAAAAGATACGTTATCTTCCCCCTGATATTTGCTTCCAAGGCAACAAATATTCTGGGGGATAATCTGTGGGCTGAAAACAAAGGGCTTATTTGGTGAAATGGTGTAAGCATGACGACTGTAAAAAGTGATCCTACCTTGTTGGCAGAGGTTCGAAAGTACGGAAAATTCGACCCTCATGCCTGTTATCAGTGCGGAAGTTGTTCGGTTGCCTGCACTTTAACGACAAATGAATCTGCTTCATTTCCGCGCAAAATAATGCGCTATATTCTGTTTGGCTTGAGAAAACTGTCGTTGAGCAGCTTGGACCCGTGGTTATGCTACTACTGTGGAGATTGTTCTACAGCTTGTCCGAGAGAAACAGAGCCCGGAGAAACGATGATGACACTCCGGCGCTTTCTCACAGCAAAATATGACTGGACAGGCGTCTCCGCAAAACTATTCTCGTCAAAGGCTTGGCAGATTGCAGCTCTTATCGCCTCTGGCGTTTTCATGGCAGCTCTGATCGTGCTTTTTCACGGGCCGATCGTGACTGACAGGGTTGAACTCAACACATTCGCCCCCGCCCATTTGGTACACCAATTTGACCTGACAGTGGCCGCATTGGTCTCCTTCGTACTATTCACCAATATATTTCGTATGTACTGGTTCACCATGCACCAGAGCAACAAGGTTAATCCGCTTGAAGTTATTCGGGGGATAGCTAAGAATGGCTTGGGATTCACTATGCACAAGGGCAACAAGGTGAAGATACCTTTCCGCCTGTTCATCACTCAGGCCTGGAAGTTGATATTACATGCTGCTACTCAGAAAAAATTTCTCAGTTGCACAAACAAAAGCCGGTGGATAAAGCATTTCTTGCTCGTAACAGGATACATAATCATGTTTTCTCTTGTGGTGGTATTCTTGGAGTGGTTTCAAACAGATGAAATCTTTCCCGTTTATCATCCTCAAAGATGGGTGGGCTACTACGCCACAGTGGTTCTTGTCTGGTTCACGCTTGAAATAATAATTGGTCGCTTCAGGAAGCGTGAGGAAATCCACAAGTTCTCCGACTTGAGCGACTGGATGTTTCCGGTTCTTCTTTTTCTGATGGCCTTGACCGGGATAGCTGTTCATACATTCAGATACCTTGGATTTCCGTTAGCTACTTATTATATATATGCGATTCACCTGATAATTGCTTTTTCGTGGTTAGTTGTCATCATACCTTTCGGTAAGTGGACACACCTGTTGTATCGCTCGCTGGCGGTTTATTTTCAGGCGGTAAAAGACAAAGCAATGCAATTGCATTTGGCCAAGGAGGGCACTTAGGATCATGCCGAAAACTAAAACTCAGGACAAAAAAATTGGTTCCACATTAATAGTTGGAGGTGGAATCGGCGGTATGCAGGCCGCGCTCGACCTGGCGGCATCCGGCATAAAAGTATATTTAGTTGATAGTAAACCATCTATTGGTGGAGTGATGGCCCAGCTCGATAAGACTTTTCCGACAAACGATTGTGCCATGTGCACCATGGCGCCAAGGTTGGTCGAAGTTGGCAGACACAAAGACATAGAAGTGATTACTCTGGCTGATATTGAGAGCATAAAAGGGACTGCTGGTAACTTTACCCTGAAACTCAAAAAGAGAGCGAGGTTTATAGATGAGGAAAAGTGTACGGGATGTGGCCTTTGCGTGGCTAATTGTCCCGTTCATAACATAATTTATATCACTCCGGAAAAAGATGAAATAGAAATTTCTGATGAGCATCTAAAAATAATGAACAAAATATTCGCAGAGTATAAAGAAACAGAAGGAGCGCTAGTACCTATACTACAAAAGGCTAATGACACTTTTAATTATTTACCCGAGCCAGTTCTAAGATACACGGCGGATAAACTAAACATGCCTTTAAGTGTGGTGTGCAGGATAGCTACCTTTTATAAATCTTTTAGCCTGGAGCCAAGGGGCAAGCACATAATATCGGTATGCCTTGGAACGGCCTGCCATGTGAAGGGTGCTGGCAGGGTTACCGCAGCTATTGAAAGTGAGCTTGGGATTAGAAGAGGAAAAACAACCAAAGATATGAAGTTTACTCTTGAGACAGTTCGCTGTATTGGATGTTGCGGATTAGCTCCTGTCTTGAAGGTTGGAGAGGAGGTCCACGGTTTGATGAGCAAAACCATGGTCCCTGAGCTACTGCATTCGTACGATGGAGCCTCATGATAGGTTTGGAATTATTTTTAAATAATGATTATTTGGTGATTCATTAAATATGTTTTGAGAGAAAGACTATGCCAAAATTGAAAATCGGAGATTTAGAAAAGATCAGCCAGAGAGTGAGAAAGACGACTCTTTTAAGAGAGGGGGCTGGCAGAGCCAAAATAGTAGTACATATGGGAACCTGCGGAATAGCTGCAGGGGCAAGAGAGATAATGAATACTTTGTTAGATGAATTTGCCAGCCAAGATATCGATGATGTAATCCTGACAAGCTCGGGCTGTGCTGGGCTATGCAGTAGAGAACCCATGGCTACAGTAGAATTGAAAGACGAAGCCCCTGTTAAATATGTTGATTTAACGCCGGATAAGATTCGCAAAATATTAGCAGAACATGTCCTTGGAGGGAAAGTGGTTGGCGAATTTGCCCTGGCAAAAGGCAGCGAGAGAGTCTCTTGAATATTTTTAAGGCATTTTTTTTGCAGAGGTCGGATAGACTATGAAAGAGCAAATGACGGATAAATACAGGTTGCATTTGATGTTATGCGCGGGCACAGCCTGCGTTTCCAACAAGTCTTTTAAAATAAAGGAAGTGTTAGAAGCGGAGTTGAAAAAACAAGGATTGGATAAAGAAGTTCTAGTTGTAATGACAGGCTGTAATGGTTTTTGTGCTGTAGGACCAGTAATGACAGTTATGCCGGACGGCATATTCTATCATACACTTACCGAAGACATCCTTCCTCATCTTGTGGAAGAACATTTCCTGAAGGGTAGACCCGTAAAGAAACTCATGTTTACTCCTCCTAGGGAAGAAATTGTCATCCCCAAGATGATGGATATTGGTTTCTTCGCACGTCAGACATTAATCGCTCTTAGAAATAGAGGCTTGATCGACCCTGAGATGATTGATGAATACATAGCTAGAGATGGGTATAAGGCACTGGCCAAGGCCTTAGCCGAGATGAAGCCAGAAGAAATAATAAAAGAGATAAAGAATTCTGGTCTTCGGGGCAGAGGCGGCGCAGGGTTTCCCACAGGCTTAAAATGGGAATTATGCCGGAAAGCAAAAGGTGATATTAAATACATAATATGCAACGCAGATGAAGGAGACCCAGGAGCTTATATGGATAGGAGCATTGTCGAGGCTGACCCTCATTCTGTATTAGAGGGGATGTTGATCGGAGCCAGGGCTATAGGGGCAAATGAAGGATATGTTTACATCAGAGGTGAATATCCGCTGGCCATGAAGAGGTTAGAGATTGCTATTGATCAGGCAAAAGAATACGGTCTTATCGGCGAAAATATATTTGATACTGATTTTAGTTTTAATGTCCATGTTAAACAGGGAGCTGGTGCCTTTGTTTGCGGTGAAGAGACAGCACTTATCGCTTCTATAGAGGGCCGCCCACCCGAACCAAGGCAGAGACCACCCTTTCCAGCTCAGTCGGGACTGTGGGGAAAGCCAACCAACATAAATAATGTTGAAACCTGGGCGACGGTTCCCGTGATCATCAATAGAGGAGCAGATTGGTTCTCAAGCATCGGCACTGAAATGAGCAAAGGGACCAAGGTGTTTTCTCTTGTCGGTAAGATTAATAACACAGGATTGGTTGAAGTCCCGATGGGAATTTCCCTAAAGGAAATTATCTATGATATTGGAGGGGGAATTCCTGGAGGGAAAAAATTCAAAGCAATCCAGACTGGAGGACCATCAGGAGGATGTATTCCGGCAAGTTTGATTGACCTGCCAGTGGATTTTGAAAAATTGACTGAAGCAGGTTCAATAATGGGCTCGGGTGGATTGATCGTCATGGACGAAGACACCTGTGTAGTCGATGTCTCTAAATATTTCATCGAGTTTACTAATGATGAATCCTGTGGCAAATGTGCTTCCTGTCGTGACGGATCAGCTGCATTGCACGGCATACTTAAAAAAATATGCAGGGGAGACGGTGAAGAGTCAGATATCCAGGCTTTGGAAGATCTTGGAAATGCGATAAAGGACGGCTCGATGTGTGGCTTAGGTCAGACACTGCCGAATCCTGTTTTGAGCACACTGAAGTATTTCATGGATGAATATGTTGAGCACATTAAGTATAAAAGATGCTCGGCTATGGTCTGTAAAGGCATCATTTCATCCGCCTGTCAGCATATATGTCCTCTCTCCCAGGAAGCCCCCAGCTATATCGGGCTTATTGCTCAAGGAAAGTTTGAAGAGGCCATCAAAGTAGTCAGAAAGGAGAACCCACTTCCCCTTATCTGTGGACGTGTATGTCATAGTCCGTGTGAAGATAAGTGTGTGGCAGGCGAATGGGGTGATCCTATAGCAATCAGGTCACTTAAGCGTTTTCTTGCAGATTATGAGATGGAGCAGGGAGTTATCGTTGAGGAGAAACCTAAAGAGGAGAGAGAAGAGCGGATCGCTGTGGTCGGCTCTGGTCCAGGTGGTCTTACCTGTGCCTATTACCTTGCCCTACAGGGATATAAAGTCACGGTGTTTGAAAGCCATCCAGTAGCTGGTGGCATGCTTGCCATAGGCATTCCAGAATTCAGATTGCCCAAGGATGTGTTGGAATATGAAATTGATAGGATAAGAAAGCTAGGTGTTGAAATTAAAACGAATACTACGGTCGGAAAGGATATTTCGCTTGATAGACTGAAAGAAGACTATAAGGCAGTCTTCATTGCTATCGGTGCTCACAAAGGCTTAAAGATGAAAATCCCGGGCGAAGAGGCTGAGGGAGTAATCGATGCGGTTGAGTTCCTGCGGGATGTTAATCTTAACCGCGGAGTGAAAATCGGGGATAAGGTAATAGTCGTAGGCGGTGGAAATTCTGCTATAGATGCTGCTCGAGTGGCAAAGCGTTTAGGCAAGGATACACGAATTTTATACAGAAGGACAAGGGCAGAGATGCCTGCCATAAAGAGCGAAATCGAGGAAGCTATAGTTGAAGGTATTGATATACAATTTCTCGCAGCTCCGACCAAAGTCATGTCGAGTAACGGTAAAATTAAGGCCGTAGAGTGCATAAATATGGAGCTAGGGGATGTAGATGCCAGCGGTAGAAGACGACCTGTTCCGATTCAAGGTTCAGAGTTTAACGTCGATGTAGATACTTTGATCTTGGCCATCAGCCAGGAACCAGATGTTTCTTTGTTAAACGGGAGCAAACTTAATGTTTCCAAGTGGAACACTCTAGAAGTCGACCCGGAAACTCTCCTTACGAATGTAGAGGGGATATTTGCTGGGGGAGATGTGATAACCGGTCCGAATACAGTAACCGAGGCTATGGCCCACGGAAAAGTTGCTGCTCAAATGATAGACAAATATATTAGGGGCGAGAAATTAGAGAGGAAATATGAAGTAACCCGGCCTGCTGTGCACGTAGAACCAATTCAGCTTTCAGAAGAAGAAGTCAAGAATCTAAAAAAACCTGCAATGCCATCAGAGCCGGTAGCACAAAGAATTGAGGATTTCGAAGAGGTTGAATTAGGGTATAAGGCGGCTGATGCGATTACCGAAGCCAAGCGCTGTCTCAGGTGCGACTTAGAGAAAGCAGAAGATGAGGAGGAATTAGAAGAAAAGGTGGCAGTAGAGGAGAAAATAGAAGAGCTAGAGGAAAAAGTAGAGATACCAGTGGAAGTGGAAGAGGCGCCCGAGGAAAAAGAAGAAGTAGAGGAGAAACCAGAGGAAAAAGTGGAGGAGCCAGCTGCACCGGCTGCTCCTGCAGCAGTGGCACCACCTGAGGTATCACCCGAGGAAAAGCCAGAAGAAAAGGTAGAAGCGCCAGCAGCGCCCGAGGAAAAGGTCGCAGAAAAAGTGGAAGAGCCGGCGCCAGTAGAAGAAAAAGTTGAAGAAAAAGCTGCGCCGCCGGTGCTAGAGAAAAAAGAAGAGCCAGATAAGAAAGAGGTAAAAGCGGCGATTGAAATACCGGATATTAAGGCGGCAATAGAGATACCTCCGATGAAAAAGGAAGAGAAAGCGGAACCAGCTGAAGTGAAGAAAGAAGAAGAAAAAGTAGAAGAGAAAGAGGAAGTCGTACCTGCCGAGAAAAAAGAAGAGCCAGCGGAGAAAAAGATCAAAGCCGCGATCGAAATACCGGATATTAAAGCAGTAATTGATATACCAGAGATGAAAAAGGAAGAGCCAACAGCCGAGGAAAAACCAGAAGAAAAGGCGGAAGAGAAAGAGGAGCCAGCACGACCAGAGGAAAAACCAGAGGAAAAGGTAGAAGAGAAAGAAGAAGAAGTTGAAGAAAAAGCTGCAGAACCAGAGCCCGAAAAAAAAGAAGAGCCAAAGGAGAAAAAAGTTAAAGCAGTAATTGATATACCCGAGATTAAAGCAGTCGTAGAAATACCAGAGATGAAAAAAGAAGAGAAAAAAGAAGAATCAGAGAAAAAAAAGGAAGAGAAGGAAGAATAGAGGAGGCTTAGTGTGATAGAGCTGACTATAAACGGTACAAAGCACAAATTCCCTGAAGGCAAAACTCTGTTAGAATGCATTGAGAGTACAGGAATAAAAATTCCGACTCTTTGTTATCATAAAGCATTGACTCCGTATGGAGCATGCAGGCTCTGTTTGGTGGAAATTACCCAAAACGGAAGATCCGCAATTCAATCTTCATGTACTTACCCCGCAATAAATAAGTTAGTAGTTAATACTGAATCAGAGAAAGTTATAAAAACGCGGAAAGTTATGTTTGAGCTATTATTAGCAAGGTGTCCCGATTCAGAGGCAATCCAGAAATTAGCAGGAGAATATGGCGTAAAAGAGACACGGTTTGAAAAGAAAAAAGAAGATTGCTTTCTTTGCGGGCTGTGCGTGAGGATGTGCCGAGAAAGGATGGGTATCAGTGCCATAAATTTTATTAATCGCGGTTCCAAACGGAAAGTGTGCCCGCCTTTTGATGCTAACTCTGATGTATGTCAGACATGCGGAGCCTGTGCCTCTATCTGTCTTACCGAAAGGATTAAGCTTGAGGAAATAAGCAAGAATGAAGTAGTCCCCATTAAGCACGAATATAACGAAGGATTGATTGATAGACCAGCTGCGTATATCCCTTATCCCCAAGCCGTCCCTAATAAAGCTACGATAGATGAAAGATATTGCGTCCATATGCTTAAGGATGCTTGCGGAGTCTGCAAAGAGTTTTGTGAAGCTGAGGCGATTGATTATGAACAGAAAGAGAAAGAAATTGAATTGAATGTCGGTGCAGTAATCTTATCCCCTGGATTTGAAATATTTAATGCAAGAATCAAGGAAGATTTGGGCTATGGGAATTATCCAAATGTGGTCACTTCGCTTGAATTTGAAAGAATATTATCTGCTTCAGGGCCATACTTGGGTAAAGTTTTAAGACCCTCAGACGAAACTGAGCCAAAAAGGATAGGATTTATACAATGCGTTGGCTCGCGAGAAGCTGAAAGGGATTATTGTTCTTCTGTTTGCTGTATGTATGCCACCAAAGAAGCAATAATAGCCAAAGAGCATGCTGGTGAAGACCTAAAATGCGATATATTTATCATGGACATGCGTGCCTTCAGCAAGGGATTTGATGAGTATTATCAAAGGGCACAGGAACTTGGAGTAGATTATATAAGGTGTCGCCCACCATCTGTTAAAGAAATACCAGAGACAAAGAATCTTCTGATCGAATACTTAGGGGAAGATGATAAGAAAGAAACCTGCGAATATGACCTGGTAGTTTTATCTGTAGGTCTCCAGCCTCCAAAATCTGTAAAGGAAATCTCAGAGAAATTTGGGATTGACTTGAATGAATTTAATTTCTGCAAGACATCTCCATTTAAGCCGGTTGAATCAACACGCGAGGGAATCTATGTCTCTGGGCCTTTCACAGAGCCCAAAGATATACCTGAAACTATAATGCAGGCCTCAGGAGCTTCATCAAAAATCTTATCACTCCTGAAAGACGTTAAGGGTAGCCTGATTGTTCCTAAGGAATATCCGCCAGAAGTAGATGTATCAGGACAGGAGCCGAGAATAGGTGTATTCGTCTGCCACTGCGGAACAAATATTGCCGGAGTAGTAAATGTCCCCAGTGTGGTTGAATATGCAAAAACGCTTCCCAATGTTGTCTATGCAGATAATAATTTGTATACCTGTTCAAACGACACCCAAGTGTTGATAAAAGAGAAAATAAAAGAGCACGAGTTGAATCGTGTTGTAGTTGCTTCTTGTACACCTCGGACTCACGAGCCTCTATTCAGGAACACAGTCCGGGAGGCAGGGCTTAATCCCTATCTTTTTGAGATGGCAAACATCAGAGACCAATGCTCTTGGGTGCATATGATGGAGCCGGAAAAGGCATCAGAGAAATCCAAAGACCTGGTCAGAATGGCTGTGGCCAAGGCGCGATTATTGGACCCACTCCAGAAAAGGTCCGTATCTATAATCAAATCCGCGCTGATTATCGGCGGCGGAATTTCCGGTTTGACGTCGGCAACTGAACTCGCAGCCCAAGGATATGATGTCCATTTAGTCGAGAAAGAAAAAGAGCTGGGTGGAAACGTGAGCCGTGTTCACTATTTGCTGAATGGTGATAATCCACAAGATGAATTGAAAAGACTTATTGAAGAAGTAAAGAAGAGCGAGAAGATACATCTCTATACAGAGACTAAAATAGAAAATATTGAAGGTTCAATCGGCAATTTTAAGACAACAATTTCCACAAAGGGAAAATCAGAAGAGTTTGAACATGGCGTGGTGATTGTTGCCACAGGAGCACAAGAATATAAGCCAAAAGAATATTTATATGGTCAGCATGAAGGAATCATGACTCAGCTCGAGCTGGAACAGCGCCTAAGCACAAATGGCGATTTGTTAGCTGCAACCGGAAAGAGCGTCCCCAAGAATATTGTAATGATTCAATGCGTGGGTTCTCGAGATGAAGAAAGGCCCTATTGCTCGAGGATTTGTTGTTCGGATGCCATTAAGAATGCTTTAAAAATAAAAGAACTTTCCCC
Source organism: Candidatus Aminicenantota bacterium (assembly GCA_011772475.1). GTDB lineage: Bacteria > Acidobacteriota > Aminicenantia > Aminicenantales > Aminicenantaceae > SOIV01. The sequence continues at coordinate 17,631 of WVZK01000052.1, read as the reverse complement.
TGAAACAAATATATATGTTCTCTATCGGGATGTAAGGACTTATGGATTCAGAGAGAGTTATTATACCAAAGCAAGAGAAAATGGTGTTGTGTTCATGAGATATGATGAGGACCGGAAGCCAGAAGTCTCAAATAATGGAGATGGCCTAAGAGTGGAGGTCTTTGACCAGACTTTAGAAATGCCTATAGAGATATCTGCGGATTTAGTCATATTGTCAGCTGGGATAGTTGCTCATAAGGGGAACGAAGAAATTGCAAAATTCCTCAAAGTTCCGCTAACCAAGGAAAAATTCTTTCTTGAAGCGCATATGAAGTTACGTCCGGTTGATTTTGCAACAGATGGAGTATATCTATGCGGCTTAGCCCATTCCGCAAAGGCAATGGACGAGAGCATAATCCAGGCCCAGGCTGCGGCCTCAAGAGCGGCAACCATACTTTCACAAGACAGCATAGAATTAGAAGCGAACATATCTCATGTAATAGATGAAAGCTGCGATGGTTGTGCTTACTGTATTGAACCCTGTCCTTATCAAGCAATAACATTGATCGAATATATGAGAGAAGGGTCGGTAAAAAAGACGGTTGATGTGGATGAAACCGCCTGCAAGGGTTGTGGATGTTGTATGGCGACCTGTCCCAAGAAAGGCATATTTGTGAGAGGCTTTAAGCTGGAACAGATTGGAGCACAAGTCAATGCAGCTATAGGAGCGCAATAATGAAAGATGAATTTGAACCCTTGATTGTAAGTTTTTGCTGCAACTGGTGTTCCTATGCCGGAGCAGACCTGGCAGGAGTGTCCAGATTACAGTATCCACATAATATCAGAATAATAAGAGTTATGTGTTCTGGTATGGTTCATCCTAATTTAGTCATCGAGGCCTTAACAAAAGGAGCGGACGGTGTTTTGATGTGCGGTTGTCATCCAGGCGACTGTCACTATGAAGAGGGAAACCTAAAAGCAGAGAAAAGAGCTGACGCAATATTTCTGATGCTGGAGGATTTTGGCTTAGAACCGGAAAGATTTCGATTGGAATGGGTTTCGGCATCAGAAGGCCCAAAATTTGCCCAGGTGGCTCGAGAATTTACAGAGCAGATAAAGAAGTTAGGACCGAACCCGTTCAAAGCTTAAAAAAAATAATGGGGACGTTCCCCAGAGCTTATGGATTGAAATGGAGAGAGAACATGCCTGATTCTTCGATAAAAGTAAAAGGGAAAAAATTCATGTGGGATGGTGTTATTTATGAGTCTAAGAAGATGGCCGAGGACACGATGAAAAAATTCAAAGATGATAATTTTGAGGTTGAATTAAGAGAAGAAGAAGGAAAACATCTTCTCTACACGAGAAGAGTTGTGACAGAAATTGTCGTAGAAGGCGAAGCACCGCCCTAAAGTTGGATTGATTCTGCTTGTCTGATTTAAAAAAGGGACATTAAAAAAAGGGACAGGCTACTTTTTCATAGATTACGTAGGGATTTGATTTATCAAACCCGCGCAATAAAAAAGTAGTCCGTCCTTTTTTTTATCCCTTTTTTATAAGCGTTTTTTTAATTACCCACAAAGAAAGAACGTTATTCACTCATCCTGTCAGTTTTAGAAAAGCTCACTTCGTCCAGGCATAACCCAGCTTGATGAAGAACGTCCTATCAGTCTGAGCGATGTCAATTCCTGTCTCGCCGAAATAATTGTCCGAATAGCCGAGGAAGAAAACAGTCTGGGGGTTGAGTTTGTAGGAGAACAAAATCTGGGTGAACACAGTTTGCATTTTTCTTGGCACCGGATCGACATAAAGAGCTGGTGTCCGTGCCAAATTCAGATACTGGATAATGCCTCTAACAAACATTCGCAGATTAAAATTGTACACCACCTTTAGCTGGCTGAGGTTTGCCTCGAAGATTTCATCGCCTCTTAAAGTAAACCGCTGAAAATCGTGCCGGAAATTAATGTTGATATTTCTTCCCAAAATAATCTCTGCGGATGGGATCACATTCAGGGCAGAGGCTTTACGGGCATTGCTGTAATCGATAACATCACCCAGCCATCCCATAATATTGAACCTGATACCTCCTGCCGGCTTGATTTCCGTGTAGAATGACAGCTGGTCTTTATCGTAGATTTCCTGCAAAAACCGTTCCCTCTCTCTGAAATAGGTCACCTGAATCGCAGTCTGAAGAGGTCCAAAATAGCTCGTCTCCAGAGCTACCGTGCTATCAGTGAGATTTCCTTCATGGTCATAGGTGACATTGCCTCCGGCGCTAAATGTGATCTGCGTGAACCACTCCCCTCTCTTTCCCCAGATACGCCGGGTGATTTGGGCGTTCGCGCTTCTTATATCCACGCGGGGGACAAAGCCATAGTCGGCACGAAAAGTAGGATTGCGGTCATTATAAGAGAGACCATACGTCCAATTTCGTCCAAAATGATTGAAAGAAGCCCTAAAAGCGTCTCCGCCAAAATGCCCCGAAGGCTGGCCAAAATCTGATGAGGTGGCGTCGGTGTAATCCGTCTCTGAGTGGAGATACTGGAAGCGCAATTCTTTGGTCCTGGAAAGGCGCAGAAAACCGTCCACGCCGCCCACATGGTTGTAATAATCATCGGCTGTCCTGCCTGTGTATAAGAGGCCCACGGTCGAGTTCCTCCCTACATCTCGGCGGTAGCGGAGCACGCCGCTTGTCACATCCTGGTCGATGGAGGTTGACACCGAGCCCTGGTTAGCAGGAAAGATGAGGTTGTTAATTCTGTCATAAGCAGCAAAAAACCCGATTGCGCTCTTGCCCAATTTACCGGTTAGTTTCAGGCCTCCGTCAGGGTCGGCTACGGTACGAGTGAAAACAGCTTGGACAGGAGTTAGAAAAAAGTCAGCCCCTTCAAGAAAAAAGGGTCTCTTTTCAGGGTAGTAGAGAGCAAACCTGGTGTTGACATCGAGTTGGGCTACGTCCGCCTCTACCTGGGAGAAATCAGGATTTGCAGTGGCGTTTAGGATCAAGTTGGGTGTTATTCCCCAACGGAATGTTACCCCTGGGTCAAGCTCCTCATCACCTGCGACCACAGCCCCGGCCGGAAAGTCTTCTCTTATATCGGTGCGGATCGCGGTCAAGGTAGGGTCAATCTCAATATTCAATCCTGTGGTCATTCCCTGAAGACCGGTGATTTTGTTTTGTTGACAGAGAATACAGCCGATATCCCGTCTCCGCATATGTGAGCTCATCCGATGGCGAACACTGCGGGGATAAGAGCGCTCGGCTCCGAAACCCCAGGTTTGACCTTCAGAACTTTCGGTGAACCGGAGCTGGCTGAAGGGAATTGCGATCTCCACAGCATATCCCCAATCGCTGATCCTGCCTCTCGAATTCCAGATGGCGTCCCAGGAAAAATCCTCGTATCCTTCTGACTCGCTGAAATTGGCATCAGCCTGAACACCCAGCGGATTAACCCTGAACTGGAATGCTCTCCTCTCATCGTTGAAAGTATCAACCATAATGACCACATGGTCGTCCTGGATGAAAGTATCAGTGGAATCTCGGTCCATCAAGTGGGCACGGATTTTTTTCGCCTCTGGGTCGTAGCAGCGAAAGGCGACGTAGAAATATTTCTTATCGAAGGTAACCAGGCAATCAGTATCAACTGGCGAGGGGATGTTATCTCCAGGAAGCCACTCGTAGGGAAGTTTGATTACCACAGCCTCTGTCCAAGCTTGTTCATCCAGGATGCCATCGACCTTGATGGGCGAGGTTGCAGGAGTGACTATGAAATGCTGAGCAGATGGTTCTTGCTTGTTCTTTTCCTGGTTTGACAAAAAAATCGGAGAGCTAAAAATGACTGAAGTCAGAACCAGAATCATCAATATAGGTGCTGTTATCGGGAAAAATCGATATTGTCTCAATCTTATTTCCTCCTTTTTTGATTTGGGTGCAGCATATCCACCTTATCTCTTGGTAACTTATACGGAAAATAGGAAAGAAAGGTTGTGTGGAAAAAAAGGGACAGGCTACTTTTTTAAATATGTGGATTTGATAGATCAAACCCCTGCGTGAGTTTTTCACTTTTTTGTAGACAAGATTGTCCTCTGGAGATTCATATAATTGAATTGGCGTTCAATAATTTGAATAATAATATCTAATGAAATCAAATTGAATAAATATAATCTCTTTATTTTCAGTACTTTAATGAAAATAAAAAAGTTGGCATGAATATTGCAAATACTTATATCGTATAGTATAGATATACTGTATAGTCTATATGTACTGTATAGTATATATATGTACTGTATACATTATTATTGAAATGATAAAAAACATATACGCCAAAGGAGGTGAGGTAGAGAGAAAAGATGAAAATGTAAACGGATATGGAGAGTGAATAAGGTTCACTCTGGGAAAGAAGAAATGAACAAAAGGAGGTTTTTAATGAGAAAGTTGTTAACTCTATTAACAGCGATATTGATACTCACAGTCGGAATGAGTTTTGCTCAGCTTAAATACGGCCGAATCGAAGGAGTCGTTATCGACAACGAAGGAGCAGCTCTTCCTGGAGTATCGCTCACCCTAGAATCAGAACTTTTTCCAAGCAGAAGTGCCGTTACAGATGAGGCAGGCAAGTTTGTCTTCCGCTCTTTGGACCCGGGAATATACAAGTTGACCTTGGAATTGCCTGGGTTTGTCAAAGAAGTTCGTGAGCAGATAAGAGTAATCGTTGGCAAGACTCTAGATTTTAGGGTTGCTATGAAAATGGCTACTATTGAAGAAGATGTGACGGTGGTAGCCGAATCACCCATTGTCGACACCAAAAAGTCAGGAACGGCTGTCAATGTTACCAGCGAGTGGTTAGCCAACATTCCTTCAGCTCGAGATCCTTGGGTCATCCTGGAGCAAAGCGCCGGAGTCATGGTCGACAGAGTCAATGTCGGCGGTTCTCAATCAGGTCAGCAGTCGAACTTTTATGCCCGAGGTGACAGTGGCTATAATGTCATGTGGAACCTGGATGGGCTAACAATCACTGACCAAGGCGCTCTTGGTGCGACACCCACTTACTGGGACTTTGATGCCTTCGAGGAGATTCAAATCACAACCGGCGGAGCCGACCCATCTATTCAGACAGGCGGTATCGGATTGAATTTTGTGACCAAGAGAGGTGGAAACAAATTCAGAGGTCAGGCTTACTTTTACCGGACCGACGATATTCCAGCGGTGGATTTTCAAGCTTCCAACGTGTTGGGATCTGATCTTGCGAGTTATTGGAGAGATAACGCTGGTCTGACTGATGAGGAAATTGTTGCAGCTTACCCAGGCGACAGGATCAACCGCATCAAGGATTATGGATTTGAAGCTGGCGGTCCGATCATCAAGAACAAACTCTGGCTTTGGGGAGCTTGGGGTGTGCAGGATATCAAAATGTTCACGGCAGCCGGGACAGCAGATGATACTCTCCTGGATAACATCAACCTCAAGTTGAATGCTCAGATCACCCCTAACACCAGAGCCGAACTCATGTATTTCTACGGCAACAAACTGAAATGGGGCCGTGGAGCCGCTATTACTCGGCCGGCAGATACAACTTGGGATCAGGAAGGACCGACCAATCTCTACAAGGTAGAGCTTGAACATATTTTCGGTGACAAATTCTTCGCAACCATGAAATTCGGTTATGTAGATATGTGGTTTACCCTGACTCCTAAGGGTGGAATCGATACTCCGACTACCCTCAGTCTTGACACAGGAGAGTGGGGTGGCTCGTACTACTGGTACAAGACGACTCGACCTGCCTATCATTTGAACGTCACGGGGAACTTATTCTTAGAAGACGTTCTAGGCGGAAGCCATGAATGGAAGTTCGGTGTGGAATGGAGAGACGCTAATGTCACTTCTCAATCGTCCTTCGGGGGGAATCAGCTTAAATTGACCGCGGAATGGTGGCAACCTTACTGGACGCCCTATTATGGATTGCCACCCGTAAGCACTAACTCCTTCATAGTTGGACTCATTCAAGGCACGAATATCGATGTACACTTCAACAGGTACAGTTTCTGGTTGGGCGATACGTTTACCACTGGTCGGTTGACTCTGAATCTCGGGCTCCGGTACGATTACCGCTACTTGAATTACAATGAGAGTACTTTGGCAACTCAATCTGCAGCTCCTGTCCTGCTTCCCGCGTTCACACAAGCTAAAGAAGATAAATTCATTACATGGAGTGATTTGTCACCTCGGATTGGTTTCACCTATGACCTGGCCGGAGACGGAAGGACCATCATCAAGGGAAGTGCTGGGATCTACTATGATCAACTGGGCACCTGGAATTACGGTATCTACAGCGGTGCCTACTGGAGAGAGGTGGATTTTTACTGGCATGATGCAAACGAAGACTTTGAGGTTCAAGAAAGTGAACTCGTGGGCTATCCAGATCCAGACTCGATAAGCTATTTCTCCGATGCTTACAATGTTGACGATCCCACCGTATCTCCCAACTCCTACGATCCCAGCTTGTCAGCTCCAAAAACCATAGAAGCCATTGTTGGCTTCGAAAGAGAACTTTTTCCTGATTTTTCGGTATCAGCGAACTTCATCTGGCGTCGTCTTGATAACTACACCTGGGCTCCGATTAACGATGTCACAAGTGCAGACTTCACAGTCGAAAAGACGATTGACAACCAAGGTACTGAGGATCTGTATGATGGAAATACGTACACGATGACCTACTACGAACTGCCGTTCACAAGACCGTCAGGTGTTTATGTAACCAACAGGCCGGATTATTACCAGAGGTTCTGGGGTATTGAGATGACTATCACCAAGAGGCTAAGCAACAAGTGGATGATGAATGCAGCGTTAAACTACAGCGACCACCGTCAGTACTATGACAGTCCAGCCGCCTACCAGGATCCGACCAATATAGAATTTGAGAACGGAAAACTCATGGCCTACGAGTCAGGAGGAAGTGGAAAGGTCGATATTTGGGCCAACACCCGATGGCAGGTGAAGATAAACGGAATGTACCAACTTCCCTACGGATTCAACGTAAGTGGATTCCTGACTATTAGGGAGGGATATGTCCTCCCAGTTAGGCTCGAGCAATATTCCAAAGCTGATAACACCGAATCGGTTTACCCCTTAGTGAAGCCTTTTGCGAGCGAGAGGCTGCCAGTCTTCTGGATGGCAGACTTTAGGATCGAGAAAGTCCTTCCCATCGGTGACTACGGCAGTATCAGTATCATTGCTGATGTCTTCAACCTGTTCAACACCGATACGGTCCTCGGTCGAGAAACAATCCTCAATTATTCGACCGCTTATCAGCCGTTGGAAATCATCAACCCGAGAGTGTTCCGGTTAGGAGTGCGTTTCCGATTCTGATTCTGAAGTAGAATATACTGGGGCATATCCCCAAAAGTAGAAGTTCTCCCGTTCCGCCCGTCTTTCATAAGAGGATGGGCGGGACGGGTTTTTTTTTATGGGGAGACTCAGCTTGAAAAAGCTTGTGCTGTATCTTACAATTTTATTGTGAGAGGAGTAACAGGATGATAGAAATGAAGAAGCTCACTCGAACAAGTCTCTGGTTGTCCTTTATCCTAATTTTTATCGTTTTCTCCAGTCTTGCATTCAGCCAGGAATGGAGAGGGAGAGGGCGCCTCCGGGGAGTGGTCTCAACTGAGGACGGACAGCCCATTCCGGATGTAAAAGTTATCCTTCAACACGTCCAGATTGGAGCAAATATTGAATTTACTACCGACCAGAAAGGGAAATGGGTGGCCGCCAATATTCGAGGAGGAGAGTGGGCTATTGATTTTATTGCCGAAGGCTACGAGCCAAAGAAAATTTCTACGACCGTTAGCGAAGTTTTAAGAGGCAAGCCTATAGAGATAAGCTTGAAGAGGACGCAAAAAAATATCGTGACTGATAAAGTCACAGAGCTGTTGGTCGCCGGGAATGAGTTGTTTGATCAGGAGAAATACGCGGAGGCCATACAGGAATACCAGAGTATTCTCAAAGAGAATCCTGAGCTGTATATCATCCACAAAAACATCGGAAACGCTTATTATGAACTGGAAGATTATGATTCAGCCATAAGACACTATGAGCTTGTACTAAACAAAGAGCCTGACTCGACTGATGTCTTGATTGCCCTGGGCAATATGTATCTGGAAAAGGGAGATTTGGAGAAAGGATTGAGCTATTTCAACCAGATTGATATGGGAAAAATCACGAGTCCGATTACCTTTTATAATATCGGAACATCTTTCTTCAATAAAGGGGAAATCAATAAGGCCGTCGAATATTACAAAAAGGCCATCGGTCTAGATCCCAACCTATCCGATGCCTATTACCAGTTGGGATTATGCTATTTGAATATGAATGAGAAGGAAGACGCTAAGGAAAGCTTTAAAAAATTTCTTGAGCTCGCTCCTGATTCCCCAAAAGCCGAAACAGCCAAACAGATGTTGAAATATCTCGAGAATGAGAGCGAGCCCGCCAAAGTATGTTCCTTATAGCCCTAAGCAATTATCAGATGAGCGGACTTACAAAAGTCTAATACTCCAAAAACAGAGAAGAAAAGTGAAAAAAACGATTCAAAACGCTCTGGCTGTGAAGGAAAATTATCTTAAACGATTTTCGACCTCTCGTTTTTTTATTCTCACCAGCCTGGCTATGATTATTCTTGTCCTGTGGACAATTTTAAACCTGTCAGCGGCTAACAGAAGTCCTTCCTGGAACGTCCTTCTCATCACAGTCGATACCCTCCGAGCCGATTACCTGAGCTGTTATGGAAGCAAGAAGGTAAGGACTCCGCATATTGACCAATTGGCCGAGAACGGAATAGTATTTGAGAAGGCGTTTGCTCACAATGTGATCACTCTGCCTTCCCATATAAATATCTTAACAGGAACCTATCCAATCTATCATGGCGTCCAGGATAACGCGGGTTTTCGTTTGGGTGAGAAGGCCATAACTCTGTCTGAAGTGCTCAAAAAGGAGGGATATAAGACTGGAGCTTTCATCGGAGCCTTTCCGCTTGACGACCGTTTTGGCCTCGGTCAAGGATTTGATCTTTATGATGATTTTTACGGAGACACGACGGCTCAGAATGATTTTTCGTTTGTCGAACGCAGAGCCGAAGACGTTGTCAGACGGGCTGTTGAGTGGATAGATCAGAACAGACAAGAAAATTGGTTTTGCTGGGTCCATATTTACGATCCACATGCCCCTTACAATCCTCCTCCGTCATACAAAGAAAAATATCCTGGAAACTTTTATGCCGGAGAGGTGGCCTATTCGGACTCCGCGCTGGGGAATTTATTCGGATTCCTGAAAAAAGCTGAGCTTGAAGAAAACACTCTGGTGGTACTTACCTCGGATCATGGGGAAGGCTTGGGGGATCATCAAGAGCCTACGCATGGGGTTTTTGCCTACAACACTACTCTGCACATTCCTCTCATTGTTTATCAGCCAAAATTATTTACAGAACACAAAACTGTTAAATTTATGGTTCGGCATATTGATATCATGCCGACTGTTTTAGACATCGCGGGATTTAAAATTCCCAAAGAAGTTCAGGGACATTCTCTTAAGCCCATCATCAGAAACCCAGATAAGGGAAGAGTGGAGGATTGTTACTTTGAAGCGATGACACCCCATCTCAACCGTGATTGGGCACCTCTTCAAGGCGTACTATCAGATCAATTCAAGTATATCGATCTTCCGATTAAAGAGCTGTATGATATCGAATCCGACTACCGGGAGGAAAACAATTTAGCAGCGACGGATATGTTAACGGCTGATAAATTAAACAAACACCTTCAAACCCTGATAAAAAAATATTCCTCTAAGACATCCAAAGAAATCAGAAGAGTCAAAGAGGATCCCCAGACTTTGGAGAGACTGCGCGCTTTAGGCTACGTCAGCGGCTCAGGCCAAAGGACCTTAAAAGGAAAATATACTCAGGAAGATGATCCAAAAAAGCTGATCCATTTGGACAATATGAGCCATACCGCGATTGATGAATACCTTCTCGGGAATCCTTCCCGGGCCATAGAATTATTCAACGAGGTTATCGAGCGACGACCGACCATGGGGCTGACCTATTCCCAGCTCTCTTTTGTTTACCATGAAGTGGGACAAACGGAGAAGGCCATTCAAACATTGGAAAAGGGATTAGCGCTGAATCTCAACAATAGACTGGAGTTGATGGCGAAATTAGGCATTTATCTGCAGGAGAAAGGGGAGTTTAAAAGGTCCATAGAAATCCTCCAAGGCGTTCTGGAAGAGGATCCCGATCATGCGGAGGCTCTCAATTATCTCGGCATCAGCTATTGGCGATCAGGCCAGTATGATAAGGCCATCCCCATCTTCGAGAAACTCATCGTCTTAGACAGCGGATACGCCAGTGCTTACAACAACCTAGGCTCTGTCTACCTGAGCCAGAAGAAGTATGAGTTGGCCACAGAAAACTTTGTAAAGGCCTTAAAATATGACTCCAGATTGGCCGGACCCTATAATGGGTTGGGAGTGGTCTATGTCAACCAAGGAGATAACTCCGCCGCCATCGAAAACTGGAAAAAGGCCGTAGAGCTGGACAACCAGCAGTACGATGCCCTCTATAATCTAGGGATATTATTAACCCAGGTAGGGCGGTTCGGGGAAGCCGTTGATTATCTGGAGCGGTTTATCCAGACGGCTCCCCCGCATAAGTATGAGAAAGACATAGAAAAGATGAAGGAACTCGTGGCCCGGATAAAGAAAAATACCAGATGAGATAGAAACATGGCTCTGATAAAAACAAACAGATTATTCCATCTGATGACAATCTTAATTTCTGTTATGTTCATCGTCTCGTTCTTTCCTGGTTCATGCCTGGCGGATAAAGTCAAAAGACAAAAAGATTTGAACATCCTGCTGCTGACTATAGATACTTTAAGAGCGGACAGAGTCGGGTACAGCGGCTATGACATAGAGACTCCCCATCTTGACTCTCTCGCTTTTGGCGGAACAGCCTTCTTAAACGCTGTTTGTCAGGTTCCTCTAACCCTTCCCTCTCACGCTTCTATCCTAACAGGGACGAATCCTCCTTTCCATGGGATAAAGAATAACGGAGAGTATGTGAATACAGATATGACCACACTGGCAGAAATACTTAGTCAAAACGGTTATGTTCCGGCTGCTTTCATCGGGGCTTTTCCTCTTGATTCCCAGTTTGGATTGGACCAGGGATTCGAGATTTATGATGACGATTATAATACTCCGAAATTTCTCCAGCCCCATGGCCCTCAGAGGTTAGCGGAGGCTGTGTTTTCTTCTGCAGCTCAATGGATAAGGGAGAATCACAAAAAGAAATTTTTTGTCTGGGCACATTACTACGATCCTCATGATCCCTATTTGCCGCCGTCTCCTTTTGATCAAAAATACAAAGATCGGCTCTACGACGGAGAAATTGCTTATACCGATGTCTACGTGGGGGAGTTGATAGCACTTCTTAATGCAGCAAATATTCTGCAGAACACCCTGGTCGTCATTGTCGGCGACCATGGCGAAGATCTGTACGAACATAACGAGCCAGGACACGGAATTTTTGTGTATGATACGACCTTAAAAGTCCCCTTGATTTTCAACTGCCCGGGAATCATCCCCGAGGAAAATCACATCAGCCAGCAGGTGAGAACTATAGACATCATGCCGACGATCCTGGATATCGTAAAAATAGATATTCCCAAGTTCGTTCAGGGCAAAAGCCTCATCCCCCTCATCCAAGGAAAAAAATTAAGCCTTGAGTCCTATGCCGAGACATATTTTCCCCTTATTACTCACGGCTGGTCTGAGCTCAAGGCCATCCGGACGGATGAGTGGAAGTATATCCAGGCCCCAAAGCCTGAACTCTACAATCTAAAAGATGATCCAGGAGAGCTGAAGAATGTTCTGGATGCCAATGGAAGGGTAGCCCGGCATATAAAGAAAAAATTAGAAGATTTAGAGAAAAAAGCCTCTCTTTCCCAAAAGCCAGCAGCCAAACAACTCTCCTCGGAAGCCAGGGAAAAATTAATGGCTCTAGGTTATGTAGCTGGCAGTATCCCTGATGATACGAGGAATAGACCGGACCCAAAAGATATGGTGGCGATCATCAAGGATATCTCTCAGGGACTTTACTCTTTTCGGCAGGGCCGTCTTAAGGACGCAGAAAGGATATTATCAGAAATCAGGAAGAAGGATCCCCGGAATCCTTTGGTCTTACGGATGATGGGAAATATCTACCAGAAAAGAGAAGAATGGGATAAGGCGATAGAGGTATTAGAAGAGGCTGTCAAAGCCAACAGCATGGATGTGGAATCTTATCATCTTCTAGTTATCAGCTATGTTGGAAATAATGATAACGATAAAGCGATGGACATCGCCAGAATCGTTTTGGATATACAGCCGAACCACCTCCCATCACTCCTTTTTCTGGCTTCGGCCCACTCAACAATGAATCAGACGAAAGAGGCCTTAGATTATTTGGAGCGAGCTCTTGATGTCGACCCTTCAAACCTGGAGATTCGGTTAGAGTATGCTAGGACGTTGACGAGACACCAAGATTATGAAAAAGCCGCCGAGTTTTTGAACGAAATGATCGAGCAGGAGCCGACTTTTGATTTATCATATTTAGCTCTCTCGAACTTATATGAAAAAACAAAGCAATGGGATAAGGCCATCAAAGTCCTCGAGAATGCGGTCGCCACAGAAATAAAAAACGCGGATATTTTAAACAAGCTGGCTCAGTATTTGCAAAGAACTGGCCAATTTGAGCGCTCGATAGAGATATTACGAATGGTCATAGAGAGGGACCCTGAAGATAAGGGAGCCCTAAATTATCAAGGAATATATTACTGGCATTCTGGTCAGCATGATAAAGCCATCGATTTGTTCAATAAGGTCATCTCCCTAGATGATAAAAATGCCAGTGCCCACAACAATCTTGGTTCGGTCTATTTGGAAATGAACAAGAGTGACCTGGCGCGAACACAGTTTGAAAAAGCGATTAAACATGATCCCACATTAGGAGGCCCTTACAATGGACTGGGAGTTATATATGCCAGAGAGGGAAAGATGGAATTGGCCGTGGAGAATTGGAGGAAAGCCGTCGAGAACGATGATGAACAATTCGATGCTATGTTTAATTTAGGCATTCTCTTGACACAAATGAATCGATTCCAAGAAGCCCTAAAATACTTAGAACAGTTTGTGAATAATGCACCCCAAGATAAGTATGCAAAAGATAAGGAAAAGGTCAAAGAACTCATAGCCCGCATAAAAAGGGCTATCCGCTAGTGCCGCTCAAAAGACAAAGTGTCTCTAAATCCGTGATTAACTTACTGTTGGATGAAATCCTTAAAGGCAAGGCTCAATCCGTCTTCGCCGAAAACCCCCCCACCCACCATCCGGCTCTGACGGATAGAACCTGGCTTTCATTGCAGCTATCCATACTTTTTTTTAGAAAGAAGTGGAAACGCTTGCACCAAACAACAGCATTTAAACTCTTACCTCAGTTTGTTATACTAAATACGTAAGTGTGATATTAAAGAAGGCGCATGGCTAAGAAAAAAAGAAAAAAACGGAAGAAAAAACCTGTCGCAACAGCTCAAGTTAAAAAGGAGTCTTTTCAGGAAAAACCAGAGGTCAAAGAAAAAACACCCCTTAAAAGACAGAAAAAATTCAT
>WVZK01000052.1:0-3946 GCA_011772475.1 Candidatus Aminicenantota bacterium | reverse complement strand
TGTTATGGATATGACAAGGCCAAGACGCCGCGTTTGGATGAATTGGCAGAAAAGGGGGTAAGATTCGAGAATGCAGTCTGTCAAGCACCGTTGACTCTTCCTTCGCACGCTTCAATTTTTACCGGTCTCTATCCCCCAAGCCATCTAATCAGGGATAACGGAGCATATTATTTAGATCAAAGGTTCCAGACTCTTGCCGAGATTTTTAAAGAAAAAGAATATAACACAGCCGCTTTCATAGGTGCTTTTCCTGTGGACTCCCGTTTTGGCTTGGACCAGGGATTCGATGTTTATGATGATAAATTTAAAGAGGATGAAAAGTTCAAGGCCTTCAATTCGGAAAGAAGGGCTGAGCAAGTGTTTAACTCCTTTCAGGAATGGTTTTTAGGAAATTTTCAGAGCCAGTTTTTTGTCTGGGTTCATTATTATGATCCCCACCTTCCGTATGACCCTCCTTCTCCTTATAGAGAAGAGTTCTCTGATCCCTATGATGGAGAGGTGGCTTACACGGATTTCTATGTGGGTGAAATTATCAATCTGCTGGAAGAAAAGAATATTGTTGATAATACATTGGTTATCGCTGTTGGTGACCATGGGGAGGGATTGGGAGACCATAAAGAAATAGACCACGGCCTTTTCTTGTACAACTCGACTTTAAAAGTCCCTCTCATTTTCTTTGCTCCCAAGAATCTTCCATCTCAAAAGATCATAACCTCTCAGGTGAGGTTGATCGATATTTTCCCGACTGTTCTAAATCTTTTAAATATGCCCATTCCCGAAGAGGTTCAGGGGGAAAGTTTAATTCCCTACATAGATGGGAAGCGGAAGGATAATTTGGTGTCCTACATCGAAACATTCCATCCTCGAGAGATGTTTCGTTGGGCTGCTTTAAGAGGAATCGTGGATGGGAGGATGAAGTATATCGATGCCCCTAAGCCGGAATTGTATGATATGAAGATGGACCCAGAGGAAGAGCATAATATATACCAGGAAGAGAAACAGGCGGCATCGAGATTGAAGAAAGATTTAGACGGTTTAATCGAAAGATACTCTTCGAAATCCAGTTCAAGAAGAGGATTGTCCTCCGAAGAGAGGGAGAGATTGATGTCTTTAGGGTACGTCGTCGACAGTTCTCCGAGTGAAGGAGAATCTAGCGATTTTCCAGACCCTAAAGATAAAATAGATGTATGGTATACCTTACAGGTAGCACGGGGCTTACAGCGAAGAGGCGAAGACGAAAAGGCCGAAAAACTCTACAAAAAAGGGATTGAGATGGATCCCGGCTGTTCTCTTCATTATCTGTTTTTAGGAGGATTATACTTGAAGGCTTATAGGCTTCAAGAGGCATATGACGTATTCAAGATGGGAACAAAAGCCTTACCTGAAAGCATCCCCCTTCACGATGGCTTGGCCAAAACTTCAGTCCAGATGGGAAAGTATCAGGAAGCCTTGAAAGAGTGCGAAGCCATATTAATCTTGAATGATAAATATTTTAATGCCATAAGCTTGGCAGGATTAGTATATAACCGCCTGGGAGAGAATGAAAAGGCTATTGAATATTTACAACGAGCGGCTCGCATTGAACCGGAAAATAAGCTCTTATTGTTAGATTATGCACGTGTTTTAGCCACTTCTGGTAGAGCAGAAGAAGCTATAGATGTTTATAGCAGTTTGAAAGTTCATTACCCAAAAGATTTCAGGATATACCAAAACCTTGGAATAACATACGGGAATACAGGAGACTTAGAAAAATCCATAGAAAACCTGAAGAAATCAATTGAACTGCGTCCTACGGCATTGGCTTTTTTCAATCTGGGAGTCGCTCTGGAAAAGATAGGGAGAATAGAGGAAGCCTTTGGCTATCTGAAAGCCTATTTGAGGACAACTTCTGAGGGCGATACAGCCCGAAAAAGAATAATTCAAGAAAAAGTGGCCCGCTGGGAAAAAGAGATAAATAGATAAGGTCGGTTCTTGTCCTGTTTTACCAGATCAAGCAAAAATAATCGGGTTTATCACTTATAGATAAAAGGGGATGATGTCGATATGGTTTGTTGTGCGAGTGAATCCGTGAGCGTGACTTTTAATCGATAATGACCGGGGGGCATATCTTTGATTTCGTATTCAAAAAGGAGCTCGTAGAGATTGGGATTGGTTTGGAAAGGTTTAATTGATAGGATCTGAACAGCCCGATAGGAAACACCGTTATCATCGACGACCTCGAATTTCATATCTGTTTGAGGCACTTTAGCCGTTGGATGAAGTTTTAAGTTATGGATTCTTAATAGGAATTCACCTTGCGTATGGGCAAAATATGTCGGGAGGACGCCCGGGAAAAATATTTCTTTTCCGATCAGGAAAGGATAACCAACGGGAAGTCCTTCTCCCTTCTTCCGTCCGGTTGGTTTTTGGGGATCATATCCTGGGATGGACAGCCAGCCTGGGTCTTTGTCGATGAATATAGGAGAGCTGACGATTAGTTTCTGGTCCTCGTATCTTGGCACTGAGAGCTCTTGAGAAATGACTCCTGTCTCTCCTGTTTCGCTATCGATTATGATACATTTTATCCTGTAATCTCCAGGCGGAACCAGGAGAAGATCAAAATATTTAATGCCGTGGGTTTTTAGCTTATTCTTGACTTTATTGATATCGATATTAAGGCAATTATAGAAGAAATCTCTAAACTTGCCGTTGCCGTCAACAGCATAACCGTATATTTCAAGCTGCGTTTGTTTTCTTTTTTTTTCAAGAAACTGTTTTCCTGAGAGCTGGAGAAACAATGGTATTCTCGCGATATCCTCGGTCCCCTCAAAGGCCGAGATAAAATACTCTGCCTTTATGTCGTCTCTATAAATGTCTTTGGTCACAAGCTCAGCGAGCTGCAATCTTTTCTCAAAATCCGTGCAATCTTTATAAGGCTTTTCCTCGTAATAACCTTTACGGTATGAAACCTCGAGATTTGATCTTTTAACTGTTACCTTGATTTTTCGGAATTTCCCTTTAGTTTTTTTATTTTCAGGATAATATCCCAATAAATAGTATGAATTCGTAAGGTTGAGAAGTTCAGCAAGGGGTTTATCCAGATTATTCAGGTTGCGGTAGGCCTGGCCCCCCGTATCAGCGGCAAGGAGATGGAGAGTATCCTGTCCTCGCCGACGAGAAAAATAGAGGTCTTTGTCTTTATTGTCGATGATATCGCCTGGGGCTCTTAGCCCACCGACATCCATGGTATGGATAAGGCAATCCGAAGCTGATATATTCTGAAGTGCCTGGGTTAAACCTAATCTCAGGGTAGCATCACCAAAGCGGTCCTTATCCGCTTTGGAAACAGCCATCCTATCAACTGCAATGGCTTCTGTCTCATCGCTTAATTCTTTCAAGGTTTTTCCGGTTAATACTTTGATGTCAAAACCTTCAGAGAAGAGTATCAGGTGTTTTCTTCCTTTGATGATGTTCAGTGCCTGCCCTAACGTTTTAAGTGCGCCCACATAGTCTTGGACATATCCCTTATAGTCCTGCAATTGAGCCTGCTGGATTTGTATGGCCTGGCTAATGAGTTGATCCTCAAGCATTCCAGCTTTTTCCTTTGCTTTTTCAATATCAAGCGCTTGAATCTGAGAAGGAACCACAGGGCCGAACATAAATCCGACGGGTCCTCTTGCGATTTGAGTCTGAGGAACTAATCCCAGAGATTCCACTGCTCCTATGAGTTGGGCCTTATCATTGGTGAAATTGGTTATTATTTGGATGCCTTTTGTTACTGAGGAAGTCGCAACAGCCACCAAATCGTGTGAAAGAATATTGTCCTTCAAGAATTTTAGGCCAGCTTCCCGGGCTCTCAGTATTCCTTTTGGTGAAGAAAATGAGAGGTCGAAGAGAAGGAAAAACTGCCTTCTGGCCGCTGGATAACGACGGGCAAGACTGGCTATTTCAGGTGAATCATTCTGGA
>WVZK01000157.1 GCA_011772475.1 Candidatus Aminicenantota bacterium | reverse complement strand
AAATAGCTTAGGCCGGAAAAACCTTTATTTTTTGATAAAAAATTCATAAAGATTTTTTCACCCAGGCTTAGCCGCTCTGGCCTTAGCTTTAATAAAACATATTCGGGTATTTTTGTTTCTAAAAATCTATGTACAAAATAAAGGCTTATGTAGACCATCTGACTCAGGTCGAACTTGAGACTATCTTTTATCAACCGGTCCCAATCCAATCTTTCTTTATAAAAATTCACAGACTCGCCTATGTCGCAAAGAAGGCTGAGCTTACTCAAAGAGTGAGTAATCCGGAGAGCATGTTCTGAAAGATGGATTAGAAGCTGGTGGGGCGCCATTACCAGTGTTTCCTCATCGGCAATCTTGGTTTTTTCTGCATCCCGCCAGATATCCTCAATTTTAATATTTTTAATATAAGATTCATTGGGAACGGTGGAATTTACAAAATGCCAATGAACGTGAAAAGAAGCAGAATTCGCGGAAAAACTTCGATAGTCGAGAGTTGTCAGGTATGTTGAAGAAAAATCAATATCATCTATTGATATATCAGAGGGCCTGTATCCTAATTTTTTCATCTGCTTATCCAAACAAAACAGGTCTTCTTTTTTTACCAGAAGGTCAACATCCGTCATCGGTCTTAAGGCTAAATTCCCATAAATTTTTTCTGCTAAGGCCGCACCTTTAAGGGCTATTACCTGAATCCCACTTTTCCTAAATGTGTTAAGCACCTTTCCCAATTCCTCAAAAATCAGAGAATTCTTGGTTGCATTCATGTAATAAATCTTCTTTAGTTCTTCAAAAACGAATAAAGGAATACAAGGGCAGTCTTTTTTAATTCTGTTAAGCTTGGAATAAACTACAGCTGAAACTCCGTTTTCTTTCGCTTTTTTTAAGAACCTATCCCAATCTAAATTATTTTCCTCTGCTTCGATTATTCTATCTTTAATTTCGTCTGCTATTTCCTCTCGACAAAAGTAAAGCAGTAATCGATCTTCCTCTGCCCAGCTCAATTATCCTCTCCTAAAAGCATTTTTTATCCCCATATCGGATTTGGAAAGAAACAACGGATTCTCTAACACAGGCCGCTGAATATACTTATAAGGCCAGGAGAGCGTAAAGGTATAGTCGAGAGCATTAATTTGACCGCAATTATATTCTTTCATTATTATTTAACAAAGATGCTCAAGAGCTTAAGACTTTACAGACTCTTTAAAATGCCGCCCCAACAGCCTCTGCCAGCTGTGCTTCACTATACTCCCAATCGGATAGATCCAGCGGCTAAACGGAGATATTCCAGAAAGAAGTAGGCCTATTATCTGGTGATATTTTGTATCTAATCTTTTTTTCCGCCCGTTTCTCTCTATTGCCACTACTTTACCCAGGACATTCTGTATACCCATCCTTTCTGGGGGGCTCAAGTTTGCATCCCCTTTAATGAACACAATCGTTTTGCCTTTTTGTTTGTGTTTTCTAATAAGGCGATGAACTATGACTTTATTTCCAGACGCGGAATAAAATACAACGTCTCCAGTTTTTATAGAGGAATTTTCAACNNCATGCTCCAGCCTTTAGCCTGGAAACGAACTGATTTGCCTTTTTCAAGGATATCTTTGCTTAATCCTAAAAAATCAGTTCCAGTTGAGCTAATACTTCTTCCCATCTATTTATACATTCCTCACGAAATTGAAGATTTCTCTGTTAGGAACAAATTTTAGTTCATAACACGGTATTTTACTTACTAGTCGTTGGCACAAGCCTAAAGTATAATCCATTCCTTTCTTATCCCAGAAAGCAGGAAAACATCTGGCTATAAGCATAGTAGCTGCCTCAGCACCATTTTTTTGGACTGCCGAATTTTTTTCCCCATGCCGTAAAAAGAATATTTTCTGGATCAGCAACCCTTGCGGTGAGACTTCCTTTAACTCCCCGTGCCATGGTGTTCCATACATCCAAAACTCTCCATCTTTTTCCCTTATTATGACCTTGTCATCGTTAAGGACTGTCGCCTGGTTTTTAGACCATAGTTTTGCGATCGTAGACTTACCATGAGTTGAATTACCCAAAAAAAGATACCCATCTCCGCTATCATCAACGCCGCAACCATGAACCATTGCCCCTCGACCTTTTGAGAGTAGATTTATCATTAAAACCTCGGACAAGGGGTAGTTCAGCGGGAACGGAAATCTCTTTCCAGCGCCTTCTTTAGGGACATGAATATCACCTGCTTTAAAATCTGACTGTAAAACGGCAGTTCTTGATATGGTTTTGAGGATAATCTTTTTATTTTTTTGCAATAATCTCCAGGTGATGCCTGAATCGAAAGCTTCTTTTCCTGAATCATATTGGGGATTACCCCCCCAATGTGCCCTGAGAGTTACTTCTGGTACTCCATCTGAAATGAAACCTTTATAGACATCATCTACGTAAAATCCCCCATTATTATCATCAGAGATTAGGGAGATAATAATCTCCGCAATTCCCAGGTTTAGATTTCGCTCTTTGTTCTTTTTTTTCATTACATTAATGCCCTATAAAATATTAACCGCAAAGGGTGATGAAAATATTGCTACTGAGTCTTTGTTCTGTGCTTATTTCCTTCTCGGTAGGCAACTAACTCAATTTCCTAGATACTCCGTTACATACTTTAGAGATAATAAGAAAGATAACAGGTGGCTCTGCTCTTTAACTTCCCTGGTCAGAGCACTGAGGTCCACCTCTCAATGTGCATCTTGGGGGATTGGCGCCCCAGGCGCCCGCTGAAAAGGTTTTACATCCCTGTAATACTGCCTCTTCAGGAACTAACTTTACCTTCTTAATGCGAGGTTTTTCATATAATCTTTTTCCTTTCTTTGTCATTATTCATTCACCTCCTTTATTGAGAGTTGAAGCTTCGGATAGATCAGTTTTAAAAACCTCAGCTCTCAATTCGGCAATTTGACAAAGGTATTCGACCGGAGATTCAGGATCGCCGTTCTCAAGCTGCGCCCAGCCAGGACACTGGCCGCATAATGAGATTAGATCGCAGCTCCTGCACTTTGTATTCCTGACAACCTTTTGTTGGCGAAGATTAGTGAGAAACTCAGACCAGCCCTGTTTAAACGAGCCTCTCCGGAGATCATAACTCGGCGTGCGAGACGCCTCACAGATGCTCAGTCTGCCATAAGGATCTATACTAAAAGAAGATATCCCCCCTCCGCAGTTATACAGGAAATCAGCATTTACTTTACCCCAGTACTTCTGACAAAACTCCTTCCATTCCTCGCTCCTTCTACCATCTATCAAATCAAGCTCGACAACCTCTTCAGCAGGAATTCTCAGTTTACAGGGCTCTTTAGAGCCATCAATTCGTGGGCTTATATGAGGGTCGAATCTAAAGTCGGCTCCTAAACTCTCGGCAAATTCCTTTATATTCCATAGCTCATCCTTATTTAGAGTTGTAACCATAGTCTTAAGCTTTAATGGAATTTTCTTTTCAGTGAGAAGTTTAATGCCTTTCATGCAGCGTTTAAAGGAGCCGGGGACATCGGTAAATCTTTCGTATGTCTCTTGAGTTATCCCATAAAGAGTTATCTCTAAGGTAAAAGGAGGCCACTTTATTAGAAAATTAGTTATTTCGGGAGTGATTAAGGTTCCGTTAGTGAAAAGTGTGATTAAGAATCCTTTTCTCTTAGCATAAAGATATATATCTTGGAAGTCTTTTCTGGTTAATGGCTCCCCTCCGGTTATAAGCAGCCACAGGCATCCTGCTTCTGCGATTTCATCCAGGATACGATAAATCTCCTGAGTTGAAAGCTCAGCTTCTTCCTCTTGAACGACATAGCAATGGCGGCACCTGAGATTACATCGAAATGTAACCTCGAACGCTCCGTCCGTGGGGATTCTATGTTTGGAGCTCTGGGTGTGAAATCGTTCGCTGAATTCGCTGTAGCCTTCTTCCAGAATTTCAGGTTTGGCCATATTAAAACACCGTCTTTATATTATTTAGTTAGCCTAATGATTTAGCCGTTTTAGCCCTCGGTTATTTCATTAGGATTTCGAAGCAGACTTGTTACCTGGTCGCCTAAATATTTATATTCTAATGGAGTAAATCCTTCTGCCACCGAATAGGAGATAGTCACACAATCAGTTTTAATTCTCTTGTCTTTAAGCAAAGCGATTAGCTCGCTAGGCCACATCCAGGGCTTTTTATTCGGCGGTGTAATACCGGCTTTTTCCTCAAGACGAGAGTTTACTATAAAGAAATCTACGTCAATATCCAAAAGGACACTCTCTCTTATCTTGGGCAGGTTGTCCAGTTTGCAGGTAGTGAACTTTCGACCGCAAATTGTTGCTATCATAGTGTTCTCATCTGAAAGGATTGGCGCTGCTTTTTCTTTGGGATTTTTCTCGAGGATTTGCCGGAAGATTTTCTTTATTATCGCCCGCTCTTCTGGCATGTCCCAAATTTTATCTGGCACAACCCAATAAAGCTCCCTGATAACACCGTCCTTGAGCGCAGGGTAAAGATAATTTCCTGTATTGACAGTTTTCATTATCTCTTTTTCATGTTGGTACCAATGTACTTTCCTGCTTGAGAGCGGATTTTCCTCTCTGAGACTGTTAGACAGAAGTATTTTATAAAGCTTCTTGTCAGGTATCCAACCAAAATCGAGGTGCGAATCTATATGAATCAATATTCTATCTCGTATTCTCTCCTTCTGCCAAACTGAGAAGGCCAGATTATGATTTTCTATTTGGAAGATTCGTTCAGTCGGTTCTTTTCCAACCATGGAACTCTTCCTCGGCGTCTCAGGCTCTCTATTGGAACTCATCTTCATTGAGGAGATGATTCCTTGGCTCATTGAACGTTCATTATAGCTCCCACCGCCATAAGTTGCTTGAATAAGTTGGTTAGGTCTTTTTCAGCCTCCTGAGGCGTGACTTCAAACTCTTCAACTATCTTATCTTTAATTTCTCTGACTTTCTTTTTTCCGTCAATTAGTCCCCAAACGCGTGTGGCGACCTCGTTTAGAGTGTAAATACTTTCCAGATCACCCACATTCTGCTTAATCGGAACCAATATAAACTCGTCAGCTATCTTTCGAGATACGATTGAATCGCTTTTTTTATAAACTTTATCAAGTAAACTCATTAGGTGATGCTCCCTTTTCACCAGTTTTTCACTATTATCAGTAAAAAATAGGAAAAAGTCAACTCGTAGGGGTCAGGTCTTGTTTTTTGCCTATCCAAAAAATCTGATACAAGCCCATAAAAATTTCATGATAAGGAAGAAGGGACACATGTATCTCCTGTCTTCAGGATGAGATTTTGCCCTGCTCGGCTCGTCTGCTCATCTATAAAGAGAGCGGTGTTAACTGCGGTCCAATGCTCGATTATAAATTGAGTTTGTACGGGCAAAAGCAAAAAACAAGACCTGACCCCACTAAAGGAAAAAATGCTTGACATTAAAAGGATGAAGCCATATTATCATCGCAAAGGAGGAAGGGATAAGATGAGAAGAATTTGTGAAGCATTCATAGTCGTGGCTGCTATCAGCTTGATCGTAGGCATAATCTCACGGCTCATGGTAAAACCTATAATGGGAATTGAAGCCCAGGCTTTTCTTCAATTTACCCAGGCATGTCTTTTATTTGCCATAGCTATAGCAGCAAGAGAATGGATGATAGCTAAGGGTAAGTAGTAGTAAGTTCTTTATTCCTTGATTCTGTAAGATTTGATTCCGGGAATCAAGTCTCCTTTTATTGTTGAAATTTCACAAATATAGGATTAGAAACTAATCTCCTTCCTCTTATATCTCTCGCATCCAGGCGATAATATATCTTTTTTCCTGCCTCAAAGAAATCGTCTTTAAAATTCATTGTCAACGGAGTTTCTGCAGAGAAGGTCTCTAAAAGATCTCCGGATCGAATCAGTCTAACAGTTACTGAATTTCCTTTCTCTGGATCATTCGTTGAGATACTAATGTTTATGATCGGATAACCTTTAGAGATTATCTCCTTCCCCATAACTGCTTTCTGCGAAGTTTCAGAATCAGATATTGAGAAATCCTCAAGAATTAGTTTTGGGAAAGGAACATAACCTCTGCTGGCATACATTCTGCCTTCTCTTAGAGCATCTAAAATATCCTTTTTTGATTTGCTTTTCACCAGAAAGAAGCTGGCAAAATTTCCTAATTTTTCGCCAGCCCCTCCCTCTTTATGAAAATCAGCAGATGAGATTCCCCAGACAGGATTTTCTCTTTGGCCTGAGCAGTACTCTTTTAAAACTTTGTCCCAGATGTTGCCTGGCTCTATAATTGTTGTTGCATCTCCATACAAAGAAGCAAAGCCTGTATAATTCGTAGATTCAATCAACACTTGAGGGTAAGGGAGAGTATCTCTGAAAATAAAACCAAGCTTTGCCTTTCCTGACCTTGTTTCTGGATGATTCCAGAAAACCATTCCCCCTCGGGAATTTACGTAATCTATCAACAACTGGTAGGGGGAGATTTCTTGGTATCCTTGGTACTGGTTATAAGGGGAGCTTTTGAAAGGATGATTATTGAAAAGAAGAAGCAGAGCTAAGACAGAAATAACAATTCCGGAATACCTGATAATTCCCTTCCATTTTATCATGAACAGACCGAGTATCAGAAGAGCAATAGAGAGAAAAAAACCCGCGGAAATTGATGAGAGATAATATTTTGTGGAAAAACCATTGTGAAGTATCGGCAGTTGCTTATAATCTTGAGGCTCATCGAGACCGATGATTAATAGATGTCTTTCCCAATCACAGACAGTCAGGGTCTTTTTAAAATAGCTCCCCCTCCAGTAATAAAAGGGTGCAGACTCTGCCCCTGGGATTAAAATCAAATCTGGGTGCTTCTTTGAGGCTTCTTCGATCATCTTCAGGTAATTTTCTGCTCCGTTTTTATTGATTGAGGGCTCTTCGACTCTTTTCTTCAAGATATTTTGAAAAGGACGTATGCCATATTCCAGGACTTTCCGGTCATGGTCATTTATGAAAAGAACATCAATCCCTCTTTCCTTCGCCGATTTAATAAGATATTCGAGCGTA
This sequence comes from Candidatus Aminicenantota bacterium, assembly GCA_011772475.1. Lineage (GTDB taxonomy): Bacteria > Acidobacteriota > Aminicenantia > Aminicenantales > Aminicenantaceae > SOIV01. Next base: position 3,412 of record WVZK01000157.1, on the reverse strand, counting down.
TGAGCCCCATCGCTGAAATCTGTTCTGACATCAATCAGTCCTTGAGCCTGAATATATTCGTGAATATCTTCATCAGGCTGGGCGAAACAATTAACAGGAAAGACCATAAAGGCGACGATCAAGATGAAAAAGGATTTTTTGCTATGATTTCTCATTGCGTATAGGTGCCATTCGTTAATCCAGTCCCTGGGAGATTATTATGCTATATTAAACGAGCCTTAAAGTAAATCGAGCGGGTTTCTCTAAAATAATAATTTGACATGAATATCCTATTTATTTATAGTTATGCCTAGAATTAAAGAAAAGAATAATTCTGCTTTCTTAAACTAAATATGTATGAAGCACACTGGGGATTGAAAGAAAAACCCTTCGAAAATACTCCAGACCCACGCTTTATTTATCTTTCCCATGAACACTTAGAAGCTGCTACAAGATTGACTTATGTGATCAAGGAGCGAAAAGGAGCAGCTTTGTTGACGGGTGAGTACGGCTGCGGCAAAACAATAATGAGCAGGCTGATTTTTGAAATATTACCGCAGGATAAATATGAAATAGCGCTGGTCACCAATCCTATGTTAAATCCCCTTGAGCTTTTAAGAGAAATTTGTTTGCAGTTGGGCATAAAGATTTCAAAGAAGATGCCCAAAACAAAACTACTGAAGGAGCTCAATCAGCGCTTCTACGACAATATGAACAAAGGAAAAGACACGGTTCTAATCATAGATGAAGCCCAAGCTATTAGAGATCTCATGGCGTTCGAAGAGCTGAGGCTTCTGTTGAACTTTCAGCTCAATAATAGATTTCTACTGACGCTTCTCCTTATAGGGCAGCCTGAATTACGGGAAAAAATAGACGAGCTTAAACAGCTAAAACAGAGATTGACACTAAGGTATCATTTAAATCCGTTGAACAAGGAAGACACTGAAAAGTATATAGTCCACAGATTAGGAATAGCCGGGACCAAAAAAAAGATTTTTGCAAGTCGTGCCTGTGCTACAATATGGGAAGAGGCAGAAGGAGTTCCGCGGATGATAAATTCAATCTGCGACATGTCCCTGCTGGTAGGATACACGAAAGGACTTAAGGAAATAAATTCAGATGTAGCCAAAAAATCAGCGCACGGCTTAGACCTATAATACATCATGGTTAAATTATCTGAGATTATCAGGAAATCCTCAGGTACAAAATATGAGGAGAAGCCTGGTCTGATATCAGAAGCTTTTGAGATAAAAAAGAGTAAGGAAAGCTTAGCCGAATTAAAGAAAACATACGAGGATATGGTTCTTCATTTAATGCTGATAATGGATGAAATCAAAGCGGGAAAAACCGTAGCCGAGAGAAAACTTGCCAGCCTCGCCGAAATAATCACAGATATACTTCGTGCTGACAATAACATGTTATTATCTTTAGTACACATCTTTTCCTATCTTGGAAAGCAGGAAGATTTTCTTTATGCCCATTCAGTGAACGCTTCAATTCTAGCCACAAACCTTGGTTTAGCTCATGGGTACGGCAGGAGCGAACTCATAAATTTGTGTGTTTCTTGTTTAGTGCATGATATTGGCTATCTGAAGCTTCCTCAAGAAACAATAAACAAACCTTCTAAATTGACCAGAGAAGAGTTCAGTCATGTTAAAAAGCATACGATTTTTGGTGTAGAACTTCTGACCAGAATTGAAGGTATTCCTGAATGCGCAACTGAAGTTGTTCATCAACACCACGAGAAGGTGGATGGATCAGGCTATCCTGATGGGAAAAGAGGAGATGAGATTTCTGACTATGCCAAAATTGTTGCTATAGCTGAGGTTTATGAAGCCATAACACATCCCCGCCCCTATCGCAGGGAAAAAATTATTCCCTATCAGGCAGTAAAGACGATAGTCCAAGAGGAAAAGAATTCTTTTGAGCCTGAACTCGTAAAAGTTTTTTTGAATTCGGTCTCCCCATATCCTCCGGGAAGCTTTGTATTATTAAACAGTGGTGCAATTGGAAGGGTCATTACTGTTAATAAGAAACTTCCTTTGCGCCCTATCGTTGAGATCTTTTTCGATGCTGATGGAAAACCCCCTGAGACGCCGATGAGGATCGATTTAGCAAAGGCGACCGTAGTAAGCATTGATAAAGCCTTAGATGAGAATGATCTCTAAGCACACCTTTGAGGCTGAGTTAGACCTATATTACTCATTCGAAAATTCTTAATTCCTAAGAATAAATTCCAGGTAGAAAGTCAAATTCTACCGAGCACTATATGTGACGTAAATATTTGGAGCTGTTTTAAATTTGTGATATTGCCGGAATAAACAGGGCATAAAAGCATATGATTGTTTCCGTCCATCAACCCCAATACTTACCTTGGCTGGGATACTTTGATAAAATTGAAAGAAGCGATATATTCGTATTCTTGGATAATGTCCAGTTTAAAAAGAACGAATGGCAGAATCGGAATAGGATTAAAACAACCGAAGGGTGGCAGTGGCTTTCTGTCCCGGTTATTCACAAATTCATGCAGAAAATTTGCGAAGTAGAGATCAATAACACAGTATGGTGGGGAAAAAAACATCTGAACGCATTGGTAACAAATTATTCTAAGGCTCCATTTTTCAAAGGTCATATTGAATTTTTTGAAAAGACCTATGCGCAAGATTGGAGGCATTTAGTCGATATTAATATCCATATGATAGAATATGTGGTGAAGGCCTTAGGCATTTCGGAAAAAAAGCTGGTCAAGGCCTCAAAATATGAATCAAGAGAAGAGCCGACTGAGAGGTTGATTGATATTTGCAAGCATGTAGGAGGAGATGTTTACCTCTCGGGCAAAGACGGCGCAAAATACATGAATTTAGACGAATTTTCCAAGGAAGGTATTGAAGTAATCTTTCAAGACTATAAGCATCCTCAATATTCTCAGCTTTATGGGAATTTCGAGCCATATATGTCAGTAGTAGATTTATTGTTTAATTGTGGACCAGAAAGTCTTTCAATCTTAAAAAAAGGAGAATGAATTGAATATTTTAGCATTGGGAGCACATCCAGACGATATTGAATATGGATGCGGAGGCACTTTTCTTAAATTTGCTAAGAAAGGGGAAAATATATATTTTATGGTTTTGACCAGAGGAGAATACGGAGGAGATCCAGAAAAAAGGCAGAAAGAGCAGGAGAAAGCGGTGAAATTACTGGGTGTAAAGAAAATATTTTGGGGCGGATACATTGATACTGAGTTGCCCAACGAAAGAGAGATAATCTCTCATATTGACAGCGTAATCGGAGAGATAAATCCCAAAGAAGTCTATGTTAATTACATCGATGATATCCATCAAGACCACCGTACTCTAGCTAAGTGTACTTTAGCTGCAACTCGATATGTTAAGAGAGTATTTTTTTATGAAGATTATACCTCCAATAATTTTGA
>WVZK01000095.1 GCA_011772475.1 Candidatus Aminicenantota bacterium | reverse complement strand
AAGCAGACCGGGCCGGACCATATCCAGGTAAGAAGACCTTTGAGAAAAAATTCCAGTAGAGCTCACTGCATGCTTTATTCCCAAAGAGATTCCCTCGCTCTCCGCATGCTTACATAGGATTTCAAAACGTTTAATCTGTTCCTTATCCAACTCATTATCTTCACTCATGGCAGTAGAAATCCCTTTTATCCGAAGGCCTTTCCAACCGGCTACTTTCTTAATATAAGGCAGAGCCTCATAATAAGGGATTCCCATCCTTGCCATTCCAGTATCCACATGAATATGGACATCTATCCTTTTCCCAATCTTGAGGGCGGCGGCGCTCAGTTTCTGAGCTTTTTCTGTAAATATAGATTGAGATATGTTTTTATTAATGAGAATCTCGGCAGCATCCTCATGAAGGGGACCGAAATTATGAACAGGGCAGGAAACACCCGCCTCTCTTAATTTGAGTGCTTCGGGGAGACTGACTACCATAAGAGCATCGATTTCTTTTTGATCCAAATAGCGGCCCACTTCCACCAGACCATGGCCGTAGCCATTGCATTTTATAACAGCCATGATTGGAACCTTGACAAACTTTCTTATTTGTTCCAGATTCCATCCCAAATTCTCTAACTTCAATTCGATCCAGACGTCATGATAAGAACTGTTCTGGTAATTACTTTCCTGATGTGGTCTATTAAAGTCCATTCGGCCAGACAAGAATGCAGCAGAGCTCACGCCAGCAAATGCTAGAAAATTCCTTCTGTTTATTTTCATTTTTCCTCCTCTATAAAAATTGAAGAGCAGACCTATTAGACACAATCATTACAATCTTGTCCAACGGATTGTGAAAGCTCATGAAACCTGATGGGCTGCAGGTTCTAGTGGATATGGTGTGAAATAATTAAATTTCGCGACATTTTTTCAATGATTCCTCAATCCAGCCAGCCTCTTCCTCGCATCCTCTACCTCAGCTATCCCAGGGTCAGCGTCCTTCCCGAGGGAGAGGAATTCATTGCAGTCCTGTTTCAGCTACTGTTCCTCGCTATTTTTATTAATAGATAGAATTCATTTCTTGCTAGTGGCCTCTAATCTTGCTGTTAAGCCGTTTGTGCCGGAATAGCTGAATTTCTTATCCTTGCTATCGTGGCTAAGAGTGATGGACTTATACTGTGTGTGGTCAATGAGAAGAGGCAGAGGAACATTTTGAGCAGAAATATTTTGTATCTTGATAGGCTTTCCATTTAATCCTTTCATCATTTCAATTTCAACTGTGGTGGATGGGATAGAGAACTTAATCCTATCTTCAGTCCGCTCAATCGAAATAGGAACTTTCTCAATTAATAAGACCTTCGTACCAGAAGGTTTAAAGCCGATTGCCGCCATGAGCTTTGCTGCCGCCTTTGCCTGTTCATCCGTGGCGTCTTTGTTTATGGAAAATTTCACCCATTCTCCAAAGCGACTTGTGAAAACCAAAGATATCCCATCAAGACTGACATCTCCATAGTTACCTTGCTTTATTTCGACCAGCCCAACATCATCGCAATAACCAAGAGTTGGTGGGGAACCAAAAACACAAGGGCAAGCTGGATTGCAGGAGCAACTATCAGTTAAATCTGCCTTAATCGCCCATTCCTGGGCCCAAGCTGATGTTACCATGGCTGCCATAAGAGCCAAAGCCATCACTCCAGTGATAATGAGTCTTTTCATCAAACTTCCTCCTTCATTCTTACATTCTTAGTTTTTTGTAAAGTGTTTCTTCATTTAATCTTAACTCTCTTCTGTCGATTCATTTATCAGGATTCAACACTAACTGTCAACCATTATTATAGTAATAATAAAAAATATATATAATAT
>WVZK01000188.1 GCA_011772475.1 Candidatus Aminicenantota bacterium | reverse complement strand
TTATCGATTTTATATGATTTCGATGCTTGATAATCCTTATCCAGTATTCCACTCCCAAAATTCAGCAAAAATAGTGCCAAAGAGTAATATTTTTCGTTGGCCTGAGAATTGGCCTTTTGGGAGGCCATTTACTTGTAACAATTGAATTTTTTGGAACATAAGCCGACAGAACACGAAATAGTGAATACGATAAAAATCGTATATCACCTTTGCCCCGCAGGGAGCGGGGGAAAGGAAAGAATGCAAAAATTTCGCATTCCTTCCAAAATTTGTCAGCGGGTTTATGTCAAGAAGGGACCCGGTCCACGCGAGGGGAACTGGGCCTGGGGTCAGACTTTACTATTGAGTTTTTCTCTGTTCTTGTGTTACATAGAGAAGATAAACAGGGTAGGGGACACTAATCCTGCGAAGGCAATGAGCAGAACAATGGGGGGGATATATCAATACCTGGTGGCAAATTTTCCCAAAATTTTAGTGAATAGTGAAGGTTTGCCCCCAGATTCGCCGTTGCCAGTCTCCCCTTAAGTTCTCAAGATTGGAGATTCGGGCTCCTTATTTCGGGGTGATTTTAAAACAGTTTGATGATATATTGATTTGTTAAAGATCTTTTACATTATGTTTGAAATAAAAAATTGGAGGGTCTGATGAGATTTTATGTAGTTCTTGAGCCAGCCGAAGAGGGAGGGTTTAACGTGTCTGTACCGGTTCTTGAGGGGTGCTTCACTCAGGGTGAAACTGAGGAAGAAGCCTTAGAGAATGCTAAGGAAGCCATCCTCTGTTATTTGGAAGGGATTGAGAAGTTAAATGAGATTAAGGGCATGCCAGGAGTGAATCTTAGAGAAGTGGAAGTTTCTTTATGACCAGAACTTATTCCGGGAGAGAAATAGTCAAAGCCTTACGGCGCTGTGGATTTGTCGTTGATCACCAGAGGGGCAGCCACATTTTCCTACACAACCTCGAAAAAATATCTCTGTTATTGTCCCATTCCATAAAGAGCTTAAAAAAGGTACGCTAAATAACATCCTCAAGAAAGCTGGATTGACCTTGGAAGAGTTGAGAGAATTGGTTTAAAGTCATCCCTGGAGATAGGTGTTACAGACAGACATCAATGTAGTGTAAAGCGTTGGGAGGATAGTTCCCGATCAATTTATTCCACAAGGGCCAAATCTGCCACTCATAACCTTTCTGCACTTCCTACCCTATGCTATCGGCCTCAAGCGAAACGCTCCTCGAGCTGTCTGCTGTGTACTGCTTACTGCCTACTCCTTGCTCCGTACTTTTTAATCTGCTTACTTCCTACTCCTTTCGGAGTGATTCGTTTCCCTATTCGAGCAAACCAGTGCTTACTGCTTACTCCTTACTCCGTACTTTTTAATCTGCTTACTGCCTCCTCCTTGCTGCCTACTGCTTACTCCTTACTCTAAGCTCTTTTCTTGCCTTTTGTCAGGCAGTGTAACCATGCCAGGGGGCTTATCAGGAGCAGCAGGACCAGGCAGATGACGTGGGTTCGGTCGAGTGCGAGCTGTGAGATGGCCACCAGGGGT